>JAFVYP010000073.1 GCA_017508555.1 Lentisphaeria bacterium
ACTGCCCCGGTAAAGACCGCTTTGAAACTTTTTCCGGCGCTGACGGAAATATCAGCAGTCTGCCCTTTGAAGTTTGCACTGTCAGAGAGTGTCCGGATGCGGAAATCATCAAAAAACAGTTCTTTTCCTGATTCGAGTTCCATGGCAGGGGCGATCCTGCCGACGATCTTTTCGCCCGGATCGAAAACACAGGAGATCCGCTGCCATTTGTCCGGCGAAAGCGTGACAGCTTTCCCCCGGTTCAAATTTGTCCGTGAGGTACCGGGAGCGTAAGGGAGTACCACGATACGGCCCTTTCCCTCGCCCCGGACCATCACATCCAGCAGAAGCCGCCGTCCCATAAGAAATCCGTCAGAAAATCTGGAACAATAAACCGAAGCAGGTTTCCCGGCCGTGACGGCTGTCACCCGGGCGGAAAATTTCCCGGCGGCGGCAAAGCGGCCGCTGCGTTCCACTTTTCCGTTGATAAGAGGCCGCCAGTTGGTATTTTTCCCCTCGAAGTGACCGTCTTTGAAAAGCTGCGGCCCCGGTTTGCCAACAGAGGTTTCAATTTTTTTCACCTTTTTCCCGGCAACCGGCAGCACGGCTGAAACGCTTTTCTTTTGTGCCCGGTCAAGACGGAAGAAACGGTTTTCGCCGTTGCGGAGTATCAGATCAAAAGCACTCTTTCCGGAAGAGATCACCTGATTTGTGAAGACATCCGTTACCGTGGCGGCAAAAGGCAGCCTTACAGTCACCTGCCCGTTATCAAGAGGCGTAATGGCCAGAAAACGGTTGTTCAGCATAAGAATGGCTTTATCCGGCTCAAGAACACAATGGACTCCTGACTTGCGGGCGAGAGCGTGAAACTGAGCCGCAGTCAGAGCGCTTGGCACCCCCATGAAAACCGAACGCCATGTTCTGAATTCACGGATCCCGACGGCCGGGGTCTTATCATCCGCATAACGGGAAATGATCTCCGCTTCCGGATCGGCAATGACGAAACGGGGCAGGCGGCCGATGGACGTTTTGTCGCTCTGGTCATGGTAGGCCCGGTAAAAGTTTCCGGGCGCCTGATAAGGCAGAACGGCCGGTGAACGCATTTCATTGAAACTTTTGAGTTTGAATCCGGTGAGGGTCTCACATCTTTTCAGATCAAGTTTCCGCCTGACAGGATCGACAAAACCTGCGGTATAATTGAAGATCAGCGTTTTGCCGTCTTTTTTGAGTTTCTGTTGGATAAAAGCCATTTCCCTGTCATCAAGTTCAAACTGATTGGCAAAGAAGTAGACTTTGTATTTATCCCCGTCAGGTGCATTGAAAAGCTCTTTTGCGAAACGGATATCTATGGGCATCCCTGCCTGGCGGAGCGCAAAAAACTGATACATCATGGGGAAACTTGCCGCCCACTGGCGCTGATTGAGTATGGCCTCCTGTGAAATGACAGCCACGACTTCAGCCTGCCGGCGGCTTCCGGGAAGTTTGTGGATCTCTTCAAAAAGTTCCACGCCTTTGCGGATCTCCGCCAGCATCCCCGGGTGGGCATGGGCCCCGGGAAACATATCCAGATACCACCATCCGCCTGCACCGGAAGCAATCTGTTCGGCGGTAAGTTTCCGCACGGTCTGGCGGAACTCTGCCATATTGAAGGGGATCCCGACTTTGAGATGTTTCAGTTCTTCAGCATATATGGAACGCAGGAACGAACGTATATCCAGTTCGCTGATCCAGAGTTTGTTTTTCCGGGCAAAGGACTCCATGGGGGTCAGATTGCAGAAAGGCATACCGCCCCGGCGGTGCTGATAGACCGGCTGGGTCACGATGATGTCAAAAACATTACTGTTGAGAAAGCGCGTGGGATCTTTCACAAAGAATTTTTCCATCTGCCAGGCCACACCGAGGACCGGTTTGGCCAGCTCCTTTTTGATGGCTGAAAGCATGATCTCTTTCACGCTCCAGATCCGTTCCTGACGGAATCTTTCATAATCGATGTCCGCTGCCTCACGGCGGGGATCGAAGAAAATGGGGGAACGCCCCTTTTTGTAACGTCCCCAGTGTTCGGAGGGGACTTTGGCCGTTTTCAACGTCACTTGAGGATCGTTCCAGGCTTTTTGCAAAGCGGCATCGTTTTTGTAAGTCCGGGCAAGAAATTTCCGCCACGCAGCCATACCGGCAGGACTGTAATCCCGGTAGCGGATCTCAAACTGCCCGTCATGGCCTCCGGCAACAAAACATCCCACCACGATCTTGTGGAGCTGATGTTTTTTCAGTTCCCGGATGAAAGCGGTCATTACTCCGGCAGCATCGGTAAAGGGCTTGTCGGCATAAGGCGAAGGCCACGGGAAAAGTCCCGGTGCCTGAGGCTTGGGAGCAAATCCCCGCAAATGCAGAGAATTGCCCCAGGCTTTGTTCCCCTTTTCATCGATCCAGAGAGTCTCCGGATTGTATTTGAAATAATCGGAAGGCCAGGTGATGTTGAGACCGAGAACGATGAATGCTTCAGGCTCCTGACGGATCAGACGTTTCAAACGGGAAATGAGAGGGGCAAAATTATATCTGCGATGTCCGGCACTGGGCCAGACGGGGCCTGAGGAGATCTCGGTGACACTTCCTTTGGTATGGGGGCCTGCCGCATCGTTCAGATGCAGGGTGAAGTTGAAAACCTTTATACCGTTGTCGTGAAAAAGTTTATAGTCTCCCAATTCAGGGAACACAGCGGAAAAATAGATCACAGGCGGCAGAAGTTTTCCATCGATCTCCAACCCGGCCGCACCTGAAGGATACCTGCCGATACGGCCTGCGGCATTGCTTCTTGCGGCGAGACGTTTGGCCGCTTCCTGCGGAGAAATACGGCAGATCTCCGGGATCGAAGCGGCACGTCTGGAAAACCAGTTGGCTCCGGGAAGAGCCAGATCATCCACATTGACCTCACCGGGATCTCCGAAAAGCCGGATCACCGGACGCAATTTCCGAAAGGATTTTTTCCGTTCCACAAATCCGATACGTTGTTCCCAGACACCGTCAGGCGTATTCACGGCGAAGGACTGGCTCTGCCGGGCAGAACGTCCCATGGAGGTGGGCTGATAAAGGGGGACACCCTTTTCATCCTCAAAAGTAAAGATCAGCATGGAACTGCCCGGCTTGACTTTTGCCCGGTAAAAGCCCCGCCAGAAACAGTGGACGTGAGGATCGATGGTCACAAGATCCCGGTAACGCAGTTCGAGAAAACCGGAACTGTTGGTCTTGATGATCTTCAAGGATCCTTTGCCGCTGCGTGCAGTTGTTTTGTCGTGAGCAACTCTGCCTTCGGCGCCTTCAACCTTGCGCAGAGTCCACAGAGAGATCCCTTTTTCAAAAGAGGGATCGATGATCCTTGACGGGGGCGTCGGCCCGTAAGCACTTCCGGTCCAGCGCATTTTCTTCTGCAAGGCCGGTGTCAGGCGGGGGGAATCCAGCAAAGCCATGCTCAAAGAGGTGGCAAGTTTATCATCTTTGGTATCCAGCAGTTTTGAAAAGACCTTTTCATCTTCACAAACGGTGACCAGTGCAGCCATGGCATATCCGTGCAGAGCATCAAGGCGGCGGTTTTTCTCCGGGACAGAACGCCGGACGATCTTCAGCAGTTCAGGGACAGCTGCCGGATAGGGCACTCCCGCAAAAACCAGAGTCCGCAAAGCGGCAAAACGCACATCGTAATTGGAACTTTTCAACAGCCTGACACTTTCGGGCAGCAGAGGGGTCAGATCGTCATGCTGTTCCTGAAACGTGATAAGACGTTTGACAGTCTCTTCCGGCGTTTCCGCAGTAAGGAACATCCCTGCCGTCACAGCAAGAAAAACAAAGAGATTTTTTATCTTCATGTGAATCCTCTCAATACCAGCCGCACCAGCCGCGGAGCGTACGGATGGAACCAAGTTCAATATAGGGATTGTAGGCATTGACTTTTTTCATCGCCACATGGCCGTCAGCATAAAGGATATTCAGCTTGTTGCCATGGCGTTCGCCGTCGGGATTGCCGTCACGTTTTTTATTGGATTCGGAAAATGTATAGCCGAAACGGTAACATCCGAAGTAGCCCTGATTGTAAGCAAAGGTCTGCCGGGCGTCCATAATGACATAAAGTCCGGAAGGATAACGGACATCCGTGGAATGTAAAGCAGTCCAGGCATTGGAACGCCCGGTATCAACGCCCCGCCGGTAACGTCCGCCGCCCACAGTTTCATAAGCGATGCCATACCCGGTATAACTTGCATTCCGGGCGGCATTCCCCACAATATAGGTTTGGGGGTAAGAGGGGTTCGACGATGACAGAGACGGACAAACGAATACGTTGGGCGTCACATAATTGGCATTTATGAAAAAAC
>JAFVYP010000074.1 GCA_017508555.1 Lentisphaeria bacterium
AAAGAAAAGGGGAGCGCGAGGGGAAAAATATACCGGGGCCGACGTTCGGCTTTTTCTCGTGAAAAAAAGTTGTCTTTTCCCCTCGCATCCAGCCCCTTTACTCTCATAGAACTGCTGGTAAAAAGATCACATCTCTGCTGTGATCTTGTTTACGGCAAAGAATGAAGTTTTTAACCTGCCCATGGGCAGGTGAATCTGTACAGCTTCACCTTAATAGAGCTTCTTGTGGTGATCGCAATCATCGCCATTCTGGCGGCGATGCTGATGCCCGCTTTGCAGCAGGCGCGGGAAAGAGGACGGACCATCAGCTGTGCCAGCAATCTGAAACAGATCGGCAATGCAATGGATATGTATGTCAATGATAACGGCGGCTGGCTGGTCCCGTACTCCACCAATTTTATGAAAAAACTGTATTCTCCGCCGTGGTTCACGATGCTTTCTCATCTTTATATCCCCCAATCTCAGGTGTTTGTCTGTCCGACTTATACACGTGCCGATCAGGACAAACAGAACAGCTGGAGCAACTATTACAATACCTGGGCCGGAACGGTGTTGAGTTACGGTATCAACTGGCGTACTGTCGGCAGCCGTTATTCCCACAGCAATCCCCAGTCCTCTGATCCCACAAAGATCTCCAGTTTCAAGTACCACTCTCAGGTCTATGCGATCATGGATGCCAGAAGTGCAACAGATCCAGAGGCGGGGGCTTATACCGTTTCCAGCTTCTACAAAGAGACGATCGGCATGCCTGCTGCAAGGCACAACGGATCGGGCAATATTCTCTTTGCTGACTGGCATGTGGAAAACAGAAAGTTCAATTTTGCCGATCCTTACGCGGATCTGGGAACGAAAGATACCAAGCTCCGCGCCTGGGAAGGGGAATGAAAAACAGAAATAAAAGGATAAATCTTCTATGAAAAAATTCTTGCTTCTTTTTCTTGCTGCGGTGTGTGTGACTGCGCTTTACGGCAAGAATCCCAAATATGTTTTCCTTTTTATCGGCGACGGAATGGCTACGCCTCAGCGGATGGTGGCTGAAGAGTTTTCCCGCGCAAGCGGACGGGGAAAACTCACGATCAATACCCTTCCCAGCCATGCCACGACCCGGACCGGTTCCGCCAGCAGTCTTGTGACCGATTCCGCCGCGGCGGCTACGGCGATTGCCTGCGGTGAAAAGACCAATAACGGCCGTATCGGTATGGACAGTTCCGGTAAACGGAAATTGGAGTCCGTTGCTTATGTCGCCCGGAAAAAGGGCAAAAAAGTGGGTATCGTGACCTCGGTTACCATCAATCATGCCACGCCTGCGGGATTTTATGCCGCCCGTCCCAGCCGTTCCCAGTATTATCAGATCGGCCTTGACCTGATTGCTTCCGGATTTGATTATTTCGGCGGCGGCGGTGTGGCCAAACATGATGACAAAAAGTCCCCGGAATACAAAGGCAATATTTATCAGCTGGCGGCTGATGCCGGTTATAAAGTCGTATCGACCCGGAAAGAACTTGCAGCGCTCAAACCGAGTGTGGGAAAAGTCCTTGCCCGGGGCGCGGCGGGATCTCTGCCGTACAGCATTGAAAAAAGAACGGATGTCCCCACGCTGGCGGAGTTTACCGCCAAAGGCATCGAACTTCTGGATAATCCCAAAGGGTTCTTTATGATGGTCGAAGGCGGTGCTATTGACTGGGCCGGACATGCCAACGAGGCGGCGGCCAATCTCCATGAAGTGCTTGCCTTTGATGATGCGGTCCGCGTGGCTGCGGCTTTTGCCGCCAAACATCCGGAAGAGACGCTGATTATCGTCACGGGCGACCATGAGACCGGCGGTATGACAATGGGCTTTGCCGGTACGGGGTATGCCATGTATGTCGATCGGCTGCTCCATCAGAAGTGTTCCGTGAACACCTTTGCCCAAAAGGTCAAAAATGAACGCAAAAAAGGCGCGTTTTCATGGGAAAAGGCGCAGGAGATGCTGACGGCTGATTTCGGCTTCAAATTTTCCGGCGATATCAAAAAAGATCCCATGGTTCTGACGGCCCGGGAGATCAAGTCCCTCGAAAAAGCATTCAAGGAGAACAAACTGCCGGCCGCCGCCCGGATCGTGATGAGCGGAAAAGCCGGTATCGGCTGGACAAGCGGCTCCCATACCGCCCTTCCGGTTTTGACGACAAGCAGCGGTCCCGGTTCTGAAAAGTTCACCGGATTGATCGAAAATACCGATATCGCCAAGATCCTTAAAACACTGCTTTGATGAAAAAATACAAAGTCAATATACGGGAGATCATCCTGATAAGCGGGGTCATGCTTTTGAGCATAGCCCTGTTTTTTCTGCCTGCACCGCCCCGGGTGGGAACGTCTCTGGGCCGCGCTGTCAGGGCAAAGATCCTGTCGGTGGATGACTCCTCTCTGACCCGTCAGGGACTGCTGCTGTACGGTTCCCAGAGATTGACCGTTGCACTGGACGGCAAAACATTCCGCGCAAGCAATGAACTGCGGGGACAGCCGGAACTGGATAAGGTTTTCAAACCGGGCGACTGCGCTGTGGTCATTTTACATGAGGGAGATACGCCGCAGAAAAGCGTCCTGACCGCTCAGGAGCATTACCGGAATTTCTGGAGTTTTACCCTGTTTGCGGCATTTTGTCTTTTGCTTTGCCTGTTCGGTTCCTTTACCGGCGTCAAAGCCCTTTTCAGTTTCCTTTTCAGCTGTCTGGTGATCTGGAAACTGGTCATCCCCCTGATCCTGCGGGGCTGGCCCGCCAGCTGGCTGATCTTCGGTGCCGTTGTTATCCTGACGGCTGTTATCACCTTTCTGGTCGCAGGCTTGACCCGCAAAGGTCTGGCCGCCTTTGCCGGTTCCATATCGGGCGTTGCTGCAGGACTGCTTCTGGCTCATGTTGCCGGACGTCTCATGCATATCAACGGCGCTGCACAGCCTTATGTCCAGACCCTGTTTTACAGCGGTTATGAACATTTGGATATCCCTGACATTTTTATCGGCGCCATGATCCTTGCCGGTGCGGGGGCTGTTATGGATCTGGCTATGGATATTGCCGCCGGAGTGGAAGAGGTCGCTTTGCACAATCCGGGACTTTCCCGCAGAGAGCTGATCCGTTTGGGTATCCGCATCGGACGCAGCGTGACCGGAACCATGACCACAACGCTTCTTTTGGCTTATTCCGGAGGATACCTGACGCTTTTGATGGTGTTTTCCGCTCAGGGAACGCCGGTTTCTGTGTTTCTCAACTCTTCTTTAGTGGCTTCTGAACTGGTCAAGACCCTGGTCGGCAGTTTTTGTCTGGTGCTGGTCGCTCCGCTGACCGCTTTGATTTCCGGCTGGATTTTTTTCCGCAAAACACCTCCGGCCGGAGAAAATAATTCAATGGAAAGAGCATGATGATGAAAAAACTCTTATATCCGCTTCTGCTTTTTTTGGAGATCTCTGCCCTGGGATCCGTTACCATTTTTTACTATCTGATGATCCATACTGTCGAACCCGTTCACTGGCTGGTTATGACCAGAAATGCTCAGGTGGAAAATTCTGTCATCCTCCTCTGTCAGGTGTTGTTTGCCATCATTGCCGTTTTTCTTTTCCGCAGTAAAAATACCGGCCTTGTGAAAAATATCGCCCGGGGCGCCTGGCCCCTTGTTCTGCTCTACGGATTGCTTTTTGCTCCCCCCGGATATTGGAGTCTGATCGCCTTTACTTGGATCGTCACCATTGCCGTTTTCCTTGCTGTCCGCCGCTGCGGTCTTGTGTTGCCGGGGATGGAAACGCACGGCAAAATGATGGCCTGGATCTCTGGCGCGGCTGGTCTCGCCGGCGCCGCTTACGGAATGTATCTGCAATTTTACGGCGTTTATCATCTGTCGCTGATTTTTTCCGATTGGAGCGTCTATGTGCTGGCCTATATGGATATGGCCTCCTCTTTTCTGTCGGCTCCGTGGAAATTTTTTAACGCCGGCGGACACTTCAACCTTCTGCCAAATTGTGTCGGCGCTCTTCTCTATTCCATGACGGATGAACCCTTTGCCATTTTTGTTCTGAATTCTCTGGTGATCTATTCCGCTGTCCCCTGTACCTATTTCGCAGCAAGATCCAGCGGACTTGCACCCCTTCACGCTCTGATCTTTGCCCTGGGACTGCTGATGCATTTTTCTCTGGCAAATTTGAACTTATGCACCTTTTACGGCTATCATCCCAATATCTATCTGCTGCCGCTCTTTCTGCTTTTCTGGGGATTTTTTGTCCGTAAAAAGTACGGAACGGCCGCCGTGTTCATGCTGCTTTCTCTTATGGTCCAGGAGACATTCGCCGTTCTCTGGTTCGGTTTCGGCCTTGTTCTCCTCTTTTTCTTTCCTCCCAAAAAAATGCGCCTCTCCGGAGCCGCTCTTTCTATCGCTATGGTCGGTTGGTTCTTTTTCGTTACACGCGTCCTGATGAGCTGGGGAAATGCCGAAAATGCCGCCGGATATCAGCAGATGTTCCATTATTCCAATCTGGGAAATTCCATCTCTCAGATCCTGCTTTCCCCCTTTTACCGCCCCAGCGTATTTTTTAATGAACTGCTGGCTGTGGAAAATTTTTATTTTGCCCTCTTCCTTCTGGCAGGATTTTGCACCTCTCTCTTTTATGCCCGCCTGATGCTTATGCTCCTGCCTCCTTTTATCGGCGTATGTCTGCTCAATAATACGGAGTTGTCCAATGTGGCTATGCAGTATCAGGTCGAGTTTTTTGTGGTCCTCGCCGCCGCCGCCGCTATGGGACTTGTCAAGTGCGGAAATTTATCCCGGGAAACCCTTTCTGCCGCTTTGACCGCAACGCTCTGCGCTATGCTCCTGTGCGGCATTTTCGCCGGAAGATTCCCTTGGAGCCTCTATTCCGGCATGATGGCCGAAAAAGACTCCTGCCGCGAAAAAGCTGAACACTTGAAAAAATTGATCCCCCCCGGCGCAAAACTTCAAACCACCCTCAACTGGCAGGCCCACTTTATCGGCAGAAATCCCCTCCTGGATTTTGCAGATCTTAAAATCCATCCAGACGCTGAATATGCCCTCCTCCCTCAACGCGACCTCTTCCTCGATGCCGACGCCCTTCAAAAAATTTTCCGCCTCTTTGCCGCTTCTGATGATTGGAAAGTCGCCCCTTTTGATCCCATTTCTGAACGCGTCCTTTTATTAGTGCGCGTTAAGAAATAATTTTCATTTCTCTTTTTCCAGACGGGCCCGTTGGCTTTTTTTTCCAGACGGGCCCGTTGGCTTTTTTTTCCAGACGGGCCCGTTGGCTTTTTTTTCCAGACGGGCCCGCTGGCTTTGCAGGGGGGCTTAGCGCCCGCCCCCCTGCACCCCCCGACGCCCGGTGCGACCGGGAGCGGGATACGCCCGTGGTATGCAGGCCGCGGCGGCAGGGAATTGCGGCGAATGATTAAAAAATCTTCCCGCTTTTCTGCGGAAAGATTTTTTAATTCTTCGCCGCAGGGTTCCGCACCGGGGGATGACATTTGTTGCCTTCAGCAACAAATTTCTTCCCCCGGACCCCCATCTTTCCTGTTGGTG
>JAFVYP010000075.1 GCA_017508555.1 Lentisphaeria bacterium
CATTTGTACTCTTGACAAAGCTATTCCGTTCCGTACAGAGATCGAAGTCATTTCCGGCAAAGGTTATCTGCCGGCAGAGAAAAACACTGCGCCCCGCAGCATCGGAACGATTCCGGTCGACTGCCTGTTCAGCCCTGTTACCCGGGTGAACTATCAGGTCGGAGCTGCCCGCGTCGGTGAAGAGACTGAGATGGATGGTCTCGAACTTGAGATTTGGACCGACGGACGTATTTCTCCCCGCAGTGCCCTCGAAGAGGCAGCAAAGATCCTCCGTGATCATCTGCAGCCCTTCCTCGGTGCGCAGGTCATCGAGCAGGAGGTCATCCTCAACGAAGAGGAAATGAAGCTCTTCAAGCTGTTGTCTCAGAGCGTGGAGGTCCTGGATCTCTCCGTCAGAGCGATGAACTGTCTCAACAGTGCCAATATCAAGCTGGTCAGCGAGCTTTGCACCAAGACCGAGAGCCGGATGCTCAAATACCGGAACTTCGGCAAAAAATCGCTGGATGAAATCAAAGAGAAAATCGAAAAAATCGGTTTGGAGCTGGGTATGAATCTCAGCGACCGTCTGATGGCCGCTCTCGATGCAGAGTCTGCCAGAGTCAGAACCGAACGTAAGGAGACTAAGTAATCATGCGTCATCGTGTAGCTACTTTTAAAATCGGTCGTTCCGGTGCTCATCGCAGAGCTATGCTGGCTAACATGGTCAGCAGCCTCTTCGAACACGGCCGGATCGAGACTACCATTGTCAAAGCCAAAGCTGCGGCCAGTTTCGCCGAGCGTCTGATCACGCTGGGCAAAAAGGTGAGATCCATCATCGTCGTCTTGCTTTTGCCCGTCTTCGCAACAAAGAAGCGGTCAAAACGCTCTTTGACGAGATCGCTCCCAAGTATGCCGGCCGTCAGGGCGGTTACACCCGCATTTTCAAGCTGGGCAAGCGTCGCGGTGACGCTGCCGAGGTCTGCATTCTCATGCTGGTCGAGGAAGCTCCGGCTGCCAAGGCCGAATAAGTCTGTTTGACATTATTGTCAATATACAAAAAAGACAGTCCGTACAGGGCTGTCTTTTTTTGTGTCTTGAAAAGTTTTTGTGCCAAATACAGCTTGGATGGCGCTGTATTTGGATGGAACATCGGGAGGCTTGTTCAGCAGCCTTTGAAATCGGCGTCCACCCGGGCTTTGAAATCCGGTTCAGTCAGGTATTTCAAGGCCGTTGCGGCCATGGCAGCTGCGGCCTTCATGGCGTTGTCAAAGGCAAAATCCGTTCCGCTGCAAACGCGGAATTCCTCCGAATGTGCAGCGATCTCATGGTCCGCAATGGGGAAATAGGGATGGATCCCCGGCACTTTTTGAGAAACATTCCCGAAATCGGAAGAGCCTCTGCCGCCCCGGGCAGGGATGACGTACTCAACTCCCAGGGAGGTGAGATTTTCCAGATAGGCTTTATTGAGGAAAACGTTGGGTTTTCTTGACTGATAGGGGATATTGAAGGGGATCATTTCTGCCCGGGCACCGGTCATCAACTCTGCACCACGGACGATATCGTGGAAACGCTGTTCGATTTTTTGGTTCCATTCTTCGCTGGTGGAGCGCAGAAAGAAGCGGCAGGCGGCGCGGGCAGGTGTGATATTGGGCGCTTCGCCGCCATCGGTGATGATACCGTGGATACGGCAGTTTTCCGGGATCTGTTCCCGGTAGGCGTTGATCCCTGCAAAGAGCAGATTGACCGCAGCCAGTGCATTGATCCCCAGTTCGGGAGCGGCGGCTGCATGGGAGGATTTTCCGTGAAAGATCACATCAAAACGTGTGATCGCGCAGGAACCGGTATCAGGCGTTGCCCGGAAGGAGGGATGTACCATCATGGCGGCATCTATATTTTCCAGACAGCCCTGTTGGATCATTTTGACTTTTCCGCCGCCGGATTCTTCGGCGGGGGAACCCAGAAGAACGATTTTTCCGGGAAGATTTTTTTCTTTCAGTTCATCGGCAGCTGCGCAGAAGGCACCGAGAGCGGCGGCGCAGATCAGATTATGACCGCAAGCATGTCCCACATCGGGGAGGGCGTCAAATTCTGCAAAAATGGCAAAGGCAGGTTTTCCTGTGCCGTACTCTGCCCGGAACGCGGTCTCTATTCCGCAGCAGGGGTTTTCCACCCGGAAGCCTTGTTCTGTCAGGAATTTTTTAGCTTCTCCGACAGCAAAATATTCTTTGTAGGCAAGTTCGGGATGATTCCAAATCTCATCGGAAAGACATCGCAATCGTTTTTTGATGCCTCCGATACGTCCGGCGACGTTTTCGATATTTTCCATGACCTTTTCCTTCATGCGTGATGGAATGAAATATTTTCCTGCCGTATGGGAGCGGCGTGAAACTGGGATTTCCTACTATACTCTCAAGAGCTTTTTTTGTCAACTGTTTTTTCAAATATCAAAAGAAAAATAAAAAATATTAGTTAAGCCTAATTGCATTTTTTATCCATTGGTGCTATATTTTGTAAACCGATGGATGTGTGACTGCATTCATCCTTATATTTGAATAAAAAGTTAGGCAAGACTAAAAAATATCAAAACGGTGTCTTTTATGGGAGAAAAAGAGAAAACAAAGAGCTTTTCCGGTTCCGGCAAACCGGAAAAGGAGCTGACTCTTGCGGAGCTTCCGGTGGGAACGACGGCTACGATCCTCAAAGTTATGCCGGGGACCCGCGGACGTAAAAAATTTGCCGATGTGGGGCTTGTGGCCGGGACTGAGCTGCTTATTGAAGCCCACGCGCCCTTCGGCGGTCTGATCCGTGTGAAAGTCATGGAAACCAGTATGGCTCTTCACAAGGACGATGCGGCGAATATTGTTATGACGCAGGAGGAGGAAAACTGATGTCCAGGACCTTCCGAATCGCTCTGGCCGGAAATCCCAACTGCGGCAAGACTTCGGTGTTCAATGCGTTGACGGGGGCGAGGCAGCATGTGGGAAATTATCCCGGAGTGACTGTCGAAAGCAAATCCGGCAGATTTTCTCTGGGGGATATGGAAATCGAAGTGATCGATCTTCCCGGTGTCTATTCCCTTTCTTCCTCTTCTCCGGAAGAGGAGGTGGTTTTTCAGGAGCTGACAAAACCGGGGATCGACCTGATCCTCAATGTTGTTGACTCCACCATTCCCCGGCGCAGTCTTTATCTGACGACGCAGCTGGCGGAGCTGCATATTCCCATGCTTCTGGCCTTCAATATGACGGATGATGCCAAGAAAAAGGGACTTAAATTCAATATTCCCAAGCTGGAAAAGTATTTCGGTTCCCCCATCGTTCAGACGGTCGGCTGCCGTTCCAACGGCATCAAGCCCCTGACGGATCAGCTGGCCAAAACCCTCAATGAACTGGACGATCACGGTGTTCCCATGCTCTCTTACGGCGGGGATATCGACGATGCCGTCAACGCTGTCAGTGAAAAAATCGACGCTCTGGGATGTGAAAAATATGCTCATGTCCCCTCCCGTTTTTTCGCAGTGAAGCTGCTGGAGCATGATACATGCGTCATGCGGATCAATGAGTTTGCTTCCGTTCACGGCGAGGTTGAAAATCAGATCAGCCATCTCTGGGATAAACATGCCATCAATGCGGATACCTTCATGGCTGACCGCCGTTATGCCATGCTGGCCGGAGCCTGCCGGGATACGATCTCCATGACCCAGGAAAAACGCCGCGAGATCTCGGATAAGATCGACATGATCGTTACCAACAAGATCCTGGGGCTGCCGCTGTTTCTCATTATCATTTATCTCACCTTCTGGTTCACCTTTGTCTGTGCCGAACTGCCCATGGGATGGATCGAGAGCTTCTTCGGCTGGCTGGCGGATTTTATCAAAAGCATCTGGGCGCCTGACAAATGGCCCTTCATGCGCAGTCTGATTACCGACGGGATCATTTCAGGTGTGGGCGGCGTGATCGTTTTTCTGCCCAATATCCTTTTCCTCTTTTTCGCTATTGCCATATTGGAGGACTCCGGTTATATGTCCCGGGCCGCTTTTGTCATGGATGGGATCATGCGTAAATTCGGGCTGCAGGGGCGTTCTTTTGTGCCTCTGGTTCTGGGGTTCGGCTGTACGGTCCCCGCCATCATGGCCACCCGGACGATCGAATCAGAGCGGGATCGGGCTGTGACCATCATGGTCCTGCCGCTGATGAGCTGCGGCGCACGTCTGCCGATCTATGCGCTGATTATTCCGGCCTTTTTCCCTGTGAAATACCATGCAACGGTCATGTGGCTGATCTACGTTATCGGCGTTGCCGCAGCACTGACGGCCGCTCGGATATTGAAGGGAACGCTTTTCAAAGGAGATGGTGAAGTTTATCTGATGGAGCTTCCACCCTACCGTCTGCCGACGGCCAAAAGCCTGATGCTGCACATGTGGGACAGGGGACGGATGTATTTGCACAAAGCCGGAACGATCATTCTGGCGACCAGTGTGATCCTTTTCATCTGCAATACGTTTCCCGTCAAGAAGGATTTTTCGCAGGATTATGACGCGCAGATCACCCGGCTGGAAAAATCCCGGATGGATGAGGCGGAAAAGAGAGAAAAAACAGCCGCGCTCAAAAATGCCCGTCAGGCGGAGTTGATGGAATATACGATTTCAGGCCGTATCGGCCGGGGCCTTGAGCCTGTATTCCGTCCCATCGGATTTGACTGGAAGATCACAACGGCCTCCATTGCGGCGCTGTCAGCCAAAGAGATCTTTGTATCCCAGCTGGGGATCCTGTATGCGGAGGGGGAAACGGATGAAGAGTCTGTGCCGCTCCGGAGACAGTTGATGAAGAATTACACACCGCTGCAGGGGTTCTGTATCATGCTGTTCTGTCTGCTGTCTGTTCCCTGTCTGGCGACGTTAGCTATCACCCGGCGTGAATTGAATTCATGGCTGATGATGGCCTGTGAAGGCGCCGGATTGTTTCTGCTGGCCTATGTGACAACTTTCATTGTCTATCAACTGGGAACATTTTTCAGGATCGGAACAGTTTTCATCGGATGATTTTGGAATCATCAACGCAGGCCGCCCCGGAAAATCCGGTGCGGCCTTTTGTCTGGTATGCGCGGTCTTATTCTTTGTGGAAAGATATCTCGCCCAGATTGAAACCGCGTCCATTGATAAGCATTGAGAACTTATGTTTTCCGGCTGGCAGCTGCAGTCCGGAAAGCTGTGCCTCAGAAGAGCAGCTCCAGTTTTTGGTCTGCTTGAATTGCAGCGAGCCGATTTTTTCCCCGTCAAGGAAAAGAATAAGTTCCTGCGGACTGGAGAGGGGCGTACCGTATTTGAAACGGACTGTGTATTTTCCGCTTTCCCTGATGTTGACGGTATAGGAAAGCCATTCGTGGCGCAGTACAAAGCCCAGATGAGTTTCATTGCAGTCCACATCCTCTCCCGGACGGAAGCTCTTTTTGACGATGTTGCCCCGGGAGCTGTCATGGTATGCCTTTCCCTCCCCGCCCTCATCGTATTCTCCGGGGAAGAATTTGCCGGGGATCTCCCGTGGGACACCGCGGTAAGGACGGCTTGGGCCGAACACCGGAATACGGGTGAAGGGCGCGGAGTGTGCCACTTTTCCGTCGGCATCCTGAACAAAGAGGACAAAGGTGTGCGGATAGCCGTTGAATTCCATTTTCTGTCCACCTCTGCCGGGTTTGGCATAAGCTGTCTGCCGGAAGAACGCGGCATTGAACGGTATCTTGAAGGTATAGGGCGGACGGGACTTGCTGGCGATACAGTAACCGTTGTCAAAAAGATATACCGTTTGGATCGGAGATTTTGTTTGCGGATTGACCGACACATCTGCCTGGATATCCAAAACTGAATTTGCCGGAACAAACCGCGGGGCACTGCTGCCCTTCAAACGGACCGTTGGCTCTTTTTCCCTCGGGAAGGCATAGACCCGTACATAGTCGATCATAAAGTATTGCGGATATTTTCCGAGAGTTTGCGGAAGCCAGTTCGTTTCCCCGTACCCTTTGCCCATGATACATCCGCTGAACATGACCTTCAGCGGCATGATCCCCGCGACATGGTGGAAGGGATCGAAGGTGACAGTCGTATATGGACTGTGACGGGCCGTTCCGGAGATCTGCTTGCCGTCAAGGTAATAGGATATTTCAAAAGGAGTCCATTTGCAGGCGATGACAAAGTAATCATCCAGCGGCCGCGGAAGTTCGGAGACATAGTTCCAGCTTTTCAGATTGGTATAGCCGCAGCGGCTGTGCAGGTTGTGGTCCAGAACCCCGTACCGGGATTTTTTGTGCAGTTTTGAACGGATGTAATAGTCCTCAAAGATATCTATTTCGACCCCTTCAAGAAACGCATTGGTGTTGTCGGCAAAATCGTGGTTGAGCCAGAAGGCTGACCAGCAGCGCGGTTCTTTAGTGAATTTCAGGCGTGCTTCAAACCAGCCGTATTTGAAATTCTCTTTGGATAAGAGAACACAGGAGCGGAGTTGTCCCCCGGCATCCGGCTCTGTTTTGATACGGGCATGGCCTTTGCCGTCAAGAGAGATATAACGGGGATCCCCATGAAAATCCCACTTTTTGCGATCGATCCTGCTGCCGTTGAATTCATCAGAAAAGACCGGTTTCCACCCGGCTTTTACGGGATCAAAATTTTTGACCGGAGAAATCTTGAATGGAATGGCTGAGGCTTTTTTTCCGGGAACGCCCAAGCCGGTCATCCAGTTGTCAATGATGACCTCTGTCTTTTTCCCGGAACTGCTTGAAAGTGTCAGTTTCGCGGTCAGGTCTTTTGCCTGAACTCCTCTGAAAAACTCCGCCGTGCCGCTTGTGTCGGAAGAGCTGCTGTCGATCAGACTGCTTATATTCAGAACGAACCAGCCGCTGCGGTTAAAGTAGAGCTGAATATCTGCCGGAAGCAGACGTTCCGGAAAAAGAAGGCGTTTGATCTCTGTTCCATTATCAAGGAAACGGAAGAGGATATGCTGATTTTTTTTCGTCAGTTCAAGAGAAAAGCGTTTGTTTTTCTGCATGAATACAAAAGAAAAGCTGTCTTTTCCGGGGACGGGACTTGTGAAACGCTGAAGGCGGAGTCCCATCGTAAACCAGGATCTTGTATCAGAAGGATATTTTGCCTGTCCGGGAAAGATGTCGAGCGTATTTTCCGTTCTGTAAACGCCGAAACCGGTTTGTGAAAACGTGCCGGGAGAGATGTTGCTCCGGATCAATTCCGGATTTCCTGAACGGCCGCTCCGGGGAGAATCGTAATCGTCAGACCATAACACACGGCCTGTTTTCAGTTCTCCCGGAAATGTGTTCAAATCTGCCGGACCTCCCAGCATAAGTTGGGAGCTTTTTTGTCCGGTCACTGCTTTGACGGCCAGTATGTTGATCCCCTTTTTCAGTTTGACTTGAGCAATATGATTGTTGATGGCGATTTTGCCGTGGCCGTTACCTGTTTTCATGGTGTCAATGACCGGTTTCCCGTTCAGATAGCAGGTCAGCCACCAGTCCGCTCCGGCTCCGATGGTGTAGGGGTAATCTTCGGCCGGAGAGACGATTTGGGCGAATACCCAGCCGCAGGTCCCCTGTTGTTGTTTGCCGGTCAGTTTTGCGAAGTCAATGGTGTTGGAAAGAAGCTGCCGGCGGCATCCTGTTTTTTTATTCAGTTTTTCCGGGATCGAGAGCAATTCTTCCCGGGAGGGACTGTAATTTCCGGCTGCCGGAACAAACACCTGCCATTCTTTGGGAAAAGGCAGATTGCCGGGATATTTTCCTCTGACCGGTATCGCTGAGATCCGCCGCACCTGAAGCCGACTTCCCCGGAGTGCCCCGAAGGTCACAATAGCGTGATCGACCCCCTTGCTGCGGGGATCTGTCACATCAAGGCTGATCGTGATGTTCTGCCACTGGGATGAGAGTTCTGCCGTCACTGTCCGGCCGCAGCCAGCCCATTTGCCGTTGGAAAAATATTGCAGGGCAGTCTGGAGTTTCCCTTTGCCGCGAACGTAAAACGAGACATTGATTTTATCTCCCTTTGTTACCGGCAGATGTTTCCGGTAGCAGGCCATGCCGAAGCCGTGTTCTCCTTTGATGTCAGAGACTGATAAACACTGCTCTTTCTCATCATATTTCAATGGCGGCAGCGGCATGTAGCCCTTCCATTTGTTCAAATACCATATTTGCCGGTCTCCCGGACGGGAAAAATCTGTATGGATCTCTCCGCTTTGCAGAAGCGGCAGCAATACTCCAAGGAACAGGACTGTTCCCAAAAAACTTCTATTCATTCAGCTCTCCTGATGGTGTTTACATGTAATTGACTGTTGCCGCATAATGCACCCAGTAGTCTTTCTGCCATGCCCCATCCGGATTCAGCCGGGAGGCCTCACGGACGGACATTTGCACCGAGTGCCCGTCGATCATATTGAAAGAGGCTTTGGCTGCTCCGGTAAGATTGCCGTGAGAATTAGGGTAGGGCATGACCTCATCCTTGTTGCCGTGTCTGAAGCGGATATGATTGTCATGTCCGCCGATCAGCCACCCGCGGGTGTTGGTTGTGAATGCCGAACCGATCCATTTGTTGGAGTCTTTTGCAGAAGATGAATCCGCAAATATCACCTTGACAGAGGGCTTGGTTTTCTGGAAGGAGGAGAGTTTCACAGAAGTCCAGCTCTTGGCTCCGAAGGGATAGATCATCATGCCGTAATTGACAAGTTTTGTGGATTCATAAGTGCTGTTTCCGGAAAGCCCCAAGGCTCTTCCCCGGCTGTCTGCAACGGCTTCAGGACAACCGAAGATCACCTTGTCCGGAATATTCAATCCCCTGGAGGCGAACCAGACATTTTCTGTTGTGACAGCTTCTGACTGCTGCGGCGGAACCAGATAACCGCGGTTTTCTCCAATATAGCCCGCAAGATTCAGCCCCAGCTGCTTGGTGTTGTTCAGGCAGCTGATCGACTTTGCATGGCTCCGTGCCTGCTGCAACGCCGGCATCAGCATCGCCGCCAAAATCGC
>JAFVYP010000076.1 GCA_017508555.1 Lentisphaeria bacterium
CCGTACACATCCGTACTGATCCGTACAAATAAAGCCTCTGAAAAAATCTCGGCAGTGTTGTGCAGTAACAACGAGGAGTTCTATTAAGGTGAAGCAGTACTGCTTCACCTGTCCATGGACAGGTGAATATCCCCCTTCGTTGCAGTCAACACGATTGCCACAGAGTCGTGATCTTTTTACCAGCAGTTCTATGAGAGTAAAGGCTGGCAGTGCGGGGGAAATGTTTTTGTTGCTGTGTTCGAATCCATTTTTCATAAACCGGTCTCCTTTTTGTTTGCCACACTGGCGCGTTTTTTTACTTTATGCGGAACAATAAATTCTTTTTTTCTCTCATCCTCAAAATACCACTTTTCCGGATCACAGAGCATTTCAGCCGCCATTTTCCCGGCGGAAGCGTAATCGCAATCCACCGTAGCAAGGGGCGGAGAAAGCAGTTTTCCTCCCGGATAACTGCAAAAACCCATCACAGAAAGGTCCTCCGGTATCCGCAGTCTCATTTTTTGCGCCGTAAGATAGACATACAGCGCAACAAAATCAGAAAAACAATAAACAGCCTCCGGCGGTTCCGGTCTGTTGAGCAGATCCCGGAGCGCCTGCTCCACCTGTCCGAAAAGCTCCGAAGGATTTCTCACATTGACAAATGCGATCATATCCCTCTCCCCGCTCCAGCCGTATTTTTTCAGCAGCTCCAAGTGTTCTTCAACGGTAAAGCCCCGGATCTGCGGTATAAGCGGCCGGGGTTCTGCAAGCAGAAGAGCGACTTTCCGGATACCGCACTCTTTGAGATACGCCATCCCGCACTCCCAGGCTTTGCAGTCATCAGACCTCAATACGCCGAACCCGGTGACAGCGGCATCAGTCGCAGTTCCCCGGGGAATGAGAACGGGGATATCCAGTTTCCGGAGTATCTGCAGCTCCGGCTCCGTTCCCCAGTAACCGCTGCAGGCCAGCAGGGCACCGCTGTACTGGTTGTCTTTCAGCTGCCGCACCGTCCCGGAAACGGGACTGTGCCGCAAAAAAATCAAATCTGCCTCGTCAACCTCAACACCCAATTCATTACAACGCTGGAGAAAGTAGGGCAAAAGATACTGGGTCGGTGCAGCATTGTCGACGATCCCGGGACGGACAAGCAGAAATTTCCTTTTTCCCGCATGACGTTCCGCAACAAAGATCCCCCGCCCGTGAACGATCCTGATATCTCCCGACAGCTCCAACTCCCGCAGAGCCCGCCGCATGGTCAAATGAGCTACGCCGAAGTCAGCAGCCAATTCCACACCGCTTTTGAGCTTTTCTCCGGGACGGAGTCTGCCTGAAACGATCATTTCACGCAACCGCTCTGCCGCCTGATCTTTCTTATTCATGGATCATTACATTCAGTGTTTTTGTATCACATTGTATCACTTACTAAATAATATACACCCATCCTTTTCAAAAGTCAAGAAACTTTTCCGGATCAGGTGTTTTTATGATCTTGTCAGGGGTACTGGAATCCATCCACCATTTCCTGATCGAAGGGACACCAGGGCATGGCCCGTTCGTAGTCCAGGAAGGCCTGATTGATGGTTTCAGCAGTCTTGCGCTCACCGATCAGCTGGAAGGGAGGCGCGTGGTTGTCAGAATCAAACAATCCCAGAGTCACGGGACCGGAGATCTTGAAGGGCGGGATCTCTTTTCTGCGTTCCAATCCCTTCAAAGCCTTCTGATAGATCAATCCGCAGGCGGCCGCAGGCACAAGAGAACAGGCCTGATAGGGTGAAAGAGCCTCTTTGACGACAGCGGTCTCCATGGATGGGATCTTTTCTCTGAATTCAGAAGCCACTTTGTCGTCACCGGACATCATCACGGCGGGAACACCGAAATCTCCGGCAATGGCACAGGCCATGGTGCCTTCGCTCAAATACATCTTGCCGTTATTGATCTCCCACTTGCTGTGGGCTGTTATGGCCCGGGGGGTCCCCGCCATGGCGTGCATGCCTACAAGAAGCATGGCATCGGAACCCTCCAGAAGCGGCAGCCAGTGAGGACCGCTGCAATTTCTGCCGTGGATGATCCGGCAGCGGGAATCAAGCTCTTCAAAAAGGATATTGTAGCCGCTGCCGTGGCTGTCATTGACGATCACCTCATCCGCTCCCGCGTCAAAAGCGGCCCTGACGGCGGCATTGACCTCCGCCGTCAGAAGGCGGTACATCCGGTGACGGTGTTCGATGACTTCATATTCGCTGCGGCGGCGCTGTTCAAAAAAGCAAAAACCGGCAACGCCCTCAATGTCTGTCTGGATATAGACTTTCATCTTCTTATTCTCCCTTGTTTTCTCCATCCTTCAAATGCGCGACGATCTCGTCGATATCGGCAATTTTGAGGATCCCCAGAGGAACGCCCGATTGAGGAATGGGTGCAGATGGATCGGAAAATGCCTGTTCGTACGTCACAGGCATCCCACCCACCAGTTCCAGTTTGACCTTTTTATCAGAAAGAAATGCGGCGAAAATGGCCGGATACCGGCTGTGTCCGAAGGCCTTCAGCGTGATTTTTTCCGCGCCGTGCGCAGAAATCAGGTTGATGGCACAGAGGATATCAAAGACTCTGCGGCCGACAAAAGGTTTGCCCAGCAGAAGCCCCAGAGACGCGTAGTGATAATCAGCGCCGTAATCCCAGTAGAGACGGCGGAGCCTTTCCGTTGTGGAGGGTTCGGACTCACCCATGCCCCGGGGATCGAGCGCAAACAGTGAACGGGCCGTTTCAGGAGTGAAATATTTGACCAGCTCTTCGCGGGAAGATATATGCGGCAGCATCAGAACAGCCTCTTTACCGGCACGGATCTCAAAATCCCAGTCGCTGCGGTAAAAAAGTGTTGCGGTGATGAATTTTTCAGGTGTGATCCCCACGCGGCGGAAAAGGATCTTGTCGATCTCGGTCATCCGCAGAGAACGGTAGGCGGGATTTTCCGGCACTCTTCCCACATCCAGAAGGGCGCGGAGTTTTCTTTGCAGCTGTTTTTTGGTAAGAGTTTTTTTCTGCCGTTCAAGACGCAGACGGGCGGCCTGTTCTTTACCCAGTTCAAGAAGGCTTTTTTCTCCTTTCAAGCCGCTGACGCCTTTTTCATCCAGGCAGTTCAGAAGTTTGTTATCAAAGGCGGGTTTTTCTTCTTTTTCCAGAGGTTTCAGCCCGAAAACGGAAGCGAAAAACGCCCGGGCATGCTGGCGTCCCCCCTGAGAATAACGGTGAGGACCGGGCGTTTCCGCATGAGAGATATTATCCCCTTTACCCAGAAGCGTATAGATTTTTTTGGCCAGCGCATAGGTTTTGCGGGCGCCCCGCAGGTCGAAAAAATCCCCCTTCTGGGAAATAATGCAGAAGGGCTGCGGCGCACGGGCAAGGATCAAGTCAGCCATCTCTCCGCCGGAAGAAAGATATCCGGCAGGGATCTGTTCACCATCCACGGCAAGTTCATTCCGCACATTTTCGCAGAAGGTGGTGATATAGCAGCTGGGCGCGGCGGCAGCGATCCTGTGATCATTGGCGAAGATCAGCGTCGTCATGGTCCCGCCGCCGGAATTGCCGTTGATGCCGATGCGGGCAGGATCCACTTCAGGACGGGTCAACAGATAATCCACCGCGCGGATACCGTCATAGGTCCGCCAGTCGGAAAGGGTCTCCCCCAGAGCCATCAGCTGACGGTTCATGCGGTTATGTCCCAAAGTGCTGTTGACACACCTGCCCGGACCGTACTGATTGCGTTCTCCCTGCTGGATGGGATCGATGGAAAGCACGGCGATCCCCATGCGGGCGAAGTTGGAACAGGCCGTGGGATACCCCTGTTTGCCGTTGTCGCTGTGGCCCTGCAGAAAAAGGATAGCAGGCACTTTGCCCTTCCTTCCGGCAGGCAGATAGAAATTGGCGGTCACGGTAAAACCCGGACGGCTTTGGAAGGTGATGTTTTCCACCGTGAAGCCGTTGCCTGCAAAGACCTTGTGGACTTTCGCGTTCAGAGGAGATTTCCGGGCGGGAAATTTCCACGTTTTCCGGACCCGTGCTTGAGCCTCACGGACGATTTTAAGAGCATCCTCTCGGGTCCTGGCACGCCGGATCCGGTTTTCGTACCGCCGGAGATTATCCTCGAAGCGGGTCTGGTAATAATTTTGCAGAGCTTCTCCGAAGATCCGGTGATCCCGCATGGAGTTATCCTTCACGCAGGACACCATCAGCAGCAGAAGGGCACAAGACAAACATAAAAAATATTTTTTCATCAAATATCTTCTCCTTTTATTTATCTGTTGACGGACCAGGAATAAAGGGCAATAGCCAAAACCATCAGCAACGCGGCAAAAGCGCGTCTTATCCATTGTGTGCGGCTGATCCGGGCGTCCAGACCCCGCAGTCCCAGCCAGGCTGCCAGCGCGCCCAGTGCCACGGAAAATATGCCGCGGCTGGCCAGGATCACGTTGCCGAACACCGGCTGGACAAGAGCGAAACAGCAAAGCAGCGCCACCTGCGACAAAAGCCAGACCAGCGCATAAGGCGCGCTGTATTTGAAATTTTTATCCGGCTTGAAAAAGAACAGTCCGGGCAGAGAACAGATCCCCAGCGCAGAATAGGAAACCAACGTCGCGGCAAAGGCACTGTGCAGTGTGGGCAGGCCGCTGTCCATCATGCAGGTCACAAGGATCGTTTCCGAAATATCCGCCAGAGAAAAACAGATCAGGGTGGCAAAAACAAAGAACCAGCCTTTGTTTTTGAGGGAGCCGCCACCCGTCCAGTTGATCATCACAGCGGCGGCGGCCGACATCAGAACAGCCAGGATCTGTCCGCCGCTGGGAACAGCATGCTTCACCAGCATATAGATAACTGTCAGGACGATGATCTTCAAACCCAGCAGCGAAGAGAGACGGCTGGCTTCAAAATATTTGAGCGCCATAAAAAACGCTCCCTGTCCCGTAAAGAAAACAATGACCCAGAGTACGAGGTAGCTGAAAAATCTCACCGGATCAGCGATCCCGTTTTCAGGCAGCAGAAACCAGACCGCAGGCAGACTGAAGATCATCATCCACGTCTGGGCGAAGATCAGCAGCTTGACCGGAGAATTGCACCGTTTGAGAAACGCCGCACTCAGAAGATAACCGATAGAATTCAACAGCGCGGTACAAAGACCGCAAATGATACCGAAAGACATAATCAACAGATCCTTAATTTCAATTGACGGGCAGATCGACCAGAGGCTGCGAAAGTCTGTCGGGATAAGGCTCTTCTCCCGGTGCATCAGGAAAAATCTCCTGCCTCAATTCAAACATTCCTTCAACGGCACTGCGTACCAGTTCAAATCCGCCCATGGCGCCGAACTGCTGGGCCGATCCCTCATAACCGCCGGAAACAAGAAAATTGGCCGGCGTCATGTAGGAAAAATCCGAAGTGGCATAATAGGCGACAAAGGCCTTTTTGAAGGGAGAATGCCACTTGATCTCAGCGCCCAGTTCCGCGCAGACCTCTCCGGGCATACCGGCAAAACAGATATCCCCCACAGAGAGCAGCTGCACCTCAAGGGTCACATCCGGTTTTCCTTTGTATTCAGGAGGAACTCTGTCGGCAAATTTTTTTCTGATGGGAACTGTGAACGTTTTGATTTTTGCCCCCAGGCGGCTGTCGGCAATGGTGAAACGGTTCGGATTGCGGCGGCTGTCGATCATGCCGCCGATGGCGGCTTGGGCCAGACGGATCCCCATGCCCCGGGCGGCTTCGCTGCCCAATTCATCTTCACGGGGAACAAGATTGCCGCAGGCGCCGGATATATACATGGCTTCCGCCCCCGTTTCCGCTGTGATATAATCGCGGAAGTATCCGGGAAAATCCGCTGATATGCGCAGGCCTCCGAGACCGGGAGCGTGACCGGCCAGCGGATGAGCCGCATAGTTGCCGATCACATAAAGAGGCGCTCCGGTTTCCCTGTCAAAAAAGCAGAGCTGTCCCAGTTCCTGATCCGTAAAGCTGTTGACAAGCGGAACAAGTTCACGGCGGTAGGGCGTAAAAGAGGCCGCGTTATCGGCGGTCACATAACGGCGGTTGCGGTTTTCATTACAGGCGGAGGAATAAAAGGTCACACTGCACTCTCTGAAAGAGCTGAGTTTTCGCGTTTCCTCAAGGATCATCTGCTCCAGTTTTCCGGTAAAAGCCACATTTAGCTTGTCGTGATTGGGCGCAAGAGGCGTGGCGGCTTCAGGGCCGGAATGTGTGTGCGTGCAGGTCAGAAAGATATATTCCGGCTCTGTTTGGAGGATCCCGGCACAGGCGGAACGGATCTTTTTCACATACCATCCGTCAAGAGCCAGCAAATCGAAACTCAATATCAGCGCCTTGCGCGTGCCGTCATCCAGACAGAGACCGCTCATATAAAGATCATCGCCGATACAACGGGAGACGGAGGAAAAATCATATCCGGCCACCATCGTTCCGACTTCCGGTGTAATGCTCCTTTTGAAGAAAGCGATTTTCATAAAAAAGAATCCTTGTAATTACCTTTTGTGATACTTGTTGAATTTGGCCATGACCTGCTGAAGATCGCTCCATGCCTCCCGTTTGGCCGACTCCTGCCGCAGCAGAAAAGCCGGGTGGAAAGTGGGCATAACAGGGATCCCCTGATAATCCAGCCAGCGTCCTCTGAGACGGGTGATCCCCTCCTTCATCCCCAGCAGATAATGGGCCGCCGTGGCTCCCAGAAGAACGATGACTTTGGGAGAGACCAGCTCGATCTGCCGGATCAAATAAGGCATGCAGGATGCCGCCTCTTCAGGCATGGGGACCCGGTTATCCGGCGGACGGCATTTGACGATGTTGCAGATATAGACCTCTTCGCGGGTGAACTGCATGGCCAGGATCATTTTATCCAGCAGCTGTCCGGCTTTGCCGACAAAGGGACGGCCCTGCTTATCCTCGTCAAAGCCGGGCCCCTCGCCGATGAACATCAGCTCCGCATGGGGATCCCCCTCGCCGAAAACGGCATTGGTGCGTTTGGTGCAGAGGGGACAGCGGGTACAGGTAAGGACCTCCTGCCGGAGCGCCGCCAGATCTCCGGTTGCGGCGGGGACCCCGTCAGAGGCAACTGCCGTTTCCCGGACAGGAACAGAAGGGGGGACTGTTTTCTCCCTGACCGGGGCATTTTGCAGAAACTCACGCCAGGCGGGAGAATCGGGCATACACCGTCCGGAAGAGCCCGTCCGGGCAATAACTGAAACGAATTGCTCAAAAAAATCGCTGTTTGGCATAGTAAAAACTTGTTTATCATCGGTTTTAGCGTTATATTTATAATATAACCCGGTTTTTTGTGCCTTGCAATGGCAAAATTCCGGAAAAAAGTATCAAACCGTAATCTTTTAACAAAGAGATCAAACCGGAGAAAATCAAATGAAAGTAGTTGTCGCCTATTCGGGAGGTCTGGATACCTCCGTCATCGTCAAGTGGGTCAAAGAGACCTACAACGCCGAAGTCATCTGCTACTGCGCCGACGTGGGCCAGCAGGAGGAACTCGACGGTCTTGAAGCCAAGGCCATCGCCACCGGTGCCAGCAAGTGCATCATCGACGACCTCAATGAGGAATTTGCCCGCGACTTCATCTTCCCCATGCTCCAGGGTGAAGCGATCTACGAAAACAACTATCTTCTGGGAACCTCCATCGCCCGTCCTCTGATCGCCAAACGTCTGGTCGAAGTGGCCAAGGCCGAAGGTGCCGATGCCATCTGCCACGGCGCCACCGGAAAGGGCAACGATCAGGTGCGCTTTGAGCTGAACGCCAATGCCATCGCTCCCGAAATCAAGATCATCGCCGCCTGGAGAGATCCCAACTGGCATTTCAAAGGCCGTCAGGATATGATCAAATACGCTC
>JAFVYP010000077.1 GCA_017508555.1 Lentisphaeria bacterium
CTAAAAATACTTCGCTTTTCTCGAAAAGGGGTGGGGTGTGGGGAGGGGAAAAACCTCTTTTCCCGCGAAAAGAAAGATAACGGAGCCGACGTTCGGCCCCCTCCCCGCGATACCATCGACCCTTGTCGGGAACAGCGCGTTCAAAAAAAGAGGAAAACCCATGATGAAACATTTTTTCTTTCTGCTCTTTTCTTTTGTGCTTCCGCTTCTTGCCGCTGCCCGTGAGATCATCATTGATCCCGCCTGGGGCAGAGAAACAGAACTGGGCAGCGCCCAGACACATCTGATCCCCTCCCTGCCGCCGCGCTTTACCATCCGTTTTTTCAAAGAGCATTTTACTGTCAGGATCACCTCGCCCCTTTCCCCCGGCGAAAAACCCCGTTCTGCCGGAAGCCGCAACGATGAGGAATTTATGTTCACTCAGGACGCGGCGGAGTTTTTTATCTGCACCGATCCCGGAAAACGCATCTATTATCATATTGCCGTCAACCCGGCGGGACTGCGCTACACGGCCAAAAAACGGGATATCACCTGGAACCCGGCTGTCAGGACCGCCGTTTTGAAAGGAAAAAACAGCTGGACGGCAGTCATGGAGATCCCTTACAAGGCTGTCGATACCGTCTTTCCCGCTCCCGGCCATGTCTGGCGGGTCAACTTTGCGGCCAAAGTCCCCATGGGCAACGGGGCCAGAAACTCCGCCAACTGGAGCGGAGCAAAGGACTTCCATAATCCCGGAGATCTGGGCATCATCCGTTTCGGCAAGGGACAGCTGCCCCGTCTGCTTTCATGGCAGGCCAAAGACAATCTGCTCCATGCCGTCCTCTGCGTTCCCGTCAAATATGCGTCTGCCAAAGCTCTCTGCGAGATCGACGGCAAAAAATATCCCGGCAGAAGAGCGGGCAGTCACTATCTCTGGAAAGTGCCGCTTTTCGGCAGATATGTTTATCCCAAACTGTTTGCAAAGGTCAAAATCTCTCTTACAGATAAAAACGGCAAAGAGATCTTTTCCCGTTCCGCGCAGGCGGAGCCGGAGATCGCCCATCAATTTGATCTCAAAGGTTTCTACTGTCCGCCGCAGATGAAGGAACTGGCCTACACCCACACGTTCCCCCGGCCCGCCCGGATGACACTAAGAAATGACAGCGGCAAGATCCTGCGGCGCTTCAACGCGCCCGCTGTGGGGAAGTTTTCCCTCACAGAGCTTGCTCCCGGACGCTATACCGCAGAACTTGAAACAGCATCCCACATCACAAGCAGAGTCTTTTTCATCACGGACATCACCCCGTCGCAGGTGAAGGAAACAGACCGCTTCGAGATCAGAAACGGCCTCTTCCATCTGGGGGAGAAAGCGGTCTTTCTCGTCGGCGGCAGTGCCACGCCCAAAGCCCATCTGCAAACAGAAAACGTCTTCAACTTGAGGACCGGCAACAGCGGTCACATGAAAAATGCCGTTCTTTTTCGGGGAACAGTTCCCTACCGTTACTCCCGCACGCCCTTTTCCCATTACCATCTGCATCCGGATGCGGTCCGGCTCGCCGAACGGGCCGCGGCGGTTTCCTCCCCGGGCAACCGCCTCGTCCATCGGCTGGCTTACGAGGCGCAGATCCAGCTGACAACGGGCAAAAAAGAGGCTCCCGTCAAAATTGATACGCCCAGATTTTACGCGGAACTTTACAAAAAACTGAAGGCCAAATATCCGGCAAAATATTTCTCTCTTGAGATCGACCGCCCGGAGCGGATCGACGATTTTGTCCGCAGCTGCGATATTTTTGAATTTGCCTGTTACAACTCCACCTATGCCGTCAACATGATGCCGAATCTGCCGGAGGATATGAAAATGGTCAGAAAAAAAGCCGGAAAACGTCCTGTGATCTTCTGGCTGGGCGGCTCCATCCCCAATCCTGTCTGCCGGACGGCGGAGGAGCTGCGGGCCGCCGTCTTCTGCGCCGCGGCTCTGGATATCAACGGCGTCATCATCCATCTGGGCCACGGCGGATTGGCAAGCCCCCGCGCCCGCCTCTGGAGCCTGATATCCGGCATCAACCGGGAGATCAACAGCTTCTACGCCGACTTTGCCTCCGGGATCAAAACACCCGGATTCATCAAGGAACTCAAAGGCGATTTTCTTGTTTCCGCAAGAAAATGCGGCCCCAAAACCCTCGTCCTTGTGGTCAGTCTTTCCGCAGGAGAACAGACCATGCTGCTTAAAACACAGGCCGGAGAGATCCGTAAAAAACTGACCCCCTATGAACCTCTGCTCCTGACATTTCCCGGTAAATGAGGAAAGTCCTGAAAACAGCTTTGAATTTTTGCCGCAGAGGGAGTATATTATAAAGTGAACGTCTGTTTTTTTAATTTTCACGATCGGAGTTGAATTTGAATATGAAAACATTTGAAGAATTGTTTGCGGAACTTTCCGCAAAAGCAGCGAAAAACGATCCTGATTCCGGAACCGTCAAGGAACTGGCCAAAGGAACCCATTTCATCGGCAAAAAAATCGTCGAAGAGGCCGGAGAGATCTGGATCGCCGCAGAATACGAAGGCAAAGAACGGACTGCTGAGGAGATCTCCCAGCTGCTCTATCACCTGCAGGTGATGATGATCGACCGCGGTCTCAAACTTGAGGATATTTACAAGTACTTATGATGAACAGCACACAAGCCCTTAAAATCGCGATTCCCAACAAAGGCGCTCTTTCCGAAGGCGTTGTCAAACTCCTTCTGGCCGCCGGATACCGCTGCGGACGCAGCGGACGGGAATTGATCGTCCACGATACTGACAACAATATCGAATTTGTCTTTCTCCGTCCCCGGGATATCGCCCTCTATGTGGGCAAAGGCATCATCGACGCCGGTATCACCGGCAGAGATCTGGCCACCGACAGCGGCGCGGAAACGGCAGAACTGATGAAACTGGGGATCGGCAGATCCCGTTTCTGCTTTGCCGCCCCCAAGGGAACTGTCAAATCCATTGAGGAACTCAACGGCAAACGCATTGCCACAAGTTATCCTGAACTGCTGCGCCGCAATCTGGCCGAACGGAACATGACCTGCCCCATCGTCAAACTGGACGGCGCTGTGGAGATCTCCGTCGAGCTGGGCGTGGCCGATGCCATTGCTGACGTGGTGGAGTCCGGTTCAACGCTCCGCGAAGCCGGATTGGAGATCATCGGTGATCCCATGCTCCACTCGGAAGCCATCCTGATCGGCGGCAGTGAAAAGATCGCCTCCCATCCCGATATCGAAAGACTGATGGGACGTATCAACGGTATCCTGGTCGCTTCAAGCTATGTCATCATCGAATACGATATCGAACGCAGCAAACTGGAAGCCGGATGCAAAATCACTCCCGGACTGGAAGCGCCCACCATCTCTCCCCTGGCCAACCCCGACTGGGTCGCCGTCAAAGCCATGGCCTCCAAGAGAGATTACAACCGCATCATGGATGAACTGCATGAGCTGGGCGCCAGAGCCGTTATCGTTACGGAGATCTGCTCCTGCCGTCTGTAATTTTTTCACAAGGGAGATATACTGATGCAAAAGACGATCCTTGAACGCGCAAGAGAGGTCTTTGACATTGAGATCAACGGTGTTCAGGCCCTCCGGGATAATCTGGGCGAACACTTTGAAATGCTGGTCAAAAGCTGCGCTTCCACCATCGAAAAAGGCGGCAAGCTGGTCATTACCGGTATCGGCAAATCCGGATATATCGGCAAAAAAATGGCCGCGACCCTTTCCAGCGTGGGCAGTCCCGCCGTGTTCATGCACCCGGTGGAGGCCCGTCACGGCGATCTGGGAATCATCCAGAAAAACGATCTGCTTATTGCCTTGAGTTACAGCGGAGAAACGGAAGAGCTTCTGGTCGTCCTGACACCTGCCAAACGGCTGGGCGTCGAACTGGTGGCCATTACCGGAAATCCGGATTCAACCCTGGCCAAAATGAGCGATCTTGTGGTCGAAATGCCTGTTCCCCGGGAAGCCTGTCCCTTCAATCTGGCTCCCACGACGACCACCACGGCGCTTCTGGTGCTGGGGGATGCACTGGCCCTCGTTCTGCTGGACATGCACGGATTTTCCAAATCCGACTACGGCCGTCTCCATCCCGGCGGGGCCATCGGACGCATGGTCACCACCCGGGCGGCGGATATTATGCGCAAACTGGAAAACTCCGCTATCGTCAAACCCTCAAGCACCGTCAGGGAAACGATTTACGCTATGAGTCACGCCCGCTGCGGCTCCGCCATCATCGCCGATAAAAACGGACGGCTGCTGGGGATTTTCACCGACGGAGATTTCCGCCGTCTGGCTGAAAAAGAGGAAAAGGTCCTGGAGCTGGTCATGGAAAATGTCATGACCCGCAACCCCGTATCCATCACAGCCGATGCGCTGGCAGTGGAGGTCCTCAAGATCCTCGAACAGCGCCGCATCGACGATATCGTCGTCACCGACGGCAACGGACTGGTCCAGGGCTTCATCGACGTGCAGGACCTGCCCGGACTGAAAATCATGTAACCGGCAAGGGAGCTGATCTTGTGAAAAAACTTCTTCTTCCCCTTCTGCTGTGTACCTGCGCGCTCCTCTTTGCCAATAAAGACGCAGAAGCGACAAAGGTCTATGAGGAAGGCTACAAGGCTTATCAGGATAAAAAATACTACAAAGCCGCCAATCTCTTTGAAGAATCCCGTATTCTGGCTTCCAGTCCCACCATCAAGGCCAACAGCCTGCGGGCCCAGGTGGGCGCGTGGCGCATGTGCGAGATGCCCTACCGGGAATACAAAGCCATTGAGGCCCTGCTGACAGGATATCCGGAGTTCGCCAACTTCAAGGAGCTGGTCTCCCGGGAGTATGAGATCGGAACAGCCTATTACAAAGGGACCCGGGAACCGGCCTACTGGCATCTGCGCTGGGTCCCCTGGCTGGTGGATGACAACAAGTGTGCCGAGATCTATCAGAAGGCTCTGTCACGGGCTCCCTTTTCGCCGCAGGCGCCCTCCGCAAGGCTCCGTCTGGCCCACCTGATGGATGAGGAGGGCAAAACCCGGGAGTCTCTGGAGCAGTACCGGATCATCATCCGCGACTTCCCCAACGCCAAAGAGTACCGCTACGCGCTGCTGGCTCTGGCCAACGGCCTTTTCATTCTGGCGGAGAGGGGCGACGGAGACGGCAAATTCATTCAGGAAGCCCATGAGGTCCTTCAGCTGTTCATCCGCAAATATCCCGAAGCCTCCGAAAAACCCTGGGTCAAACGGCACCTGGCCATCTACAAGGATATTCAGGGAAAACGCTATTACGATATGGCCTGTTACTACGAAAAGAACGGCAAAAGCGATGCGGCCCGCAGATATCTGGCACTGGTTTTGCGGGATTATCCCGACAGTCTTTCCGCGCCCGAAGCGGAAAAGCTGCTGGTCAAGCTGGATAAGACTTTTATTCCCGGCGACTTTGTTCAGCCGGCAGGTTCCCGTTTGCCTCAGCTCCGCAGTTATGCCATTCCGGATGAGGCTGAGAAGATCCTGATCCGTCCCGGAAAAGGCAACCATTATCTGGTTCCTGTACCTAATCTCTTCCCGGGAAGAAAAGAGACCCCCAAGGAGAAATGATGATGAAAAACCTCTTTTTCCGCTCCCTGCTTTGCCTTTTCTTTGCCGCAGTCCTTTCCGGCTGCGGTTACCGGCTGGGCAATCTGGGACATCCCCAGCTCAAAAGTGTCGCCATTGCCCCCGTTGTCAATGATACCCTGGGTTACAATGCCGCCGCCATCATGCGCAGTCTGCTTGCGGAAACGTTCCAGACGGACGGCACCATGAAACTGACTGGCATGAGCAAAGCCGACTGTATCGTCTATGCCCGTATCACCTCCATCACCTTTCAGGCGATCTCCTGGAGTACCAACAAGAACGATGACTCTTATCTGCCCAATCAGTGGCGGGTAAATCTGACGGCGGAATATTCCGTTGTCCTGCCGGGAAAAGCGGCACCTCTTATCAAATCTCGCACCGCCGCCGGAAAAGCGGAATTCATGAGCGGGCCGGATGTGGAGATCAGCCGTAATTATGCGGTCAGACAGGCTGCCTTTGTGGCCGCTAAAGATATCGTTTCCCAGGTGACGGAGTCCTGGTGATCTTTCCCGGATAAAAAAGAAAGGATGGCTGCGGGATGCTGCTGAGTATTGCAAAAAAGGGACAATCCCTGCTTCTGCTTTCCTTTGCCATGCTTATTCTGACAGGAACGCTCCTGCTGAAATTTTTCGGCACGCCGGGGGATAAAATCAGCTGGGTGGATTCTCTTTTCATGTCCACCAGTGCCGTCTGTGTCACCGGATTGGCCAGCGTTCCCGTCTCTTCTCTCAACTGGTTCGGACAGCTGACCCTGCTGCTGCTTATCCAGGCTGGCGGCGTCGGCATCATGACTTTGAGCGCCTCGATCCTGCTCTCTCTGGGCAAAGGTCTTTCTTTCAGCAACACACTTCTGATCTCCTCTTTGAATGACGATTTTTCCCTGCGGGGCACAGAGGGACTGACCCTCACCGTTATCCGCTACACCGTCATCACGGAGGCCGTCGGCATGGTCTTTATCTATCTGGGAAATGTCCTCAACGGCTCCCACTGGGGCAGCGCCGTCTGGGAGGCCGCCTTTGTGGCTGTTTCCAGTTTCTGCAACGCGGGCTTCACCCCCTGTGACGACAGTATGGCCTCGCAGCATATCCTCAGCAAAGCCGCCTGTTCCCTTTTGACCGTTCTGGGCGGATTGGGCGTGTATGTGATCTATGACCTGCTTCAAGTCATCAAAAAAAAGCAGCAGAAACTGCGCCTTCACTCCAAAGTGGTCGTGGGAACGACTCTGCTGCTGCTCCTGGCCGGAACACTGATCTTCAAATTCACCGGATTGCAGAACGGCGGAAAAATCAACTGGCTGGATGCGGCATTCCTTTCTGTCTCATGCAGAACGTCGGGATTTTCCACCTTCGATCCGGGGACACTCTCTGATGCGGGACTTCTGACAGCCATGGTCCTCATGCTCATCGGCGCCTCTCCCGGCTCCACCGGCGGCGGCATGAAAACCAGCACGGTGGCCGTTGCCTGCGCCGCCATCTGGAACACCTTTCAGGGAAACACACAAGTCCTGATGTTCAAAAGGATGATCCCGGCATCCAATGTATTGAGGGCATTTTCCATTATCGTCATCTTTCTTCTCATCACCTATACCGGGGTCATGACCATGCAGGCGCTCTCTCCTGAAACGGAAATGACAGCAGTCCTGTTTGAGTCCATATCGGCCCTGACGACCACGGGGTTATCCATCAACGGAACAACCGGGGCATTTCATACACCGGCCAAACTGACACTGGCCCTTTTTATGTTCATCGGCAGAATGGGTCCCTTTACCATCATGCTGTTTCTGCTGTCCCGGGAAAAGCCCGGACAGCTCAAATATCCACAAGAACGTATCATCATAGGTTAATATCATGGCAAGAAACAGTTACGCTATTTTCGGACTCGGTTCCTTCGGTTCAAAACTGGCTCTTGAGCTGAGCCGGGCAGGCAACACCGTTCTCGTCTGCGACCTCAATCCCCAGCGGGTGGATGACCTTAAAGACAAGGTCACTCAAGCCGTTATCGCCGATGTCAGCAACGAAGAGGCTGTCAAAGAACTCAATGTTTCCAAATTCGACGCCGTCATTCTGAGCATGAGTTCCTACTTTGAAAAACAGGTGCTGGCCCTGACCCTGCTCAAGCAGGAGGGGGTCAGACGGGTGCTGGCCAAAGCCAACACCAATATCCAGGAAAAGATCCTTTACCGGCTGGGAGCGGATGAAGTCATCCAGCCGGAACAGGATGTCGCTTTCCGTCTTTCACGCAGACTTTCTCTTTCAAACATCGCGGATATGTTTGATTTCAAAGGTTCCGCCATCGCGGAGGTCATCGTTCCGGGACATCTGGGCGGACGGACTCTCAAAGAGCTGGATCTGCGCAATAAACATCAGGTTACAGTCCTTCTGCTGCGCAAACCCGGCAGCACGGAGGAACGGCCAACAGGTCCGGCTACTCTCATCGAACGGGGAGATATGCTGACCGTTTTCGGTAATCAACAGTCGATCATAGAATTGTTCAAGGAGGATTAAATCATGAGCAGCTGTATTTTTTGCAAAATCATTTCCGGAGAGATCCCTGCCGCCAAAATTTATGAAGATGATCTGGTGCTGGCTTTTCTCGATATCGGTCCCATCAATTTCGGTCACACGCTGGTGATCCCCAAGGAGCATCACGAATCCAGCTCCACGATCCCCGAAGCCGTTGCCGGCAGAATGTTCCACGTGGGCAGCCGCATCGGTATCGCGCTCAAGCGCAAGTTTGAATACGACGCCTTCAATCTCCATCTGGCGGATGGAACCGCGGCGGGCCAGGTGGTCATGCACGCTCATCTGCACGTGGTTCCCCGGGGCGTTGAGGATGGTTTCCGCTGGAACTGGCGGCAGCTGGCCTACAAGGAGGGAGAACTGCCCGCCTTCGCGGAAGAACTGGCCGCCAAAGTCGCTGCGGATCTGGCCAAAGGAGAATAAAATTATGAAACTTTTCAAAAAACTGTTTCTGCTCCTTTGTCTCTTTTCCGGTCTCCTTCTCCGGGCCGATGAACTGCTGGATATCTCACGGGAACTGGACTTTTTTGAAAATGCTTTTGTAACGGCCGCAGGAGAACCTGTGACGTCGGAAAATCACCGTCAGGTGGAAAAACGTCTCCGGGATTTTCATTCCCGACTGGTCCAGTTTCAGCGGAAACTCCAGAAACAGCGCGTTCCCCGTATTCCCAATTTCGTCGCCTACTCCATGGAGCTCAAGCGTGTTTTCGGCAATTTCGGGATCCTCAACAAGAAAAAGGGCAAACTCCCCTATCTGAAACAAACCGGCATGAAGGATTACACCCGGATCTTTCTCAGAACTGTCCGTCAGCAGGCCCGGGAAAAAGGCCAGCCCCGCCCCCGCACTGCCACGCTCAAAAATGTCAATGTGCAAGCCTATTGCGCATGGCTGGATGATGTGGCGCAGGCAAACATTGCCCTCATCAGCAAGAAAAAATTTATCAAAGCCGCCACGCGGAACGCCCTTGAGTCCTATATCCTCAATATAGTCGGTCTGCGCAAGTGCGTTGTCGTACTTGCTCAAAACAAATTCTATAAACCCTGATACAAGGATGGATTTCAATATGTCAGCCAAAATTATCGACGGCAAAGCGATTGCCGCACAGATCAATGAAGAGACCAAAGCGATCATTTCCTCTCTGAAAGCCGAAGGAAAAGAGACGGCTCTGGCCGTGATCCTGGTGGGAGACGATCCCGCCTCCCAAGTCTATGTCCGCAACAAAGTGCGCACCTGTGAAGAGCTGGGGATCCGCAGCATCCACAAGGTCATGCCCGCAACTGCAACGACGGAAGAGGTGCTGGCGGTCATTGATGAACTCAACAACGATCCCGCCGTGGACGGTATCCTCGTCCAGTCCCCCCCGCCGCCGCAGGTGGATGAGGCCAAAGTCATTGAAGCGATCTCCCCCGACAAGGATGTGGACTGCTTCTCTGAACGCAATGTGGGCAGAGTCCTGATCAGCAACAATGCCGTTCTCAAACCCTGGACCCCCTGGGGCGTCATCGAACTGCTCAAACGTTCCGGCGTGGAAACAAAAGGCAAACATGCCGTTGTCATCGGACGCTCCAACATCGTGGGAAAACCTCTGGCCGCCATGCTCATGCAGAAGGCTGAAGGCGCCAATGCCACTGTGACGGTCGTCCACTCCGGCACGAAGGATATCGAAAATTTCACCCGCAGCGCGGATATCCTCATCGCCGCCATCGGCAAACCGGAATTTGTCAAAGGCAATATGATCAAAGCCGGCGCCGCTGTGATCGACGTGGGCATCAACCGCATCTTTGATGAAAAACTCAACAAAAACCGTCTGGTGGGAGACGTGGACTTTGCCGCCGCAGCTGAGGTCGCCGGAGCCATCACCCCTGTTCCCGGCGGCGTGGGTCCCATGACGATCGCCATGCTTATGCGCAACGCGGCTTCAGCTTCTGCTTATTTCCATAAAAAGAACAAATGAGCTGCGAGGGATTCCTGCTTCATATCTGCTGCGCCCCCTGCGGAGGCGGATGTGTGGAACGGTTGAAACGGGAGGAAAACATCACCCCCCTCCTCTACTATTCCAACTCCAATTTGTGCAGCAAAGAGGAGTTTGACCGCCGTCTTGAGTCGGTCAGACTTCTGGCAGATTTCTACGGCTTGCGTCTGGAAGTCGATCCCTACGATCATCAGGCCTGGCTCCAGGCCGTTGCCGGACTGGAGCAGGAACCTGAACGGGGCGCCAGATGCGCCAGGTGTTTTGCATGGAATCTTGCCCGCGCCTGCCAAAAGGCAAAAGAGCTGGGTGCGCATTTTGCCACGACACTGACGGTCAGTCCCATGAAAAACTCAAAGACCATCTTTGCCGCGGCAGAGGGAATGGAAAATTTCACGCCCTGGGACTTCAAGAAAAAAGAGGGATACAAACTATCCTGTGATATCGCTGCCCGGCTGGGATTTTACCGGCAGAATTTCTGCGGATGCGAATTTTCAAAACCGGCGGAAGAGAAAACAAAACAATAACATGGTATATGAAAGGATAACAAAATGAAACATGATCTTCAAACGATTTCCGGTCTGTTCCGGATACCGGGATTGTTTATTTCCGGTGAGCCTTACGGCACGGGACATATCAACGATACCTACAAAGTGACCTTCGACCAGAGCGGCACACGGGTCAACTACATCTTCCAGCGGATCAATCACAACGTTTTCAAACAGCCTGCCGCCGTGATGGAAAATATGTCGCGGGTCTGCACCCATCTGGGCCAGAAAAGCCGCGCCTGCGGTGACGCCCGGGGCGCCATTACCCTGATGACCTCTCAGAACGGCTCCTTTTACGCCAACGACCAGGAGGGCAATTTCTGGAGAGCCTACTGCTTTATCGAAAATGCCCGCACCTTCGATATCATCGAATCTGCTGAACAGGCCCGTCTGGCCGCACAGGCTTTCGGACGTTTCCAGTGCGATCTGGTGGATATCCCCGGCGGACGTCTCAACGATACCATCCCCAATTTCCACAACACCCCCTGGCGCATCGAAAATCTGGAAAAAGCCATCGCCGAAGATAAAATGGGACGCCTCAAAGAGGTGAAAAAAGAGGTGGATTTCATCCTTGAACGCAAAGAGGAATGCGGTATCCTTCTTGCCCTTAATGCCAAAGGGGAGATCCCTGAACGGATCACCCACAACGATACCAAACTCAACAATGTTCTGCTGGATTCCGATACAGGCAAAGCCGTCTGCGTCATCGACCTGGATACCGTCATGCCCGGTCTGGTCCACAACGACTTCGGCGATATGATCCGCACCAGCACCAGTCCCGCTCTTGAGGACGAAAAGGATCTTTCCAAAGTCTATATGCAGTTTGAGATGTTTGAAGCGCTTCTGCGGGGCTATCTGGAAAGTGCCGCGTCCTTCCTCACCCCTGCGGAAAAACATTACCTGCCCTTCAGCGGCAAGCTCATCACCCTTGAGATCGGCACAAGGTTCCTCACCGATTATCTGGAAGGCGATGTTTATTTCAAGGTCCACCGTGAAGGCCACAATCTTGACCGCTGCCGCACACAGATCAAACTGGTCCAGTCCATTGAAGAGCAGTTTGACAAAATGATGAAACTTCTGGAAACCATTTAATCAAGGAGAACAAAAATGCGTATTCTCGTTACCGGCGGTGCCGGCTTTATCGGCAGTCATCTGGTGGAGTATTTTCAGGGCAAAGCGGAGATCCGCGTTCTGGACAGCTTGAGGACCGGATATATGAAAAATCTGGATGGCTTTGATGTGGAATTCATCAAGGGCGATATCCGCGACCGTGAGGTTGTCCGCAAAGCCATGGAGGGCGTGGACTACGTCTTCCACTTCGCCGCGCTCATCAGTGTTCCCGAATCCATGGAAAAGATTCAGGAGTGTGTGGATATCAATGTTAACGGCCTTCTGGTCGTTCTGGAAGAGGCCGCTGCCGCCGGTGTCAAAAAGCTCTGTTTCAGCACCAGCGCCGCCATTTACGGCGACAATCCTGAAGTGCCCAAACGGGAGACCATGTATCCCGAACCCAAAAGTCCCTACGCCATCACCAAACTGGACGGCGAATACTACTGCGATATGTTCACCAAGACCGGCAGACTCCAGACTGCCTGTCTGCGTTATTTCAATGTGTTCGGTCCCCGTCAGGATCCCAAGAGCGCCTATGCCGCCGCCGTTCCCATTTTCACAGCCAAAGCCGTTGCCGGTGAACCGCTCACCATCTACGGCGACGGCGAACAGACCCGGGATTTCATCTATGTCAAGGACATTGTGGCCGCCAACGTCTTTATGGCCATGAATGACTTCACCGGCGTCTATAACATCGCTTACGGCAAACGCATCACCATCAATGATCTGGTGAAACTCATCAAAAACGTGACCAATTCCAGCTCCGAGATCGTCTATCTGCCTGAACGTGCCGGAGACGTGAAACACTCCATGGCCGCCGTTGATAAACTCAATGCCACTGGTTTCAAACCCGGTTTTGACTTTGATGCCGGTATGAAGGCCACTGTGGAATTTTTCAAATCCCGGAAGTGATCAAAAACTATCACACCATCATCTGCGGTTCAGGTCCGGCGGGCCTGGCCGCAGCTTTCAGTTCCGTCCATGCCGGAAGAAGGACCCTTCTTGTTGAAAAGGCCCCTTTTCCGGGAGGGAAACTGCCTGTTTCCGGCAGCGGAAAATGCAACTTTTCCAACACACTCCCGGAGGAGCTTTTCATGGCCTCTTTCGGCAGGAACGGACGCTTTATGACAGAGGCCTTGCGCCTGTTCGGAAGAGAACAGCTTCTGGAACATCTTTCCCGCAGAAAAGTCCCGCAGATCATCGTGGATGACCTCTATTACTTCCCCGCCTCTCTCAAGGCTTCGGATATCCGTGATGCCTTTCTCACCCCCGCACTGGAACAGGGGCTTATCCTCAAAACAGGAACGGAAATAGCGCATCTTGATCTGGAAAACGGCCGTATCCGGGGTGTTGTGCTGACCGGCGGCACCCGCCTTGCCTGCGAAAAATTCATTCTCTGTTCCGGCGGTACTGCCATGCTCCCCCGGGGAACGGCGGCCAACGGCCTCGCTCTCGTCCGGGAGGCCGGACATAAGATCACGCCCCCCCTGCCCGCCATGGCGCCCCTTTTTCTGGCGCAGGAGGGCCTCAAACAGCTGGCAGGTCTCTCTCTGCCTGAAGCGGTCATATCCCTTGTCTGCGGCAACATTTCCCTCCAGAGCAGAGGGACGCTGCTGTTTACCCATGACGGCCTCTCGGGCATGGCGGCACTCAACTGTTCCGATACAGCTTACCGCTGTTTTGAAAACAAACCTGAAAAGCTGAAAATAACCGTCAATTTTGCTCCGGATATGACATTTTCAGATTACTGCGCTTTTCTGGAGCAGATCAGAAAACAAGAGCCTGAAAAACTTCTGAAAACAGCTTTGTCGGCCCTCTTTCCCCGGGCGCTGGCAGCGGAGCTGTGTGCCGCAGGCGGCCTTACGGAAACAAAGGCAAAAGAGCTGAAAAATAATCAGAAAGAGCCTTTTGCCAAACTGTTGAGCGCCTTTCCTCTGGTTCTGGAAAAACTTTCTCCCATGGAAAAAGCCATGGCCATGTCCGGCGGCGTCAGTTTGAAGGAGACAGATCCCTGCACCATGCAGAGCCGTCTGGTCAAGGGGCTGTTTTTTGCCGGAGAGATCCTGGATCTCACCGGTCCCTGCGGCGGCTTCAATATCCAGTTCGCCCTCTCTTCAGGCTATCTGGCGGGCTTCAGTCCAAACACGGCAGAGTAAGATATGCCGGGTGTTCCCCGTCGTGATAAACGGTGTGACGCGAAACAAACAGCTTCGTATCTTCAAAAAGCATCTTGCCGGAGTTGGCATTCCGGTCAAAGGCGGGAAAATGCTGTCCGCTGATCTCAAGCCGCAGAGCGCAGCCCGGAACGATCTTGAAGGCCGTGGGAGAAAAACAAATTTCAAAATCATATTTTTTCCCCGGTTCCAGCATCTCCACCTGAGGCATATTCCTGAAGCGCGCCCGCAGCATGCCTCTGGCAAGCAGCATGGCTTTGCCTTCGGGCGTCACCCATGACAGCACCGCGGCAAAATCCGTATCAGGCGTGGAAACCTCTGCTGTAAAGGCAAGTTTGATATGGCCGGCAACGGTCAGGGGAGAGGTCAGAATCTGCGTCGTATAGACCAGCACATCACTGCGTTTCTGCTGGGGGGTCCTGTCGTAACAGCCGAGACTGATGTTATCCCCTCCATCGCTCAAAACGGGAGCGGCGGGATCGCTCACATAAACATCGCACAGCTCTTTCTGCGGCGGGATCTCCGACAAGATCCCGCTGCCGGAACAGCTGTTGGCATCACCGCCGCTGTGAAGATAAAGTCTGCGTTCTCTTGTTCCCGCAGGCGGCCATACTTCCGACGCATACCATTTATTTTCACAGAGCATATAATATCTGACCGCAGGTTCCGCCGGCAGAGGATCTTTTTCCGGCGCTTTGAGCTGGTTGAAAATAAACCGTTCGCGCCATCTGTTGATATGGCGGTAATCGCAGGTCTTGCCGAAAAGATCCGGATTGAGCAATCCGGCATGTCCCCAGGGACCGATAACCATGCGGGTAAACTGGCGGGCCGCTGCGCTCTTGGCCGCGCTTTTCATCAGCAGAAAACTTTCAACGCTCTCACTGATAAAGGGATCGAACCATCCGCCGGTGATATAGGCAGGGGCGGTAAAAGATTTGAATTTTTCCTGATACCGGCAAAGATTTTTCCAGGGTTCCCGTCCGGTCAGAAGAAATTTCCGGAAGGGGGAAAGCACCGGATATCCGGCAGATCTATCCGCCTCCACCGGCGGCAGATGATACGCCGTTTTCATGGCATTGTAATCCGGAGCGCCGCTGTAACCGTACTTTCTTCTGTGGTGCATGGAAAGCATCCAGTTGACGGAAAATCCCAAACTGGCGGCACCGCCAGGACGGGAACTGCCGATACAGCTGTAAATGGGAGCCACATGAGGCGTCACAGCGGTCAGCAGCCCCTCGCCGGCCATCTGGGCGCACCACTGGACAAAACCCGGATAACTGCCCCCTGTCATGGCGCATCTGCCGTTGTACCAGGGCTGTTTTTTGAGCCAGAGGAGGGTATCGCAAGCGTCATTGATCTCATATTCTCCGTCAGCGGGATCGAAAACGCCTTCACTCCATCCGGTTCCCCGGCAGGCCTGTATGATAAAGATGATCCCCCGCTTGAGGGCGGGCGCATAGGGATACCCCATTTCCGTTGTCCGGGTATAGGGGGTGCGGAGCAGCAGCACACTCCTCTTCCCTTTCAATTCAGGCGGAAAGTAAATGATCGTCTGCAATTTCACCCCGTCCCGCATCGGCAGACGTAAAATTTTGATATCGCTGGTGGTGTCGCAAGGCTCTGCCAGATCGGTCACATGATAGGGGTCTTTGCTCATTTTTGATCCTTCTGATATGCCGGAATCCGGCCGAATTCTTTGATATAAAGTTTTCTTGCTGTGCGCTCCACGTCGCGCCAGAAATGCGGCATGCCGCAGCACTCAGGACAAACCCGCCTGTAAACAGCCATGAACCGCAGTCTGTCCCGCCGGGAAAGTCCCGCATCCATGCTGGAAAAGAAAAGACCTGCCGTATCTTTGATATGGTAATGGTAAGGCACTTTTTTACGCTGACGGGCCCGATGCAGGTCGATCACATAAACGGCCGGATCATTTTCCAAAGTATTTTTATCCGCCAGATAGTGGCAGATGTAGCAGTCACAGTGATTGATGCCGATATGGTGCATCCTGCCTGCGCTTTCAGCAATACGGGCAATCAGTTTGCGCCGGAGCTGCGGAGAGACGCCTGAAGCGGCCAGCTCCTCGCAGCTTATCATATTTTCCAGTTCGCAGGTGATGAGAAAAGATTCCTGTCTGGCCGGATTTTTCCCTCTGCGTCCGAAGGCGGCAGGCGTCATAGTGGGTATTCCCGCCGCATGCAGCGCCCTCAGCGCATCAAATTCATTGGCAGCTCCCAGAACAGGCCGTTTGAACTGAAAAAGATTTTTCAGGATCTCCCGCCAGCCGACGCCCCGGTGGATCTTGCAGAAAAATCCCCGCCCTTCCGCTTCAAAACGGAAGGTCTTTCTTGTTTTCACATGACGGAACAACTCCCCTTCGATCTTGTTGACCTCCTCAAAGGGATCGCGTCCCTGCCAGAGAGCCTGAAAAAAGGGGTCCAGTTCGATTTGCGTCATTTGGAATGTTTCCCTGTAATGATATCAGCGGCCACTTCAAAGCGGCGTTCAACATCCATTTCCGTACCGATGGCAATAGCCTCGCGGGTCATTTCCTCCAGCTTGGAGGGGGTTGACAGCAAAAGACGCAGAGCCCGGTTGAACGTCACCTGACGGAAGGGGGCGGGGATCAGCATGCTGTCTGCTTCAACGATCTCTCTGGCCCAGCCGCCGGAGGAGGAAGCAAGGACCGGAACACCGGCATAAAGGGCTTCCAGCGGCGCCGTTCCGGCGGCCTCTCCGCGGGCGGGATGCAGCAGAAGATCAGAGCCGAGGATCAGATCATTGAGTTCATTGTCGATCAGGGTAAAGCGCACTCTGTCTTTGACGCCCGCCCAGTCAGCCAGACGGCGCATGGCACTGACATTGCCGCTGCCGGCAAGAACCAGCTGGGTCCGTTCCTGAAGTTCCGGCGGCAGCGAGGCCAGCGCAGCGATTGCGCGGTCCGCTCCGGCGATCCGGAAATTGCCGATCACAAGAAGAAGGATATCCTTTTCCGTCAATTCAAGTTCTTCCCTGATACGGGCGCGGCGTTCAGGGGCATCTGCAGGCCGGCCGCAGCCGGAGGGAATATCAGGAGGCAGTTTGAAAAAACGTTTGTCAGGCGTCCCGTAAGAGGCCTGATACTCCTTTTTCTGCGAAGCGGAAATGTAGAGGATACAGGTCTTGGCTTTGGGACGGAACACCCGTTTTTCCAAAGCCAGATTAAAACGGTAACGGGGCGTAAGACGGCGCAGAAAGGCCAGACCGGAAATCGGTGTCGCGGCAATGCAACGGGTCGTCGCATAATAAAAATCCGCACCGGGAATACGGTTGAAGGCCACAAGAATATCCGGCTTATCCACCTTGAGGGCCTCATGGAGCGTTCTGACAAATTTACCGGCCCGCCGCGCATTGCCCCAGTGGGCTCCCGGCAGGACTTTCACCTGAATGTAATCCGGCAGCGTGGAACCTGCGGCAATCACACGGCAGTAAAGCGTGATCCGGTGCCCCCGGGCATGCAATTCTTCGGCCAGCAGAACGACATCCTGCGGAAATGTTTTGGCGGAACTGTATTTGAAACAGGCTAAAGCAATATTCATAGTCGGCAGAAGGATCAAAAAATACGGATAAAGGTTTGAAAAAATTTCAGCGGCAAAGAATACGGACGGAGCAGACGGAAAATTTTTTCCATCTGCTCCGGCATTTCACAACTGATCGGTATTGTCATGACCTTTACCGTGTTGTATCGCTCACAGATCTTTGCCTGCGAGCATACGGTAGGCATCCAGGTACTTCTGAGCGGTTTTTTCAGCCACATCTGCGGGCAGCTCAGGACCGGGAGCGGTCTTATCCCAATCAAGGGTCTCCAGGTAGTCACGGACAAACTGTTTATCCAGACTGGCGGGACTGGTTCCCTCCTGATACTCATCCGCCAGCCAGAAACGGCTGGAATCGGGCGTCAGCACTTCATCAGCCAGAATGATCCGGCCGTCCAGTTCACCGAACTCAAATTTGGTATCAGCAAGGATTATGCCCCTGCTCCGGGCATAATCTCCGGCCCGGGTGTAGATATCAAGGGCAAGATCACGGATCTTCGCGGCCTTTTCATCACCGATCGTGCGGCAGACGCCTGCAAAATCGATCGCCTCATCGTGTTCGCCGACAGCGGCTTTCGTGGAGGGCGTGAAAAGCGCTTCGTCAAGCTTGGAAGCCTGACGGTATCCGGGACGCAACGCAATGCCGGAAACACTGGATGTTTTCTGATAATCTTTCCAGCCGCTGCCGACAAGATAACCGCGCACGATGCACTCAATGGGGAAAATACTGACTTTCCGCACGATCATGGAGCGTCCGGCCAGATCCTTTGCATAGGAAACCAGTTCGGGACGGGTGGTCACATCATCTGTGATGAGGTGATTTTCAACATCAGAGAAAAATCCGAACCAGAACTTGGAGATCTGGGTCAGCACCTTTCCCTTATCCGGAATTCCGGTGGGAAGAACCACATCGAACGCGCTCAGGCGGTCGGTGGCCACGAACAGCAGGGCATCCCCCAGATCGTAAACATCACGGACCTTGCCGCGGTTCACAAGGGGAATTCCCGGGATCGCTGTCTCGATCAACGCTCCATTGGCATCGTAACGCATGGCGATCTACCTCAGCCCTTGATCTCGCCAATCTCGACGCGGGTCAGGCTCTGACGGTGACCGTAGGTGCGGCGATAGCCCTTGCGGCGCTTCATCTTGAAAACGATGAGCTTCTTGGCGCGGAACTGATCCAGCACTTTGGCAGTAACTTGGGCGCCTTCGACACGGGGAGTCCCCGCATTGAGTTTGCCGTCATCGGTACCGATGGCAAGAACTTCGGTAAAAACGACTTCCTGACCGATTTCGCTGGCCAGCTTTTCGACTTCGATGATGTCTCCGGGCTTGACGGTAAACTGCTTACCGCCGGTCTGAATGATAGCGTACATGTTTCATTCTCCTGTTTCTATTTGAAAAGTTAAAAAGTTTCACGTTACAGTCGGATAATATATCACAACTTCTTTCTTTTTGCAAATAAAATCCTTGAAAGATTTTTCATAACTTTCAGAACGAACACGCCGTATGCAATAAAAATGTTCTGTCCGTAGCGGATTTTGACACGTAATTCGTCCAAAAGACAGCGGTAAATGAACCTGTCAGACAGGCCGCCTTCCCGGTAAAAGGCGATCAGTTCCGGCACATAAAGAGGCGTGACCCCGGCCACATTCACAGCCCGGTACATGAAATCGTAATCGCCCAGCAGGCGGAAACTTTCATCATAAAGACCGATCTCTTCATACACCTGCCGGGGAACGAACATGGAGGGATGCGGCGCAAAAGCGCCGATCCGCAGTTTGTTTTTGCGGAAGCCCTTCACCCGACCCAGAAACTCATACGCCACATCGCCCCAGAAGATCCTGCGCCCCGGCTCCGGCCCGAAAGAGGCGGCCACAAGGGAAAAAGCGCCTGGAAAATAACTGTCTCCGGAGTTGATAAGACCGATCACATCCCCCGTCGCCAGACGGATGCCCTTGTTCATGGCGTTATAGATCCCTGTATCCGGCTCACTGACAAAAGCAGCCAGACGGTCCCGGTATTTTTCAATGATCTCCACAGTCCCGTCGGTGGAAGCGCCGTCGATGATGATGTATTCCACATCGGGATAGTCCTGTCCGAGAACAGACTGGATCGTCTCTTCGATCTCCGCAGCATTATTGCGGACAGCGGTCACAATAGATATTTTCACTTTTTCTGTACTCTGTAAAAACTGATTTTTTCAACGCTCTTGTTACAGGCGCCCTGCGTTCCCCGGCCGACTCCTCAGGCGGATGCCGCCGGCTCTTTTTGCCGGGCATCGCTCACGGCAAGCGGTATCGCCGCAAGCGGCGATGTTAATAGCGTTCCGCGTCCCGCGGAACTTACCTTCCGCCGCTTGGAGAGCGGCGGCCAGCGTTCCGCCGCTGGATCACGTCCGGGTAGCACCCGGGGGCGAATATTTTTTATTTTTTTGTTTGGTTCCCTCCGGCGAGTGCCTCCGCTCAACGCCCGGCAAAAATTCGCCGCCGGCTCTTTTTGCCGGGCATCGCTCACGGCAAGCGGTATCGCCGCAAGCGGCGATGTTAATAGCGTTCCGCGTCCCGCGGAACTTACTTTCCGCCGCTTGGAGAGCGGCGGCCAGCGTTCCGCCGCTGGATCACGTCCGGGTAGCACCCGGGGGCGGATATTTTTTATTTTTTTGTTTGGTTCCCTCCTCCAAAGTTCAATTCAGAAAGCCCCACCGGCCTGAAACTCTTTTTCAGCCTCTCCCGCAGCCGGGTGTTGACCGAAAGATATTTCCAGCGCGCAAAACCGAAATCATGGGGCGTAAAGTTTTCAAGCCAGGCATGATTGAGCTGGTAACTCACGGGAAAACCCTCGTAGATCCAAACACAATGTCCGGCAAGATAACGCACCATACGGCGGTATTTTTCCGTCCGTTCAGGCGTATCGGACATACCGAGGATCTCCTCGTACATCCGGTCAAACACCGGATCGGAAAAACCTGTCCGGTTGCAGCCGCCGATGTTCCCGGAGTAAAAAAGCTGAAAAAAATTTTCCGCATCCGGATAATCGCCGATCCATGAAAGCCTGAACAGCTGCATCTTGTTCTGCCGCAGCTTCTCATAAAAACGGGGATTGTTGTTGAGGATCGGTTTGATCTCTATGCCCAGCGCGGCAAACTCCGCCTGCGTCAGCTCTCCCACCTGCCTGTGGGAAGAGGTGTTCCCCGTCTGGTCGAAAGTAAACGCCAGTCTTTTGCCCGTTCGGGGATCTATCCCCCCGGGATATCCCGCCTCTGCCAGCAGTTGTTTCGCTTTTTCAAGATCGTGAGCCATCCACGGATTGCGGAACTTTTCATCATATCCCGCAACACCGGGCGGCACCGGCCCCGAGGCCGCAAGAAGCTGATTCCCCGCATGCTCGATCCGGCGGGCACTGTCAAAGGCAAGGCTCATGGCCTGCCGCAGTTTGAGATTTTTCCCCAAAAGGGGATCCGAAAAATTAAATCCGGTATAGCGGATCTCAAACTCCGGAACACGCCACAGGCGGATACCCCGTTTGACCAGCACAGGAGGCAGCTCTCCGCCGCCGGCAAGATCTGCATTGTCCTTATCCAAAGCCTGATAATCCAGATGCCCCTGCAAAAACAGCATCCACCCTGTCATGGACTGCTTCACCAGTTTGATGATGATTTTATCCGCAAGAGGCAGGGGACGCGTTCTATCCTCTGCTGAAGCGGCTCCGGCATAATACTCCTGCCGGAAAGCCGGATTGCGTTCCAGTACGATCCGGCAGTCATTGATCCACTCTTTGAGGATAAACGGTCCGGACCCCACCGGATGACGGGCGAAAGACTCCCCGTAATGCACCACTGCCTCACGGGAAACAATGCCGCAGTTGGGCATGGCAAGCGTGTAGAGAAAACGGGGATCCGGACGCGTCAGGCGGATCGTAAACGTCTTTTCCGTATGGATGACAAATCCAGTGATCCCCCTGTCATAGAGACGCAGCTCCCCCTTTTTTTCCGCGCGGCTCGCCCGGTGAAAAACGTCGATCCCGGCCACGCGCCCACGGAAAAGCCAGAACAACGGACTGTGGTTCCGGGCATCGGCAATGCGCAGAATGGAAAAAAGCACATCCTGTGAAGTGATTTTCCGCTGTCTGCCCCCGAAAACGGGATCTGCGGCGAAAAAGAGATCATCCCTCAACTCAAAAAAGTAACTTTTGAAATCTTCTGACGGCCGGGGCATGCTTTTGAGCATGCCCGGTTTGAGCTTGTAGGGACGGGCATCGTAATCGTATTCCAGAAGCGTATCGTAAACAGCACCCAGCAGATTGCGACTGGCAAGATCATCGGCAAAAACAGGATCGAGCGTTCGCACTCTGCCTCCTGCCGACGTATTGATGACCCGCAAAGGAGCGGCAAAAGACACTGCCGCCCACAGCAGGAGCAGCAGTGCCGTTACTGTTCTGATACTTTTCACGCGTCAGGCCGTGATCTTTGCAAAAGCCGGAGCGATCTTTCTGAACATCGCTGTCGAAGCCGCATCAGGCGTATAAGTCACAAGATCAAAGGACTTGCGGACAGTTTCACGGGCCTCTTCAAGATCCTTGAAAACGCCGCAGGCGATCCCCTGCGCAAGAATGTTTCCGGTGGCCGTCGCCTCCACAGGACCGGAGATCACGGGAATATCCATGGCATCAGAGATCAGCTGCATGAGGAAACCGTCTTTTGTGCCGCCGCCGACAACGTTGAAGGCACCGTATTTGACGCCCAGAACCTTTTCCAGGCCCGCCAGTTTATTGGCGGTGTAAAGAGCCAGGGAGTCGTAGATGGCACGGACGACCTGAGCATCGGACATCTCATCTCCCTGTCCGGAGGAACGGCAGAAATCACGGATACGCTGCGGCATATCTCCGGGCGTGAAAAATTCAGGGTTGTTGGGGTTGACGAGGAAACGTCCGGCTTCTGCCGTTCTGGCCATGTTTTCCATATCGGCAAAACTGAGATTTTTGCCGGCTTCGTTCCAGACCCGGCGGGTTTCCTGAAAGAGCCAGGATCCCATGATATTGGTCAGAAAACGGATCCTGTTATCCAAACCGCCCTCATTGGTGAAACCGGCCTCCCGGGAAACATCGTTCACGGAGGGCTGGGACAGCTCAGCTCCCAGCAGAGCCCAGGTGCCGGCACTCAGATAGGCCCACTCGCCGGAAACAGGCGCGGGAACTGCCGCAACGGCACTGGCCGTGTCGTGGGAACCGACTTTGTAAATGGGAATGGCTTTGCAGTTGAACTTTTTCTGAAGCGCTTCGCTCAGAACGCCCGCCTGCGTGCAGGGCGCAACGATCCCGGGGAAAATTTCACGGGGCAGACCCAGTTTGCCGATCAAGTCCCAGTGCCAGCTGCGCGTGGCGGGGTCCAGCAGGTCGCTGGTGGAGGCAATGGTGTATTCCGCCGTAAAATCGCCGCCCAGCGAAAAGGCCAGCGCATCAGGCATGGGCAGGAAAACCGCATTTTCCAGATCTTCCGGATGCTCGTCCTTATGGGCGCAGAGCTGATAAAGGGTATTGAGGGTCATCTTCTGGATGCCGGTCATGCCGTAGATCTCTGCCGGAGAGATCTTTTCCCACACTTTCACGCTGGAACGGTTGGTCCGTTCGTCCCGGTAGTTGAAAGGCAGACGTTTGGGCTGCTTCGTCTCTTTGTCAAAAGAACATAATCCACGCCCCAGGTATCAATACCGATACCGGTGATGTCGCTGTCAAAAGCCAGCGCCTTTCCCAGTCCCGTAACAAGCTCTTCACAAAGCCGGGGATAATCCCAGGTGAGATCGCCGTTTTTTTCAACGGGGGCATTGGGAAAACGATGGATCTCGGTCAGTTCCAGTTTGCCGTTTTCAATTTTTCCTGCGATTGCGCGACCGCTGGACGCGCCCAGATCAAATGCGAGAAAACTGCTCATTTGCCATCCTTCTGATTTTTATATTGAAAAATAAATTAAAATCTTGCTTTTTTGACGGTTTCCCAGGTCTTGAGGATCAATTCTTCCGTCTCTTCCCAGCCGATACAGCCGTCCGTGATGGATATTTCAGGATCCGGCTCCACGCCGGCAACGACCTTCTGACTGCCGGGTTTGAGATTGCTTTCAAGCATGACGCCGCGGATGGCGTCCTCACCCTCTGCGATCTGTCCGAGGATACCGTCCAGCGCCACATGCTGTTTCCGGTAATCTTTGCCGGAGTTGGCATGACTGCAGTCGATGACGATCCCCGTGGGCAGTCCGGCACGCTGAAGCACGACGCGGAGATAGGCCACATATTCCGGTCCGTAGTTGGTATGATTGTTCCCGCCGCGCATGACGATATGCGCATAGGGGTTGCCCTTGGTCCTGAAAACGCCCACAGAGCCGTCTTCCAGCACGCCGATAAAGCTGTGATGGCTTCTGGCGGCCAGAACCGCGTCGATCGCCGTCTGGGTGGCGCCGTCTGTGGCGTTTTTGAATCCGACCGGCATGGAAAGACCGCTGGCAAGCTGACGGTGGGTCTGAGCCTCCGTGGTGCGGGCCCCGATGGCCGTCCAGGTGATGCAGTCGGCAATGTACTGCGCCAGAACAGGATCAAGGATCTCCGTGGCCACAGGCAGTCCCACCTCAACGACCCGCGTCAGAATATCCCGTGAAAGACGGATGCCGCGGGCGATATCGCAGGAATCATCCAGACCGGGATCTGAAAGCAGTCCCTTCCAGCCCACGGTGGTGCGGGGCTTTTCAAAATAACAGCGCATCAGAATCATCAGGTGATCGGACACCCTGTCCGAAAGCGCCTTGAGTTTTTCGGCGTATCTGATGGCGGAAGCAGGATTGTGGATCGAACAGGGACCGGCAATGACCATCAGACGGCGGGAGCGGCCGTCAAGGATATCCATCGCCTCCTGCCGGGAGGCGACCACCCGGGCGCCGGCGTCGATGGAAAGCTGGTGTTCCAAACGGATCTCTTCCGGACTGGGCAAAGCCGCCACACTTTTGATATTGATATTGTTAAGCTGATTGAACGTACTCACAGGATCACTGACCTTTCAAAAAACGGTTGCACTTTGATATACGGAAATAATATACCATAAAATCACCTCTTTGCAAGGAACTCCCCGGGGTTCTTCCTTGAAAAATGCACAGTTTCAGAGTATCTTATGCCGTGTTATCAAGATATGCAAGGAATCAAAATGAAAGAAGTACTCGTTTCCGGGATCAGGATCTCCGCAGGCAGTACCGCTTCGGGACTGGATAAACGTCTCCGCGCCAAAGCGGCAGGCCTCCTTGAACTTCCCGAAAAGGAACTGGGGCGGATCACCGTCATCAGCCAAAGCATCGACTCCCGGGGCCGCGCCCCCGTGCTGGTATTCAAAGCGGCAGTGGAGGTCCCGGAAAGCGCCCCCTTCCCCCCCTTTGAAAGAAAAAGACCCCAACCGCCGGAACTGGCTGACAACAGCATCCTGAAAAACCCTGTCATCGTGGGAACAGGTCCCGCCGGGATCTTCTGCGCTCTGGCGCTGGCCATGGCCGGATGCGATCCCCTGATCGTTGACAAAGGCCCCTGTGTGGAAGAGCGCTGCCGGGGTGTTGACAATTTCCTCAAGACCCGCACGCTGGATGAAAACTGCAATCTCCTTGTGGGCGAAGGCGGCGCCGGAACTTTCTCTGACGGAAAACTCTACACGGGAACACACGACAAAACAGCGGCATTCGTTCTGCAGACCCTGGCTGATGCCGGTGCGCCGGAAGAGATCTTATATCTTTCACGCCCCCACGTCGGTACGGATCATCTCAAAACAGCCGCGGCCGGTCTCAGAGAAAAGATCATCGCCCTCGGCGGAAAATTCCTCTTCAATACCTCCGTTGCCGATATCGTCCAAAAAGAGGGCCGCTGTACGGGGATCATTTGTGCTGACGGATCGGTCATTTCCGCTCCCTGCGTCATCATCGCCTGCGGTCTGGGCGGCAGAGAGCTGGCCCGCTCCCTGGCGGAAAAAATCAGCTTTGAACTCAAACCCTTTCAAATGGGCTGCCGCATAGAACATCCGCAGGAATTTATCGACTTCCGCCAATATCACGGAAAACGTCCGGAACTTCTGGGCGCGGCGGAATATCATCTGGTCTCCCGTCCGGCGGGGAGCATCCTGCCGGTCAGCAGCTTCTGCATGTGTCCCGGCGGAACGGTCGTCAACGCCTCCGCCTGGCAGAACCGCTGCGCCACCAACGGCATGAGCGATTTTGCACGGAACGGCAAATTTGCCAATGCCTGTCTGATATCCACGTTGAAACAGGGATTTTTTTCCTCTCCCGCAGAGGCCTTTGAACTGATTGAAAAAATCGAGTCCTCCCTCTTTGTCATGGGAGGAAAAGATTACTCTTTCCCCGCACAGGACGCCGCGGCTTTTCTGCGGGATGAAAAGAAATTGACATTCAAAGAAAGCGCCTGCCACACGGGGATCACCCCGGGCAATATCCGCCGTCTGCTGCCCCGTCCCACACAGGAAGCCCTGTGCGCAGCGCTGAAATTTTTTGACAGACAGCTGCCGGGATTTATTAAAAACGGCAAATTCATCGGTGCGGAACCCTGCGTTTCCTCCCCCCTGCGTTTTCTGCGGCAGGAAAACGGCATGTCCTCCATGGAAAATCTCTTTCTTTCCGGCGAAGGAGCCGGTGCAGCTGGCGGGATCGTTTCCGCAGCCTGCGACGGCTTGAGAACGGCTCAGGCTGTTCTACGCACAGTCCGTTAATCCGCCGGATCAATAATGCTCCGCCCGGAAGGACTGCGGCTGACAGCAGGTTTGGCGATATCCAGCAGATCATCCAGATCTTTCAGCGCGGCAAGCGCAGAGGCCTGCGCCCGCAGACAAGAGGGAAAACCGCGCCCTTTGAGATAGTCATGGACGATCTTGCGGGCACAGCGCATGGCACTCTCTTCTCCGTAAAGAGAGATCATATCGCAAATGTGGCTGCGGACAAGGGCTTTCCACGCCTCCAATCCCGGATCATCCCCCGTTCCGTCGATCCTGCCGAAAAGCCAGGGATTGCCCATGGCGCCCTGGGCCAGCATCAGCCGGGAACAGCCGGTTTTTTCACGCATTTCACGGGCCGTTTCCGGAGAAACGATACCGCCGTTGGCAATGACAGGGGTCCCGGGAACCGCTTCACGAACAGCCCGGATGATCTCAAAATTCACCTCGCCCGTATAAAACATCTCCCGTGTTCTGCCGTGGATGGTAATGGCCCGAGCGCCCCGTTCCACCAGTTTTGTGACCAGATCCACCGTGGGAGCCGGGTCCTGTGCGTGAACGATCCGCAGCTTGGCTGTCAGGGGAAATCGGCTTTTTTCCGCAAGGGCCTCAAAACAGCGCAGAGCAAGTTCCGGATTTCTGCCCAGTGCCGCTCCTGCCCCCTTGTTCCAGACTTTGGGGACAGGACATCCCAGATTGAGATCCAGAAGAGAAAAATCCCGGTCATTGAGCTTTTCAGCGGCAATGGCAAGATGTTCCGGGATCGCCCCGACGAGCTGAACGCCGAGAAAATCCTCATCGTCATCCCGCCGGAGCATCAATGCGCTCCGGTCAGAGGCATAAACCAGACTGGAACAATCCACCATTTCTGTAAAACAGAAACGGCAGCCGCAGCGGCGCGCGGCGCGGCGGTAGGCAACATCTGTATAGCCTGACAGAGGGGCCAGGATCAGAGCGTTTTCCGGATAGATCATATTTTCAGGGAGCTGTTTCATCCTGTTTACTGTTGTTGTTTTCACTGAGCATCTGATCGTGCAGTTTCTGAAGAGCCTGATTCTGTATCTGGCGCACCCGCTCATTGGTGCAGTTGAGTTTCCGTCCCACCTCTTCAAGCGTCAGGACCGTCTCGCCGTCCAGACCGAAACGCAGGCGCAGGACCTGTCTTTCCCGCTCAGTGAGCGTATCCAGCAGAGCCAGAAGCTGTTCGATATCCTCCAGCTTGCGCAGGACCTGATCCGGAGGCGGCGTCACTTCATCAGCAAAAAAATCCTGCAGTTCGGTACCGTCCTGATCCTTGCCGGAAACAAGCTCGTTGAGCGACTGCATATCCGCCTGGCGCTTGTTGCGCAGACGCTGGACCGTCACAAGAGGCAGCTTGGCGGCCAATGCGATCTCTTCATCCGCAGGCTCACGCCCGAGAGAGTTTTCCAGCTCCCGGGCCCACCGCTGGATACGCTTGGCGTTCTGCTGCGTCCCCATGGGAACACGGACTGCTTTGGCCTGATCCGCGATCGCCTGATGGATCGCCTGTTTGATCCAGTAGGCACTGTATGTGCTGAACTTGGCGCCCCGTTCCGGATTGTAACGGCGGGCCGCTGTTATCAAGCCGCGGTTGCCTTCTGATACAAGATCATCCCAGGGCAGACCGCGCCCGAGAAAATCGTTGGCGATTTTGAGTACCAAACGCAAATTACTTTCAATCAGTGCGTCAGTGTCACGGAACTCCTCGTTTTCCAATGTCTTGTCCACGCCCATTCTCCTCTATATGGGGTTAAATGGGAAAAGCCTGCTGCCGCAACGCGCAGCCGCATCTTTTCCCTGTATTTTTCAGTTTTCCCCACACTGATTGCTTGTCAAACCGGAGCTGCCGCCTTACCCATTTGCGGCCGCAGCTCCGGCAAAAGAGCCGTCAGACCCGGTCAAGGGTCTCTTTGTAGCTCTTGATGATCCTGTCAAGGCAGACAGTGGTCGTGCCGCTGTCTTTGCCCGTAAAGACCAGTGTATTTCCGGCAGTGACCGTTCCCACTCTGGCAAAGGTGCATCCGGCAAGAGCCGCCTCGAAAGCGGCAGCCTTGGCAGGATTGACCGTGGCCACGAAACGGCCGTTGGATTCGGAGTAAAGTTTTTCCGCATCACTGCAAAGCTCACTGGCAGGAACAGCGTCCAGATTGATCTCCATGCCCAGACGTCCGGCCATGGCCGCCTTGGCCAGAGCCATGCCCAGTCCGCCGGGACCGGGAGCGGCAAGAGATGCGGCCAGATCTTTTTTGACCAGACCGATGACTTTATCATAGAGCGCCAGATTCTTCTGCGCATCCACTTTGGGCACGTTGTTGCCGGTGAAGCCCAGCATGTTGTAGTATTCACTGCCGCCCAGTTCAGGCTTGGTATCGCCGATGACATAGACGATATCACCCGGATTCTTGGCATCCAGCGTCACCGCATGGGCGATATCCGGACACTTGGCGATCACGCTGAACAGCAGAGAGGGCGGTATGGAGATCTTGCGGCCGCCGCGGGTACTGTCGTTTTTCATGGAGTCTTTGCCGGAAATACAGGGGCAGAGATAAGCCATGGTGTAATCCGCCAGCGCCTGATTGGCACGGACAAGCTGAGCCAGTTTGTACTCGCCGTCGGGCGTCTTTTCACTCTGGACGGGATCCGGCCAGCAGAAGTTATCCAGCACAGCGATCTTTTCCATATCGCCGCCCACGGAAATGGCACGGCGGACGGCCAGGTCAAGGGTGGATGCTGTCATGTGATAAGTATCAATATCGCCGTAATGCGGCAGAATGGCAGAACTCAGAACCACGCCTTCGCTGCTCAGAGGCTCGATCATGGTCACGGTGGCATCGGCCGCCACGTCACGGCATTTGCCGCCGTAGGGCTTGACCACACTCAGACCCTTCACCTCGTGGTCATACTGACGGGCTTTGTACTCGCAGGAGCAGAGATTCAGTTCTCCGGCCAGTTTCACCAGATCTTCGCCGATGTTGCGGCCGGAAAAATCCGGTTCGGGGAAACTGGGGGCTTTCCAGCGGGCTTTGAGTTCCATCTTGGGCAGACCGCCGTGCATAAACTCAATATCCAGATAGGCGACGGTATCGTCTCCGTAGAGGATATGGAACTTGCCGTTGTCGGTAAATTCACCCATGACGGTCACTTCCACATCACGCTTGGCGGCCAGCGCCTTGAACTCGTCGATCTTTTCCGGAGGAACGGCAAAACTCATGCGCTCCTGAGCCTCGGAGACCAGGATCTCCCAGGGCTGAAGGCCGGCATACTTGATGGGAGCCTTTTTCAGATCCATCTTACAGCCGTTGCAAAGTTCAGCCATCTCGCCCACGCTGGAAGAGAGTCCGCCGGCACCGTTGTCGGTAATGAAGCGGTAGAGACCTCTGTCGCGGGCTTCGCGGATGAAGTCGGAAAGTTTCTTCTGCGTAATGGGGTCGCCGATCTGAACGGCCTGAGCGGGACTGTCCTTATGCAGCTCTTCGCTGGAGAAGGTGGCGCCGTGGATACCGTCTTTACCGATACGGCCGCCGCCCATGACGATCAGGTCTCCGGCCTTGATGCTCTTGGAGGCACCGGGAACGCCGTTGACGCTCTTGGGCAGCTTGCCTACGGTTCCGCAGTAAACAAGAGGTTTGCCGATGTAGCGGTCATCAAAGAACTCCCAGCCGTTGCCGTAGGGGATACCGCTCTGGTTGCCGCCGTCGATAACGCCCTTGTGGACACCGTCACGCAGACGGCGGGGATGCAACAGACCTTCGGGAACAAGCTCAGGATCGGTGAAGGGAGAACCGAAGCAGTAGCCCCAGACGTTGATGAGCAGATCAGCGCCCTGACCCGTTCCCATGGGGTCGCGGTTGACGCCGACGATACCGGTCATGGCACCGCCGTAGGGATCCAGCGCGGAGGGACTGTTGTGGGTCTCGACTTTGTAAACCACATCACATTTGTCGTTGAAGTCGATCACACCGGCATTGTCGCTGAAAACGGAAACAAGATAATCCACTTTCTGCTGGATCTCGCGGGTCGTCTTCTGAATGAAGGTCTTGTAGCAGGATTTGATCTGCTGTTTTTCGCCCGTTTCGCAGTTTTCATAATCAATATTGGCGCTGAAGATCTTGTGCTTGCAGTGTTCGCTCCAGGTCTGGGCCAGCACTTCCAGCTCCACATCGGTGGGACATTTTTTCAAATTGAACTTTTCACGTCCTTCGGCGGAACGGAAATAGTTCTGGATCGCCTTCATCTCCTCAAGGGTCAGAGCCAGCGTGCCTTTTTTGCTCAGATCCATCAGGGCTTCATCGGAGATCTCAAGATCATACTCTCTCACCTGAACCAGCCCCTCGCCGGAAACTTTGGGCAAATTCAGCGGAATGCCCCCTTTGGCCTCTTCAGCAGAAAGCACGCGAACGCTCTGGATCAATTCATTGGCCAGCAGTTTTTTGCCGACGTTTTCCATCTGTTCGCGGGAAAGTCCGTCGCCGTAAACCAGGTATTCCGCGCTGGAGGCAACAAATTCATCTTCACGGAGTTTGCGGCCAAGAATATCGGAGGCGGCAGCACTGAAGGTACGGGCCACGTTATCCGTCACACCGGGACGGAATCCGACGACGATGATGTAATCACAAGCAGGAAGCTCAACAAAGTTGGCGGATCTTGTACCGCCCACCTGCCAGCCCTGAAGCACAGGATTGTAAAGCAGTTCGGCCAGTTTTTCAGCCTCTTCTGAAGTTATATCCGCAGAAACAGTGTAAACGTCACGGACGCGGACATCACGCACCTTGAAGGAAAAAAGCTGTTCGATCTGTCCGGCAACGCCGGTTCCGCGCGCATCACGCCATTTGGGAAGCGGGGAGATCTCGATCCGGTAATTTGTCATTTTGCTGAACCCTTATCTTATATTGATAAATGAATTGTATTGAACTTAAAAATCTTTCCGTCCGTAAACATCCAGGTAACTCTTGTAGGCAAGAGAATACTTTTCGGCATACACCGGACTGAAACTTCTGGCCGCATACTCACGGTAACGGGCCAGACGGGGACGGGTGATATCAAAAAATCCGCGGAGACGGTTGACCAGATTGATCTCCGTCCCCGTAAAAACCTTTTCGTTTTCCGCCTGCTGCGCGGCGGAAAGCGTTCCGGCAAACTCACGGACCGTATCCTGATTGTCCGTCAGAAAAAGATCTTCCAGCGCAGCCAGATCACGGATCGTCACCACAGTGGCATGGATCATGGAAATAAATGCCCGCTGAAGCGTCTCGCGTTTGATGGTATCCTGACTGGAAAGACCTGAAATGATCGCGCTGCAGTCATCCAGCGCCAGCTCAAGCAGACGGACGATCTTATCATAAGCTGCAAGACGCATGCTGTCATTGAGTGTAAAAAGATCGGAACCGATCAGAGATGCCGCCTGATCGACAGCGGCATCTCTCCGCCCCATCAACGGGGCAAGGTTGAGTTTCAAAACAGGGGAGATCCGGCGCGTATCAGGGCGGACATCGGCTGGAGAACGTCTGAAATCAAACGTTCTCCTCACCCGGTCAAAAAAACCGCCATGCCGGTTCAAATTCAATGCATCCCCCTCTTTTTTCATCACGGAAAGCTGAAGAGGTTACTTATTGACGACGCAGCGGGTATCCCCCTGCTCAAAGTAAGCGATCGTCTGTTCCGCAGATTTTCTGGCAGCATTCAAATTGGCCTCGACCGTATTGGCGCCCAGGTGGGGCAGCATCAGGTCGGCAATATCCGCAACGCTCTTGGCGCCGGCGGCATCCTTGGCATAAACATCGTTGCAGAAAACGATCTTTTTCTCAGCCTTGGCCGCACGCAGATCATCCTCGTTGATGATACCGGCACGGGCGCAGTTGATGAGGGCCGCACCGGGCTTCATCATATCAAAGAGACGGCGGTTGAACATACCGCGGGTCTCGTCATTTTCGGGAATGTGCAGCGTAATGAAATCCGCTTCGGTGAAAATCGTTTCGATGGAAGCCATTTCAACCCCCAGAGCCGCCGCCCGCTCGGGAGCGAGGAAGGGATCATAGGCCAGGAATTTCATCTCAAATCCGGCCAGACGCTTCACCACCAGCTGACCGATATGGCCCAGACCGATGATACCGATGGTCTTACCGGTCAGTTCGCGGCCCATGAACTTGCTCTTTTCCCACTCTCCGGCACGGGTGGAGATATCGGCGGGAACGACGAAACGGCTGGAAGCCAGCGCCATGGCGACCACCTCTTCAGCAACGGCATTGGAGTTGGCGCCGGGGGTGTTCATCACATCCACATTGCGCTGACGGGCATATTTGGTATCAATGGTGTTGTAACCGGCACCGGCACGGACGACCAGTTTCAGCTGCGGCAGAGCATCAATGATCCCGGCCGTCACTTTTTCACTGCGGACGATCAGCACTTCAGTATCGGCATGAGCCTTGACCAGCTCTTCCATGGGGGTCGCAGCATCCAGGATAACGGTGTATCCGCGATCGCTGAGCATATCGGCGGCAAATTTATCCAACTTCGTAGGAATAAGAACTTTATGCATGATGTCTTCTCCAATCTCTTTTAGTTGCCCGGAGCCTTTGACCTGTCCCCGGAAGTTATACTTCTTTAATCTGAGTAATATACACCCATTCCCCTCTTTTTTCAACCGCTTTTTTCAGAGAGTTGTGTAAACAGCAGCTTCAAACAGAAAAACTCCGGTCTGTTCGAGACAAACCGGAGTTTTTGCAGCTTCTTTGAAGAAGATCTTACTTGGCGCGACGGATGTTCAGAGCGTCAGTGATCTCCATGTATTTGGCACGGTTTTCAGTCAGCAGGTAAGCCAGCAGCTTCTTGCGGAGCGCAACCATGGCCAGCAGACCGCGGCGGGTGCTGTGATCCTTGGGGTTGGCCTTCAGGTGTTCGGTCAGCTCGAGGATACGGCCGCTCAGAAGAGCGATCTGGACCTCGGGACTTCCGGTATCTCCGGGTTTGCGGGCGAACTTGGCGATGATTTCAGTGCGTTTGGCTTTGTCCATGATTCCTAATCTCCATATTTTATTGTTTACCGAATCCGCCAGCCGCTGCCCCGGACAAACAGGACAAAACGACCGGAACGGACCGTCGATTTTGTTAATATACACCCCCCCGGTCTTTTTTGCAAGTCTTTTCCGAAAAAAAGATGGTGCGCTAACGGGATTGGAGAAAAAAAAGTGTGTTCCAGCCTCAGCCGGACACGCTGGAGAAACTACTGCTTTTCCCCGGCCATAAAGCGCAAAATCTGCAAGGCCGTAAATTCTTCTCCACGGGGAGAGAAAATCATTTTGCCGGGAACAAAAAAAGATCGGACCTCTTTTTCTTTTTTCATAAGAGAATAGAGATCAAGGATCTCAACTTGTTCAGCAGCGGCTGTTTTTTTCAAAATTTCCGCATATTGTTCAAGTCTCCCGGGTTCTCCGTAAACGAAACGGGGAAGCGCTTGATTTGCAGGAGAGGGAACCAGCGGTGCGGGGGTCATCAAAACGATCCGCGCGCCGGTATGTTTTTTAAGAAAGCGCAGGGTCTCCTGCCACAGATGCGGCAGCCTCTCCGGCGGAACAGTCTGCGCGATCCTGTCTCTACCGTAATAACAGCGGGTATCGTTGCGGCCGAGAAAAATAAAAATCACGTCAACAGCCCCGGCCGGAAGTCTGCGCAACGCCTTCCGTTGAAAAGTGAATCCCTTTCCGGTCAGACTGTCGTGCAGCAGCCGGATCGTCTCCCCCGGCAGCGCGGCATTGATGCAATGGCCCCGTCCCGGCGCGCACCGGTTGAGCCAGAAGGAGAACATATCAATATAGTTTCTGTTCCGGCGGGTATCGGAAAGTTCATCTCCGAAAAAAAGAATACGCAAAGGACGCTTGAGAGAGATGCTGCCGGAAACATCCTCAAACTCTTTCCAGCGTTCCGCCGGAACGGGATGGATATACGTGTAAGCAAACCGGCCGGAACCCGTATCCCGCAAACCTGTCCGGATACCCTCGGCCGGTGCCTTGACGGCAATTTCCAGGGTTCCGGAAATCTTTTTTTCCTTTTCCCGCAGACCATCGAAAAACTGCACGCGTTCCAGGCCCGGCGCGGAAAAATGCAGCCGGAACTCTTTCCCGGGAACCGTCATCAGGAAGGGAGCGCTTGAACGGATGCCGCCGCCGGCGGGAGAAAGTCTGACAAACCGGTCATTGGCCAGACGGAAATGATCTTTCTCTCCTTCAAGAACATATTCCAGCAGGAGCGTCCGATCCGTCTCCGGCAGAAGGGAGACGAATGAAACGGAAAGATCCTGCCATTTTTCCGTCAGAGGAATCCGGGCGGCGAACTGCCGTTTTTTTCCTTCCGGAAGACGCAGAAACAGTTTCAGCACCCCCTGGCCGCAGATTTGGAAAACATATTTGTATTTTACACCGAAAAGATCCGTTTCCCCCTTCAGCTCTTTCACACCGACATACTTTTTTCCGGCACTCCTGCCCTCGAAACAAATTCTGGCAGAAGCGGAAGTCCGGTGAAGCATGCGGCCTCTCCCCTCCCGGGTCCTCATCGCACCGGCCCGCAGTCCGGCATGGCCCCCCCCCGGAAGAAGAGCGGGAAAAATCAGCAGAAGAAACAGAACCCTTCTCATAACACCTTACAAACTCATCAGCAAGATGGCTGCAATACCGCAGATCATACCGACAATCTTTTTCGCAGAAAGTTTCTCTTTGAGAAAAATCACACTCAAAACCAATGTCCCGAGAAAACTCATCTGGGCAATGGTCAGCACCACACTGGCGTCGCCATATTTGAGCGCAGAATTCATAAAAAAGACGATCCCCGCCACAAAAAGCCCGGAAATCACCCCCGTCAGGAGCATAGGTCCTTTGAAAGAGGCCCGGAAGGGTTCTTTGCGCAGCAGACAGTACAGTGCGCCGCCGCCGATCCAGAAAAAACTCATCATCAAACTGATGGCATTGGGATCAGCGCCCCGCATGATCCCGTATTTGCAGCTCAGGCCCAATCCGGCGCGCAGGAGAGAGGCCGTCAGAGCCAGAAACAATCCCAGTCGGGCTTTGGCAAAAGCGCCGCTTTTGTCAAAATCAAAAAAACAGATAACTGCGCCGACGGCAGCGGCCACACCGATCCAGCGGTGAAAATCAAGATGCTCCCCCAGCAGACAAGCTGCGCCGATGACGACCCCCACCAGATTCAGCCGGTAGATGGTGGAACAGACCCCCGCGCTCTGGTATTTCATGGATTCGATCAGCAGCAGATTGCCCACAAGAGAAAACAACCCGCTGACGATCCCCCAGAAAAGCGTTGTCTGCCAATTTCTGCTGAAATCCGCAGGAAGCAGGCACAGGGCGGCAAACCAGATCACGCCCACGATGGAAACAAATATGCCGACAGAACTTTTTTTGCCGGAAAACACTTTGAAAAGAAAATCATTCAGTGCAGAACACACCAGACTGCAGACAGCAAGTAAAATCCCCATAACGGTCTCTCTTTTTTGAAAACTTTTTTGTCGGAACTATAAAATACTCCACAACGGGAAACAATTCAACCATCCCGCCGGCTCTATTCAGAATGCTTTGTTCCCGACAAGGGTCGATGGTATCGCGGGGAGGGGGCCGAACGTCGGCTCCGTTATCTTTCTTTTCGCGGGAAAAGAGGTTTTCCCCTCCCCGCACCCCACCCCTTTTCGAGAAAAGCGAAGTATTTTTTAGTTTTTATCATTTATCTACCCGTATCGGGAACAGAACTATTCAGAAAAAACGGGCATATAAACAACGTTTCCGGGGGCATCCTCAAGCATTCGGGGGGTGATCCGCACGCCGAAGAGCCGCTGAAAAGTCCTGTAAAGGGCATTGACAGTCCCAGCCCGGTGATGAAGGCTGTTGAGGGTCGTGACATTGTTGATATTCTTCGCCCGTCCGGCCACCAGGTCGGCAGCGCCCCGGGCATTCAAGTTGGCAAGCCCTGTGACAAAATCAGCCTTGAACACCTGAGGATCCGCATTGCGCATATCCTTCCACTCTTCCAGCTTGGCCTGAACAAAATAATCATTGGAAAATGTGCCGGGTTCGGAAACAGCACCATTGGTAAAAGCCGGGGGGAAAGAACCGATCGTATTGCCCTGAACATACCCGGTCCGGTCCATCGGAGAAAAATCAAGATAATCGCTGTCTTTGTAAATATCCGGTTTGAAGCGTTTGACCACCCCGAACTCCGCCAGCCGGGGCGGTGTGCCTTCTCTGGTATCGGATGCTGTCAGCTCTGCATCATTTCTGGCCTGGGTGAATGCATAAAGATCCGCATCCGAAAGGCCGCTGATAAAGACCAGTCCGAGAAAGACGATGGTGAATCCGAAAAGCAGCATGACCAGTTCAATGATCGCCTGCCCCTGTTCGCTGTGCCGGTTGTTTTTCATAATCTGACGGGTCCTTTATCCAGATCGGGCGTATCGCGATGATGGCCGAACCCCTCTTCCGTTCCGGGACCGGAGGGGTATCCCGCCCCATAGCGGATTGTGGGATCCACGTCATCATTGGTAACCAAACGTCCTTTGGAATCAATAACATAGTACTCTCCGGAATCGTAAGAGATGTAGATGCGTTTGGCTATTCCTCCATTGATAAGGTCCGGCACCTCGACGATCTGTTCTCTGCGGGATTTGTATTTATCCTCCGGATCCCGGCAGACCCGGGGCTCCTGAAGCCAGCCCATGCCTTTTTTATTTTTTTTGCAATAGACATACTTTTCCCGGATACGATCCCATTTTTTCAGCATATTTTCATCGACCCTGACATTGCAGTCGGGATTGAATCCGTAATTGAGAAAATCATCCCGTTCGATCAGATGTTTGAGGGCCTCCAGATAATGCTCACATCCGGGCGGCAGGGGATTTTTGCTGTTTCTGAGGGAGTCCTGGGGAGCCAGCCACTCCAGAAATTTTTCCAGATTGGATTCATATATGCGCAATACGCTGAACCCGTAAGGGATCGGCATGTATGTCGGCATGATGACGACCTTATCAAAAACAGGCATGACCAGCGGAATGGCGATGGGCGGATTGTTGTCAGAAAGTTCTCCCAGGGTCTTGGCAATGGAACCGGGACGGTAATCCGTGGCATACGATTCGCTTTCTGTCGAGGCAAGATGTTTGGGACCGACCAGCGTGGAATTGACGCCGACACCGGTCAGGATGCCGCCCCGGCGGTTGCGGTTCACACGCTGACGGACGACCCTGTCCAAATTGACATCGCAGCTTTCCATATAGGCGGCAGGCCCCTCAAAGCGGTACTGCTTTTTCACTTTTTTACGCAGGACCTGCTTGTTGAACCAGTAATTATAGTGGTACTGGTCATAATCCTCCTCCACGGAACGGTAGTATTCCGGATACCAGCTTTCATCGTAACAGAACCATTTCATATCCACATTGTCAGGCAGTTCCTTCATGGACTTGTAAACACTGTCCCTGACATCCGCAGAGGCTTTATCCAGCGCGCGGAGAAGATGATTGCTGATATTGAAATTGCGGTCATCGAATGTTGAGTAACCGCTGAACGGCGAAAACAGATTCCGGACTCCCAGGGTCAGGATCTCACTCTCGTTGGGAAATTTATTCAGCGAAAAATCAATATTCCACCACTTGCTGTATAAATACGGCTGACTCCACTTTCTGTAATCTTTGGCAAATTTGTAAAGGGAATCATGCCACGATGACTGACGCGGCGGATCTTCCGCTTCGATCTCACGGACATGGTTCATGATCGTTTTGTAAAATCCCTCATCCGCAAGCTCAGGAGGAGACACGACCGGTCCCCGGGCCGTTCTCACATTGGGATAAACAGCAAGGCCTCTTGCGCCGATTTCCTGAAGCAGGGAAATATAGGGTTCTCGCCAGCGGTAGTTGTTGATGACGTCATCCGCACCGCCCAATTCGGATCTGTACCGGTAACTGGTGCTGACACGTTCCAGATAATTGATCATGGCTTTGCTGTCAGCCGCAGGCAGTCCGTTGGCTTTTGCCGACTGCTGAGCGGCCGCAAATCCGATCAGGGGACCGATAAAAGCAACACGGGTCTGCATTTCCGTCAGCAGATCGACTCTTCCCTGAAGGGCCTGACGGCGTTTTTCGATCTGCTCATTATCCTCCGGTGTAACGGGGTTTTCAGGGACTTGCGGCAGAGGCACATTCCAGTTATCCTCACCTTCAAGAAGCGCCGAGCAGGCTTTGAAAAGGTTGATCTCTCCGATCAGGTTCAGAGAGTTGCGCTGCCAGACAGCCCCGGTCAGAGCGGAAGACTGCAACCCCGTTTCCACCTTGAGTTTTGCCCGGATGACATTGTGGATGTCAAAGATATAGAGGACAGCAAGAAAAAGCAGCGTGATCATAATCACGCCGGAAACAAGAACCTGACCGGATTGCTTTTTCATAAAACGGCACTACTCCAGATAAACAGAAGAATAATTGTAAAAGGTACTCTTACCCGATGGACTGGGCGTTCTGGAGATCCCCATGAGCTTCCCCAGCTGCTCTGCGATCAGAGGCGCATTGCGCAAAGTCACACTTGCCTCGACATTGTCGGCATCTGCTCTGCCGCTGAGCCTGATCTCCGGCTGGGTTTCCCGCTGGGGATACCAGTATTTGTACCAGACCCCGCTCTTGTCGCCGTCAACCATGTAGTTCTGGGCATCAGACAATTCGTTGCCGCTGCGGAACCCCAGGGAGGGCCCGGAGACCGGCAGGGCAGCCACGCGGACAGCCCGGTTGGTGAAATTATCCTTGTAACCGAGCGCCCGGCCCTTGGCGCCGAAATAGGAGGCGTAACGGCAGAAGAGTTTTGCATTGCACCACTGATAGATCTGAAGCAGAGCAAAAAAGAGGAAACACATGAAACAGAGAGCGACCATGGCCTCAAAAATAGAAGCTCCCCGTTCACGCTTCCTGCTGCCAGAGAGTTTTTTCCCTCCTGCGGTTCCTGTTATGATGTGTTTTTGCATAGTTACAGAAGCATCTCCGGAACAAAGATAATACCGCGTGCGGATATTTTCAACCGCAAACAGAAAAAAAACGTTATTTTGAGCAAAAAAATTGTTTTTTTCTGCAAAAAAGTGAAAAAAATATAAAAAAAAGCTGTTTCAAGGCTTGACTAATGCCGGAAAGTTGAGTATAATTAAACAGTGACAGGCAGAAAGCTGCCGCAAAACAACCTCAAAAGGAGAGAAAAATGGATTACAAGTTCTACGATGTGAAGAAAAAAACCTCCGTCACCACCGCGATCACCGAATGCAAGGTTTATGGTGAAGGGACCCGTGTCCGTTATGCCGTTTGCGGCAAAACTTCTGATGGCCGCAACCTGTTGGTTTTCGTCAACAAGGAAACTTACGACAAGGCTGTCAAGGCTGTCAAGTAAGAACGATTTTCCGGTTATCATTGGAAAAAAAGCATCCGTAAAAAAGGTTGCGTTTTTTTTGAAAGTAAAAAATCATTCGTTTCAGATTGCAGCAGGGAAACAGTTTGGATCCGGGGAAGTGCCCCGGAGATTTTTCAAACAGTTTTTTGCCACAGTCTGGAGTAACAACAACAACATATAAGGTAAAAGATCATGAAACGTCTTTTCATTCTGTCTGTTGCCGCCGCGGCGGCAGTGGTCCTCACCGGCTGCTCCGCGCTGGAAGTCGCCAAGCAGTCTGACTTCGGCGCCTGCCGTCCCACGACCAGCGGCAAGACCGTCGGTCACGTCAGCGTCACCGCCCACGGTCTCTATCTGCTGTGGATCCCCCTCATCACCGGTTCTGTCGATCAGTACGGCACTCCCTGTTTCCTGACCGATACGGCCAATCCCAGCACCCTTGCCTGCGCTGTTACCAAGAAGGGTAAGGAACTCGGCGGCCGCAAGGCTATCGACCTGGTCACCACCGGCGCTTCCAAGGGCTTCCTCTTCTACTACAAGACTGCCAGTGCTTCCGCAACTGTCATTAAGTAAGTTACTCAAAAAGGAGTCAAGAATATGAAAAAAGCATTGCTTTTCGTTATGATGGCCGTTGCGGCTGCAGTCTTCACCGGCTGTGCTTCCGTTAATGTTGCCAGTGCTGCAAAACTCAATGGCGAGCAGCTTTCTTACAGCGGCCAGGCTGTTTCTCACATCCAGGCCGAAAACTGGGGCATCTACCTGTTCATGATCCCGCTGATTACCGGTGACACCGCCAACCCCGGCAAGACCGTGTTCCTGCAGGATACCGTCACGGTTCCCCAGGTCGTCAAGCTGGTGGCTGCTGAAGCCAAAAAGCAGGGCGCCAAATACACCCTGAACGTTGTCAGCGCTCCTGCGACCAATCCCTTCTTCTTCGGAATCAAAGAGGTCCATGTCTCTGCCAACTTCGTCAAGTAATCGCCTGATTATTTGAAAATTCAAAAAGACTGCCGCACTCTTGTTCAAAGGTGCGGCAGTCTTTTTTGTCTCTTCAATGCGTTGTCACACAAATTAACCGATCTTTGCAGACGCGTATCCCCTGTTCGTCCGTTTGCTCCCGTGGCAGTTTGCGGTTCGTATGCCCGCAACTTGCGCCCGGGGCCGTTTGCGTTTTGTCCCACTTCAGGCAGCCGCGCTCTCATTTGTCACATGGATCTTTCTCCGTATCATCGGCACAGAGGGCGTTTACCGCGGTCAATACGCTGAAGCATGCAGGCGCCGGAAAAGGCAGCTCCTCTGCCCCACCGGCAATGCAGCCGGCAAACGGAACAGAGGAGCAAACGTCAAATGAGCCTGTGCAGAAAGATCACTTTCCTGCGTTTTCGATTTTTTCCATCTTCTCCTTGTCAGCGAGAGAAACATGTCCATCGACCCGGCCATCATCCAGAGGATTAGCAACGCGCAGCTTCAGATCACGGAAGAGTCTGACAAGATCGACAGCGCCTCCGATGCCGAACCAGAAGCATGAGAAGAAGGCCACGATCCCGGGAACGACCAGCGCGGTATAGAAGAAATAAGTACCCCACCAGTGATTTTTCCAGGGAGAAAACAGGTTCCAGATGATTACCAGCATCACGGTAAAGATGAAACGGTAAACAAAGGTATAGGTAAAGAATCCCCATGCGATCGCTTTATCGCCGCGGGTATATTCCGGCGTGATGCCGATCAGTTTCAGCCACAGAGTACGCCAGGACCACTGGACAACAGCTTTTTTCTCTCCATCCACATTCCAGACGCCGCGGTGGAGCATGCGGTCCAGATTGAAGGGTTCCTTGAAGGTTGCCCAGGAGACAACGCAGTAAAGAACCAGCGTGATCATAATGGTGATAAAGTAGAACTCATAACTGTTGATGGGACACTTGACCGGGTTCATTTCCCAGACGACCCAGGGCGCCAGAGGAGCGGACAACGATGCAAGAATATTACCGACAGTATCGACCCATCCCTGTTTTTCCAGGAAGGGATAGAAAAAGTTGGCCCAGTTGCGCTGAAGAACGATACTGAACAATGCCAGGAACATACCGCTCAGCAGAGAGGTCCATGCGCCGATGGTGTTGCCGAAACGGCTGTAAAGTCCGAAGATCATCACCGGTCCGCAGCCGCCCATCCACATCATGGTGACGATGGTGACGAACAGATTGATATAATCCAGCTGGGACATGAAAAGACTGCCGAAAAAGAAGAATACGCCGACACCGATGGAAACAAAGCGGATCATCCACACATGCTCTTTCGGCGTAAAAGGTTTCTTTTTAAGCGGCAGGATCACATCTTGTGCGATGGTCAGTGCGGCGCTGTAAATGCGCGTATCGTCGGTGGAGATCATCGCCAGAACCAGGAGCAGACAGAAAAGTCCCAGCAACCCTGCCGGCAGCAGGCTCCGCATGGAAAAAGCCAGTTTCAACTGATGATAAAGAGTTCTGAACTGCTGATAAACGGCATTGGCGTTTTCGACTTTATTTTCCTTGAGAACGCCGTGGACAGCATCCAGATAAGTCGTATCCAGATTCTTTTTATCAGAAAGAGGCGCATCAATGCCGATGCGGTGACGCTGCGCAGGAATAGAAGTGACCTTTTCAGAAATACGCGCTCTGACGGCGGCATCCGGGATCAGTTCCTGCGCGATCTTATTGGAAATATCCGTACGGATGGTCTTGGCCTGATCGGCAAAATTCTGATGATTGAGCAATGCCAGAATGGAAACGGAGATCAGAATACAAAAGAGGCTGCCGAAGGAATTACGCCAGGTACCCAGCAGTCCGGCCATTTTCTGTTCGTGAGGAGATTTGGCGGCGCTGGAATTGCCGGCGCCGATCCAGCTGGCACGGTGAAGAAACATTCCCACCAATCCGATGGCCACTGAAAACATGTTGAAATCCCGCAGTTTGGAAACATCGTAGGGATTGAGAAAACTTTCGCCGGGAGCACGGTCGGCCATAACAGGAATGATCTCTTTTGTCCACGAAAATTTCCATAAAATAAAGATGATGAAAAGAACCATCAGCGGATAACAGAAAAATCCCTGGATCGTATCAGTGATGACAAGAGCCAGCGTTCCTCCCATACAGATGATGGAAACCGCCAGAATAAGAACGATCATCATAAGCAGCATGAATGTCTCGATCCTGAACCCGCAGATATCCACATGATGGGGCAAACCGAGAAAATAGATGAAAAAACGTGCCGCGATGGCAGGCATGATCATATTGGCAAGGATCTCAGACAGGGACCTCAAGGCCGCAGCAAAAATACGGAATTTCCGGCTGTACCGCATTTCAAGAAACTGTCCCAGACTCATGGCGCGCGTTTCGCGGAAACGGTAGGTACAGTAACCTGTCAATCCCAATATCATACTGATCGGCATAAGAAAATTGCCCCACAGGGCCAGAGCAAATCCCGTTTTGTAGTGGACCTCCACATAAGCCACGATCCCCACGATGGATATGCCGTTGGCAATATCTGCCACGCTGATGACATACCTGCCGCAGAGCCGTCCGGCGGAAAGGTAATCAGAAACATCCCGGATGTATCTGCGCGAATAGAATCCCATCCACAAAACAAATATAACGGGAACAATAACAATGAGCCAGTCGATCCATGACATGATGTACTCTCCTTAATAAAGATGAAAAACAAAGGCCCCTGACCTTAATATAGTCCTCAAATGAGAATAAAAAAATAAAAGGCTGTCCCAAAAACATTGAATGGCGTTCCAAAGATTTTGTTCAAAAACGCCGGAGCCCCTCAGGAAAGAAGTATTTTTCAAGTAAAAAAAAACAGCCGGATACTTGAAAAAAACAGTTTGAGACAATATCAAATGTTTTTGAGACGATGATCTCTTTTCATTTGAAGACATTCAGACTATAATATTCCCGAACCAAGTCAAGTTCATCCAGAATCACAAGGGTATTAAAAATGAAAACACAGAATGATCGTATCTTTCATTTCAATCCGGCCGCCTGTACTGTACCATCCCAAGATACCCCGCTTTTTTTGAAAGAAAAGGGGGGCGCGTTAAAAACGGACAAAAACGGACAAAAACGGACAAAAACGGATATCGGTGCGCCGCAGAATACGGCTGGTTTCGCCCAACAACAAAATACCCCGCTTTTTTTGAAAGAAAAGGGGAGCGCGAG
>JAFVYP010000078.1 GCA_017508555.1 Lentisphaeria bacterium
CCGGCATGTCGATCCGCTGCGTATCATCCAAACGCTGAAAACGTATGACAAGACATGGGATATCAATCAATGTGTCCGCGGCAAAACCGTTCTTTCTGAAGCCTGTACCCGTTTCTTCCGGAACCGGAACCGGCAGCAGCAGCTGACGCTCATCCAGTATCTTCTTGCCAATGGTGCCGACATCAACGCCAACAACCGGAATTCCAATCCATCCTACCGCTGGAATTCCAACTGGCTCCAGCGTGTCTATAATCCAGAAATACGCCGTCTGCTCAATTTGCCGCCCCCCGGAATGCCAAATCAAAATTACCGCAGGTAAAATTCAACAAGAATGCTGCCTTCCCGGACCCGCTTCAACCGTTAAAAACATTTGCAAAATTCACAAACAAAACTCCTTGTAAATTCATACCCGCAGTGCTATATTAAACAGTCGGAGGATACCCTTGGGGGATATGTAAGTGTTTTTTGAGCTTGAGGTTTTACGGCAATGTCAGATCTTGACAAGACGATTTTAATAGATCCAGCGAACTGCAAAGCGGATTTCGGCAAATGTCCCGTCTGCGGACAGGCTCTGGAACCGGACTGGGATCAGCCGGATGCCCTGCGCTGCCCCGCCTGCCGTTATGTCAAAAAGCAGGAGATCGTCATCGCGCCCGGACATATCATCGGCAGCAAATACCGTGTTCTCTCTCTTTTCAACAGCGGCGGCTGCGGCAATCTTTACATGTGCCATCCGCTGACGGATGCCTCTGTCAGATATGTATTGAAGGTCCTGAAAAAATCCAACAATGTCAGTCAGAAACGTTTCCGCCGCGAGGCCACGCTTCTGGCCTCCATTGAACACAACGAGCGCATTGCCAAAATTGTGGATTACTGGGAGTCCCATAACGATACCTTCATCGTTATGGAGTACATCAAAGGCAAAAATTTGAGCCAGCTCAAACAGGAATACACCTTCGATGAAGAAGTGACGCTCAAAATTGCCAAAGAGGCAGCCATCGCCCTGCAGTATATCTGGGAAAACTACTCCATCATCCACAGGGATATCAAACCTGAAAACATCATGCTGGATGAGAGTTTTCACCTGAAACTGCTGGATTTCGGTCTTTCCAAGCAGTGTTCCAACAGCAGCATGAGCGATATGATAACCATGGACCGCTCCTGTCTGGGAACCCCCGGCTACATGAGTCCCGAGCAGTTCAAAGATTTCAAAAACGCGGATTTCCGGACAGATATATTTTCTCTGGGAGCAACGATGTTCTTCCTTCTGACAGGCCAAAAACCTTTCCGGGGAACAACCCTGGAGGATATCTATCAGGAGACGATGAACAACGCTCCCCCGCCGCCGGAAAAATTCAACGGCACATGCAGTCCCGAGTGTATCCGTTTGATTTCCAAGATGATGCAATTTGATCCGGCCAGCCGTCACAGTTCTTACGGCGAACTGCTTGACGAGATCGATATGCTGAGAAAGTAATTTCATCAAAGGGGGCTGCATATCGTGTTTGCCAAAATTCTGGATTGTCCCAAATGCGGGGAACGCTTCCATTATGAACATGGAGATAACTTTCCGCCCGAAATAACCTGTCCCTCCTGTCAGCAAAGCAGTCCGGCGCGGAATTTTTTTGCGGTGACTTTCTGTCCGGAATGCCGTTCCAAGCTCAAAATGCCCTTGAGCATCCTCAACAACCGCAACAACGTCTGTCCTCACTGCCGGACCCGTCTGGTCCCGGAGGAACAACTTTTGGGGGACGATACGGTTTCCGGCAAAACACATCCGGTCTCAGCTAAAAAGCGCATGCTCAATGACGGGGAACTTTTTGACAAATACCGGATCATCCGTCTGCTGGGCCGGGGCGGTATGGCTGAGGTCTATCTGGCTGAACATCTTCTTCTCAAGCAGCAGTGTGCGCTCAAACTGATGCAGCGGAGCATGGAAACTGAAGATCAGATCTTTGCCAAACGCTTTATCCGTGAAGCCAAGCTGACCCACCAGTTCACGCATCCCAACATCGTGAAAGTCTTTGATGCCGGCAGCGATTTCAAAACCGGTTATCTCTTTCTGGCCATGGAATACATCGAAGGCAAAACCCTGCTGGACCTTTCCCGCGAAAAGAAGTTGACGGAAATGGATCTGCTGTCGGTGCTTTCAGCCATGACCAGCGCTCTGAAGGCCCTGAACGAGGCCCGCGTCGTCCATCGGGATATCAAGCCCTCCAACATCATGCAGGATTCAAACGGCGTTTGGAAGCTCATGGATCTTGGTATTGCCAAGTCCGATGCCCGCACCGCAGGAGAAATGACGTTGACCATGGAAAGAACGACGATCGGAACCCCCGGCTACGCCTCTCCTGAACAGTGCCGTTCAGCCCACACGGTGGATACCCGTTCGGATATTTACAGTCTGGGAGCGACCCTGTATCATGTGGCCAGCGGCACGATCCCCTTTGACGGGGATACTCCGGTTGAGATCATCCTCAAAGTCATGCAGCAGGCGCCGGAGCCCTTGAGAAATCTCCGTCCGGATCTGTCGCACAACATGCTTTCCCTCATTGAAAAGATGATGGAAAAAAGACCTGAAAACCGTCCGGGAAGCCCCGATGAACTTCTGGAGATCTTGAGCGGCAGCCAGGATGATATTTTCGGCAGGATCAAACACGCGATCATCACCTTCGGCATACGCCACCTGAAAAACATCAGTCCGGCTACCCTTAACAGCCTGTTGATCCTGCCGTTCATCAAGATCGGCAAAGGTTTGCTCAATGTCCTTGAAGGCGGATCTTCTCTGCTGAAAAAACTCAATCTGACAGCTTTCAGCAACTGGCTTATCTCTCTCATCGGCAAACTTATCCGTTGGGCAGTCATCCTCGCTGTTGTCGGTTTTGCCACAGTTGCCGTCATGTATTTCATTGAAAAAAATTCTCCGGAACGCCGCAGGACCATGCCGACATTCAAACAGTATCTTCTTGCACTGCTCAAACAACAGAAGCGTCCTGCCGGCAAAATCGAAGAGGTTCCGTCTGAGAAAAAAGAAAACAAAGAGATCCGGGTGGCAGATCCTTTGAAAAATTGCCATCCGCTGATGCAGTATCCCGGTATTGCCGAAGCGCGGCAAAGCAAAATGAGGAGATATGCCAACGGAACAATTGTCCGTGAATTCCCCCTGATCGACTTTGCTTCCGATGACAGCTGGAATATCGTTGCAGATTTTGACTTCAACAAAAATATCCCGGAAGGCAATTTTGAGCGTTCGCTTATCATGGATCGTATCCTTCATCTGGATAAAGCTCCCTCGCAGAGTGCGGTCTTTCTGAAGCTGCCCAGAAGTGTCTATGAAAACAGTGTCACCTTTTCAGTCAATGTATGCGTCAACGCACAAAACAGACATTTTCTGATGGATACAGGTCCTGTCAAACTCCTGAAGGTCAATGACAATCTTGTTTTCAGCTTTCCCGGAGGATTCTTTGTCAGGACTCAGCTGAAGATCCCGGCAGACAAGTGGTTCAATACAACCTTTTCACTTGACCGCAGAAACAGAAAATTCACGGCGTTTTCGGGCAACCGGCTGCTGGGTGTCTGGCTGCTGCCGGAAAAGGGTACTGTTCCTCTCAAAGAGATCCTGTTCCATGAGCCGCAGACAAAGACCGTTTTCTCGGGCAAGATCAGCAATCTGACCGTTTACTCCTGCGCCAGAAACTACACCTTCAGAACAGGGGAAAACACTTATCAGCCGATCTCCTTTACAGATATGCCTCCGGCACCTGAAAAAAAACGCCCGGCTCCGGAAAAGAAAACCGTCGCAGCTCCTCCGGAAAAGAAAACTGTAACAGCTGCAGCTCCGGAAGAACCGGAGGAAAAGAAAGAGACGCCTCAGGCAGCCGCCGCCGAAGCTCCGGCTGCGCCGGACAATACGGGTGCCGGAAAGACGGAAAAGACGAAAAAGGCAGCGCAGGATATTATTTTGCCGCGAGTGCTTCCGCTGGATCAATCTCCGCTCACCCTGCCCTCTCCCAATTATTATGGGGGACTCCGCACGGTCCACATCCGAATGAAAGAAGTCAGTGAGCGCCGTATGAAGATCCTCAGCCTGCCGGAGTCCAAATACAGACAGGAGGCGCTGGATTTTATTGAACGGCAGCAGAATGAATTGCAGACACAGCGTCAAATACAGATGCGTGTTTCCGCACCCAACCAGACGTATTCCGCAAGTAAAACAGCTAATTTCAAACATGTGACGGAAAACTTCCTCAAATCTCTCAAACCATCCGGCAACTGGTCGCAGCAGGATTACAGGAAAAGTGAAAGTCTCCTTTTCCTGCTGGCCGGCAAAGTCGATCCCAATATTGAAGTAAGTTATCCCCACGGCGGCAGAAAGCAGATCACCCTTGTGGATGCGGTGTCTCTGGGCCTTCTCCGTCCCCGGGCAAAATTCATCAAGCGTCTTCTCTGGAAAAATGTTGATGTGAACAAAGCAGTCGAAAATCTTCCCAAAGAGTTTCTGTTTTTCGGGAAAGATGATATTGACGGCAGCGGCAGCGCCCTCTTCTTTACAGTGGCTGACATGAAGATCTCCAAACAGCTGGACCGCCATTATTATTCACCGGAAGAGCTGTACGACGAAGAAACGGCCTGCCGTTTTCTGCTGCTCTCTCCCCGTTTGAACGGCATTGTCAATGCCATGGGCCAAACCCCGCTGCATCTGGCTGCGGCAAGAAATCATGTCAAGCTGACACGGCAGCTCATCCTTGCCGGATATACCGGTGTCGATGTCCGGGACAAACAGGGATTTACGCCCTATCAGACGGCTCTTCTCCGGGGAAATGAACAGATCATCCAGCTCTTTGAAGAGTTCCATTTCCAAACTCCTTTTGAAACAAAAGACAGAGTTCAGTTTGAATTCAGCCAGTATGTCAAACTGGGCAAAATGGATAAGATCGCTGAAAAACTGGCAGAGGGCGCCGATCCCTATCAGCCCTGGCACAACGGTCTGGACGCCTTGCAGAATGTCTGCCTTCAGGGAAAAGCGGATCTGGCGGCGTGTCTCTTGAAAAACAAAGTGGATCCCGCCAAATGCAAGACCGCACAACCTCATTCAGATCCGCGTCATATTGCCGTTCTCAAAGGAGATGCCAAAATTCTTTCCCTGCTTCTGCAATATGACTCTTCGCAGAAAGACTCCGGAAAATCAGCGTCAATGGATGATCTGACGATCTTTATTCTTTCAAGAATCCGTTACGATAAAACGCCGGATCAGGTCATTGCCCTTTTGACCGCAGTCATCAAACATGATAAAACCTGGGATGCCAACCGTCCCGTCGCCGGAAAATCGCTGCTTTATCACTGTCTGAGTGCCTATACAAAACACCAGTACACCAAACGCAAAGTCGTCGAATTTCTGCTTCAGCACAAAGCCGATCCCGAAACAAAGGATATCGAAAACATCTGGCTGCCTTCGGATATCAAACGGCTGCTGGGCAAACACTGAAAAGAAGCCCGGCGGAACGATCCGCCTTTTCCGGCAAAGATCGTCACACAAAACGGAAAACCTTTACAGGTTCTCCGTTTTTTTATTTTCAGCACTTGAAAAACTCTCCCCCAGTGATTATATTGCATTACAGGAAAGACAAGGAGCAAAAAATGGAAAAACTACCTGAAAATGTCCGTTTCAACCCGGATAAAGCCTATGTGGAAAAACTGCTTCAGGCTCTTGAAAAAAAAGAGGGATATTGTCCCTGCCGATTGCAGAAAACGCCGGAAAACCTTTGCATCTGTCAGGAATTCCGCGACCAGATCGCCGATCCTGAGTTTGAAGGTTTCTGTCATTGCAAATTATATTATAAGGAAAAATAAAGTATGGAAGTTCTTCATCTGACCCCTGAATCATTCAAAAAACTCACGACCCAGACAGAAAAAGCTGTCCTCATCGACTTCTGGGCCACCTGGTGCGGCCCCTGTCAGAAACTGGGTCCGGAACTGGAAGCCCTGGCTGCGGAATGTGATGACCTTATCATTGGCAAAGTCGATGTGGATTCTTACCCCGAGATCGCCGTTGAGCTGGGTGTCAACACCATTCCCGCCCTCTTCTTCTACAAAAACGGAAAGCTGGAAAAGAACTTTGTCGGCTATATGGATAAAGCCGCCCTCAAAGCCAGACTGGGGCTCTGACCCAGCTGATACGCTTGCAGTCAACAGCAGCAAAAAACACTCCGCTTTTCAGGGAAACGGAGTGTTTTTTGGATATTTTATCCTCAACTCTGCCCGCATCAGGAACAAAAACAGCTTTCGCCGCGGACAATACATTCGCGCAGCTCACACGTTCCGGGAGCAAGGATGTTGATATCGGCAAAGAATCCTTCGCGCAGAGCAGCGGTTTCCTTCTCCACGCCGATGACCCGGGCAGGATTGGCAGAGGTCATTTTGACCGCGTCCACCAGAGAAAATCCCCAGCGGTTCACCAGATTGGTGAAGGCCCGCTTCATGGGCAGACAGGAGCCGACGATCCCCACGTCTTCCTCCAGAGAGCGGCAGACGCTGTCGTTGTCAAGATAATAATAAGTGCCGTCCTCCTGACAGTAAGTGCCGTTGGGCAGCCCCGTTCCCTGCATGGAATCAGTGATGGCCACAATGCGGTCGATCCCGGCCAGGCGGCAGGCCAGTTTCACCAGTTCCGGCGGCACGTGGAAACCGTCACAAATCAGCTCGACCGTGACCCTGTCATCCATGAGACAGGCATCAGAGAGACAGTAGCGCGTGACGCCCTCCTCCACCGGCCGGGGATCATAAGCGTCAAAGAGATGGCAGACGTGGGAAAGTCCCGCCTCCACAGCGGCCGTAAATTCCTCCGGCGTCGCGCCGGAGTGGCCGATCGACACAACGACCCCCGCCGCTGACAGTTTTTTCACAGCCGCAAGACCGTTGGGAACATCCGGCGCAAGCGTCACCAGTTTGAGCGTTCCGGCCGCCTCTTTGAGGACCTCATCCAGACTCTCTTCATCGGGAACAGCCAGCATATCCTTGCCCATGCCCCCCCGGTGTTCATAATCCAGCCAGGGACCTTCCAGATGAGATCCGGCGCAGACGGCACAACCGCTTTTCCGTTCCGCCGCAAGACGGCGGCAGCTGCGGAGAAAGTCCACGCGCATATCCCGGGGACAGGCGCCCATGGCCGGTGTAAAGACCGTCACACCGTTCTGCGGCTCAAAAGCCGCAACGCCTGCGATATCCTCAAAAGAGAGGACACCGTAAGGACCTGTTCCGTGAAAATGGATATCCAGAAATCCGGGAACGATGATTTCAGCATCCTCCCGCTGAGGTTCGATTTCCGTGATCCGGGAGATTCTCTCCTCTTCAACAGTCACGCTGCCGTAAACAACTTTATCGGACAAAACCAGATTGCCTGTCAAAACTCTTTGTTTCATATTCATTTTCCTGTTTGCGCTGCCCCCTTTCCCGTTTTTCCCCATCCTTTTTCAGAGAACGCAAAGGAGACAGAGTCTTTCTGTTGTTGAATCAACCTCTCTTCTGTCATAAAATAACTGCTTTCCGGCAGATTTGCAATCATTTTCACCTGAAAAACACAATAAAAAAACCTTGCATTCTCACTTTATGCATTTATATTATTGCAGCAACCTTTTACTGACAGAGGATAACGTATGACTATTTGGGTTTCACACCGCGGAGAATCTTACGATGCTCCCGAAAACACATTGGCCGCTTTCCGTCTTGCCCTTGAACGGGATACAGATGCCTGGGAAACGGATATCAGATTCACCCGGGACAAACAGCTCATCTGCTGTCACGACGCCTCTCTGCACCGCACCTGCGGCGTGGAACAGGAGGTTGCGGAAACAGATTTTGAGCAGCTGCGCACCTTTGACGCCTGCAACAGTAAAGAGGCCTACCGGGGAGAACAGGTGCCTCTTTTTTCTGAACTGCTGGCCCTTCTGCCTCAAGGGAAACTGCTCTTTACCGAAATCAAGATCAATGATCCGGATATCGTGGATGCCATGATGGAGGCAATCGACAACTCTCCCGCAGAAAGAGAACAGATCATCGTCATCTCTTTTTACGCCGACATGATAAAAGTATGCAAAGAGCGTTATCCCGACATGCGGGCTCTGTATCTCAACTCAATGACCATCAACGAAGATGGTTCTTTTGCCGTTCCGCCGGAAGAGATGCTTGAAAGACTGGCAGACATGCACGCAGACGGCCTGGATGCCCGGGCTGAGAAAAAGTACCTGACGCCGGAATTTGCCAAAAAACTTGCCGACAGAGGATTTTCTCTGGCCCTCTGGACCATTGACGATCCGGACACAGCGGAATATTTCATAAATACCATTGCGCCGGAAGCCATTACCAGCAACAGAGCGGCTTATCTTCAGAATGTCATCGACCACGGCCAAAGCCGTTAATCAAAATCAGGAAGGAAAAAATCATGTCCAATCCCGTTAAACTTGCCGTCCTCGGAGCCGGAGCCCGGGGAAGAGGTTATTCCACTTTTGCAGCATCTTATCCTGAAAGACTGCAGATCTACGCCGTTGCGGAACCCGATGACCGCCGCCGGGAATATATGGCCAAGACCTATAATATTCCGGCCGAACGCTGTTTCAAGACCTGGCAGGAATTCTGTCAGCAGCCCAAAATGTGCGACGGCGTCATCATCAGCACTCAGGATGAAATGCACGAAGCCCCTGCCGTGGCCTGTGCCAATTTGAAATATCATATCCTGCTTGAAAAACCCATGGCCCCCACGGCGGAAGCCTGCCGCAACATCGTCAACGCTGTCAAAGCCAATGGTGTGATGTTCGCCGTCTGCCATGTGCTGCGCTATACAAAATATACCAGAGCCCTCAAAGAGATCATCCAGTCCGGCGAGATCGGAGAGGTCGTCTCCATCCAGCACC
>JAFVYP010000009.1 GCA_017508555.1 Lentisphaeria bacterium
CGCAACCGTAAAGCTGCTCTGCGCGGCGCCAATTTTGTGGTCAACGCCATTCAGGTCGGAGGCTATGAACCCTCTACCGTCATCGACTTTGAGATCCCCAAAAAGTACGGCTTGCGGCAGACCATTGCTGATACGCTGGGTATCGGCGGTATCTTCCGGGCCCTGCGCACCATTCCCGTCATGCTGGATTTCGCCAGAGAGATGGAAGAGGTCGCTCCCGATGCCTGGCTGCTCAACTACACCAATCCTATGGCCATGCTCACAGGAGCCATGCTGCACGGGACCGGGGTCAAGACGGTGGGACTTTGTCACTCTGTCCAGGTGTGCGTCCAGTCTCTGCTCAAGAGCCTTGATATGGATGCCTCTCCCGAGCGCTGTGCCAATATCCGCGCCAGGATCGCCGGTATCAACCACATGGGATGGCTTCTGGACGTGACGGAAAACGGCAGGGATATTTATCCAGAACTGCGCAAGGCCGGAGAACGCAAGCTCAAGACATGGCTCAAGGCCAGGAAAGAGGATAAACCCGGCAATATGATCCGTGTGGCCATGATGAAGCATTTCGGCTACTATGTAACGGAGTCCAGTGAACACAACGCGGAATATGCTCCCTTCTGGATCAAAAATAATTACCCTGAACTGATCGACCGCTGGAACATTCCTCTGGACGAATATCCCAGAAGATGTGTGCTTCAGATCGACAGCTGGAAAGAGGAATACGCCAAACTTCAGAAGGATGTCAGTACTCTTGAACTGAAAAAATCCCATGAATACGGTGCCGGCATCATGAACGCCATCACCACTGATACGCCCTATCAGATCGGCGGAAACGTGCTGAATACCGGTCTTATCACCAATCTGCCTTCCAATGCAGTGGTGGAGGTCCCCTGTCTGGTGGATGGTTCCGGGGTCCAGGGAACCTATGTGGGAGACCTGCCCACTCAGTGTGCGGCGATGAACATGACCAATATCAATGTCCAGCTTCTGACCATTGAAGCCGCGCTCACGCTCAGCCGCGACCGCATCTATCAGGCCGCCATGCTGGATCCCCATACTGCCGCAGAGCTTTCCATCGACGACATCGTCAAACTGTGCGATGACCTGATCGAAGCCCACGGCGATATGCTGCCCAAATACTTCTGATGATCTCTTGAAAAAACCAAGACGGGGCTGCTGTGAAAAAGATGTTTTACAGCAGCCCCTTTTTCGGGTCCGTCTCCTGTTTTATATGCAGAAACGGTTTTTGATTTCCTTGCCGAACTGCCGGATGTGATCGGGATTTTCAGGACCGAAATGTTTGAGCATGACGATCGGATCGGCCGTGGAGCCGTTGACGATACGGACACCCTTGCGCGCGGCTTCTTCAGAAACAAAATATTCATCAAATGTCAGCTGGCCGAAACGGATGAGGGAGGGCGTTTCAAGTTTGTGACCGTTGAGTGTGCCATGTCCCTGAAGCATGATAAGACCGTAAGCGGCGCTGTCCCGGATGACCGCCTCTCTGCCCGGCAGGATCGTCAGTTCTTTGGCAGAGACAGCATCGGAGCGGTAGCAGATCCATTTGTCATCCGTTCCGGGAACAGCATCGTCTGACGGAACCGGACGCATGAAGCGGTTTTTGACAAATTCAGGATCGACATTCAATTCCCAGTCGATGACATCCATAAGATAATCAAAATCCCCGATCCTGTTTTCCGGCGTATTTTTCCAGAGCAGTTCTTCCGGGATGATCTGATCGTCCACCAGACTCTGGTACATGGCGAACACATCGCTGGCAAACTGCGGTTCGTAGGTGCAGAGACTGCCGGGCGCATGAAGAAGCCCCGGAGGAACATCCCAGCCGGTTCCCGGCTCCAGACGGTAAGCCTTGGAATAATTGGTTATTTTGTTGTCTCCCCGGGTGAAGTTGACCAGACAGGCGCGGATCTCTTCCCTGGACGTTCCCGGTTCCAGACCGAAAAAGGTATAGGGAAAGCGGCCGCCGTGGTTGTTGAGCTGGGGCGGAAAGTAATAACACTCCGGTTTGCCGTGCTGACCGACATTCTGCGCATGTGTTTCCCTGTGGTGGATGTGGTGGGGCAGAGGACCCAGATTATCAAAAAATTTGGAATACACCGGCCAGCGGCGGTATTTATCCCAGAGTCTCCGGCCGATCAGTTCTGCGCCGAGGAGCTCAACGGCTTCGGTGAGAGGGATCAGGGAACCGTCATCGGCGACCAGATGACTGATCCCTTCATTTTTGCCTGTCAGAGGACCGTTTTCAGCCAGTGTCGTGCTGCCGAGCCAGCGTTCGTCGATGCCGCCTCTCCGGGAGCCGAGGGCGTAATAATCATCCGGATGCAGCTTGATCCGGCGCCCGGGGATGCAGAAACTGCGGGGGACCCACGCCGGGGCCAGACGGAATATGCCGCCGTTTTTTTCAAAGGTTTTGCGGATCAGGTGTGTGGTGGACATGAGGCAGTTTCTCCTTGTTTTTCAGTTGAATAAAAAGAATTCTCCGTATTCAAGACGGGGGATCCTGAGGGTAATTTGACCGTTTTTCTGTTCAAAGGGTATTTCTTTGCCGGTGCTGACGGCGGTGATCTTCTCAAATGTGCCGGGGCGTTCAAAAGTGAGGATGATATCTGTGAGAGGGACCGGCGGAAGATCGTTCTGCATATTGACGATGCAGAGCATGTACGATCCGTCGTCCGGAGATTTCAAGAGTGACAGTTCCGCAGAATGATGCAGGGCGCTGCCTTCCAGAAGCATCTGCGGCAGAAATTCCGAAAAGAGTTCCATGCCGAACTGCTGCTGGGTGTACTGGCGCAGCATCAGGATCGGCGCGGCAAGGTACACGCACCGGCCGCGTCCGAACGCATTGACCGTCAAGGCCGCAAAGGAGGTGGATCTGCCGGGGGGATCCGAGTGGATCGACGCATATTTTTCCGGATCTCCGGCAGGAAAATCCGGCATGGAGAGGGTCATCCTGACCTCTGTGCCTGCTCTTGCGGTACAGAGGGGGACAGGGTTGCGGGCCAGGATCTGCTCTTTCCCTGAATAGGTGATCTTATCGGAATATTGACCGCTGAAATCCACACCGGCAACATCGGCAAGCTGAAAATTGCCGGTTGAATGTCCGTCAAAATCAAACAACGAGGTCTCTCCGGTAACGATCAGCGTTCCGCCCTCAGAAACGAAAGCGCGCAGCTGTCTGCATGTTTCCGGGGGAATATAAGCGCAGTTGTTGATGATGAGGGCCTTGTATCCTTTGAAATCATCTCCGTCCCTGACGATCCGGAAGGGGATATGCATGCGGTTGAGGATCTCTGCTGTGCCCAGCGCTTCATCCAGAACAGCGTTTTGCCGCACCTGCATATTGTTGGCGTCTCCTGAAATAAAATCTCTCAGCCGCCGTCCGTTGAGATTTTTATCGACACAGCACTCGATGGAAAAATACAATCCCACCTGAGCATCCAGCGTGAAGCGTTTTTCTGCAACAGCGTTTTTGAACGGCAGCAGTTTTTGATTGAGATTCTGCAGCCGCTGATAAAATTTTCCGTTCAAAGTGCCGTCCGGATTGATGGCATCAATGAAAAAGTAGGCGCCGCCGTTGGCCAGGGTGGTGAGTGCACTCAGCAAAAGCTCGTCGTCGCTTTTGCCGGAGGTGTGGTCGTGCAGGTTGACACAGCGGGAGGTCATAAATTCATAAGGGCTGCGGGTCGTGAAGGCGTCGAAGGTTTTGACGCCGAAACGCTGTTGGAGATTGCTGCCGTAAAAATCGCCGGAGGCATAATCTGAAACGGCAGCGATCCGGCGGCTCTGTCCCAGAAACCATCCGTGCAGGACGGGGGAAAACTGGTGTGTGACGGTTATGTGCGGCGCTTCATCCCGGACAGTTTGCGTCAATTCTGCTGCGAAATCCGCCATGGAACTTTCCCTGAAACGCTGAAAAGCCATCCATTCCGGATCGTTCCAGTCGATTTTTTCCGGCAGGGGGCGGCCGAATTTGGCTTTACAGGCATCGCAGACACAGATATTCGGCCAGAAACTCATGTCGATAAAGATCCCGTCGATATCATAGCGGATGATTTCACGGATCTGCGCTTTGTAAAATTCAACGGCGTCCCGCTGATTGGGACAGGTGTATAAATACCGTCCGGCAACGGCCTCCGGATCCGGGCTGACGATCTTTGTATGCGGCAGGCGCCGGGCGCAGTCGTTGTGGTATGTGGCGGTATAATAGGCGATGGGAACGATGTTGTTTTGCCGCAGAAGGGAGATGGTCTCTCCGAAAATATCCCGTCCCTCCAGGTTGGCGTGCATGTGTCCGGTGACGGTCGGATAATAGCAGTTGCCGTTGTGGCAGCAGGCGTAAACCATGGCGGCGTCAACGCCCGACATTTTGACCAGACGGACATATTCCTCCGGCGAAAAACGGCGCATATACCTCGGGGCGATGTCGCTGATATGGTTGTCTATCAGCAGTCGTGAATAGCATTCAAATAATTTTTTCATTTCAGCTCCTCCGGGTTTGAAAATTCTCTTATTTCAGGTATATTATACTCTATCTGCCGCTTTTTGGCAATAGGATGCAGAAATCAAAAACAGGACACATCAATCATTTTCAGATGGAAAATCTCAATATAACCACCGGCGCGTTCTGGCATGGCGCCTGGCCGGCAGGCAAGGTCGAACCCAACAGGATGCTGTACGACTGCGAACTTGTGTTTTTTTCAGAAGGCCGCTGCCGTGTCATCTGTGAGACGCGGACCTTTTTCTGCGGCCGGGGGATGTGTGTCATCATTCCTCCGGGCAGGGAGCATTGCACCATGGCCGATACGGCCTGTCATCGCTGGTGTATCCATTTTGACTGGTACGGAGACTGCCGGACCTACGCCGAAAAGCGTCCCTTTTACATCTCTCCCGGCACGGGGCAGTTTTTTGACAGGGCGTATGCGGTGCGGGAAAATCCCGCCCTTGAGCTGCCCTGCTGCTTTCAGCTCAACGGAGAGGAGGCCGCAGAGATCACCGCTTTGTTCCGCCGTTTTTTTTGCACTGCCCCGGGAGGGACTGGGCAATATGCTCCGGAAAAGGGGGCTGTTCATGCAGATACTGGGACTTGTTTTGGCGTCCACGGGGAGTGTTTCCCGTGAAAAACAGGGCAGTCCCGTGTTCTTCAGGGGCAAACGGCTGCTGGATATGTATTTTTCAGAGCCGGAAACGGAGATCCGGCAGGTGGCGGAAGAGTTGAAGATCACCCCCAATCATCTCAACAAACTTTTCCGCAGATATCTCGGGACAACGCCGCAGCTCTATCTTCAAAACCGCCGCTTGCAGCATGCGGAAACGCTGCTGAAAGAGACGGAAAAAAGCATCAAGGAGATCGCTCTTTTGAGCGGATTTTCCGATGCGGCTTATTTTATCCGCTGTTTCAGGAAAAAAAACGATATCACTCCCGGGCGTTTCCGCCTGCTTGATCTGAAAAACACTTGAAATCGGCTGAAGCGGTGTTATCTTATAAAAAGTGGATATTATACAGGATGCGGAATAAAATGATGCTTGAAAAAATCAGGACAGGCCGGGCGGAGATCGCTGTGATCGGATTGGGATATGTCGGTCTCCCTCTGGCTGTGGAATTCGGAAAAAAATTCAATACCGCAGGCTTTGATGTCAAAACCGCGCGGCTGGAAGCCTTGAGACGTTTTGAAGATGTGACCCTTGAGACCTCTCCCGACGAGCTGAAAGCGGCGGAAAAACTTTTTTTTACAGACGATCCGGAACATCTCCGCGGCCGTGATGTTTATATCGTCACCGTGCCGACCCCCGTGGATAAGTACAACCGTCCTGATCTCGGACCGCTGCTCCGGGCCAGTGAGACGGTGGGAAGAGTGATGAAAAAAGGGGCCGTTGTCATTTATGAATCCACGGTTTTCCCCGGATGTACTGAAGAAGAGTGCGTGCCTGTGCTGGAAAAATTCAGCGGCCTTGTATTCAACAGAGATTTTTTCTGCGGTTATTCTCCTGAACGGATCAATCCCGGCGACAGGGAGCATGCGCTGACAAAGATCCTCAAGATCACCTCCGGCTCCACGCCGGAAGCGGCTGAGATCGTGGATGTCCTCTACAACAGTATCCTGAACAACGGGACCCACCGGGCGGAAAGCATCAAAGTCGCCGAAGCCGCCAAAGTCATTGAAAACAGTCAGCGGGATATCAACATCGCCTTTGTCAATGAACTGGCGAAGATCTTCCGTCTGATCGGTATCGACACCCAGCAGGTGCTGGCCGCCGCCGGGACAAAATGGAACTTTCTCAAATTCCAGCCGGGGCTGGTGGGCGGCCACTGCATCGGCGTGGATCCCTACTATCTGACCCACAAGGCTCAGGCGCTCGGCTATCTGCCGGAAGTGATCCTTTCCGGACGGCGCATCAATGACGGCATGGGCAAATATGTGGCGGCGGAGATCGTCAAACTGATGATAAAGAAGGACCGCAAGATCAAAGGCGCCCGTGTGCTTCAGCTGGGCATCACCTTCAAGGAAAACTGTCCGGATATCCGCAACAGCCGGGCTGTGGATGTTGTCAGCGGCTTGCAGGAATTCGGCTGTCAGGTGCATGTTTTTGATCCCTGGGCCGATCCGGAAGAGGTGAAAAAAGAGTACGGCGTGACCGCGTTCCGCAAAGAGGAGGAGCTTTCCCCCGAAGGCTACGATGCCATTGTTCTGGCCGTTGCCCACAGGGAGTTCCTGAAACTGGATACAGATTCATTCAAAAACGGCGATGCCGTCGTTTTTGATATCAAAGGACTTCTGCCGCCTGAAAAAATCGACGGCAGACTCTGATCGGAGCAGAGGATCATGGGATACAGCGGTTTGACATTTCCGGAAGGAACTCTCTTTCTTGTGACCGGCGGTGCGGGATTTATCGGCTCCAATCTCTGCGAAGCTCTTTTGCGCCTGGGGTGCAAAGTCCGCTGCCTGGATGACCTCTCCACCGGGAAACAGGCGCATGTGGATCTTTTTGCAGATGATCCGGATTATGAATTTATCAAGGGAGATATCAAAGATCTCAATGTCTGTATGGCAGCGTCAGAGGGGGTTGACTATATTCTCCATCAGGCGGCCTGGGGCAGTGTGCCCCGCTCCGTCGAGATGCCGCTGTTTTACTGTGCCAATAATATTGCCGGTACACTTAATATGCTGGAAGCTGCCCGTGTGAACAGGGTGAAAAAATTTGTGTACGCCTCCAGTTCTTCTGTTTACGGAGACGGGGAATCTCTGCCCAAACAGGAGGGGAGAGAGGGCAAACTGCTTTCGCCTTATGCGTTGACAAAATCCTGCAACGAGGCGTGGGCAAGGCAGTATTACCTGCATTATCAGCTTGAGACCGTGGGCTTGCGTTATTTCAACGTGTTCGGCCGCCGTCAGGACCCGGAGGGCGCTTATGCGGCAGTCATTCCCCGTTTTATCCGGCTTCTGCTGGCCGGGAAAGCGCCTGTCATCAATGGCGACGGACGGCAGAGCAGGGATTTTACCTACATTGAAAACGTGATCGAAGCCAATTTGAAAGCCTGTCTGGCCCCTGCGGAGGCTTCCGGCAAGGCCTTCAATATCGCCTGCGGCGGCCGGGAGTATCTGTTGGATGTTTACAAAACGCTCTGTCAGGCGCTGGGGGTGGATATCCCGCCGCAGTTCGGTCCGCCGCGTCCCGGAGATATCCGCGACAGTCATGCGGATATCTCACAGGCGGTACGGCTTCTGGGCTATGCGCCTGATTATGATTTTGCCCGGGGGATCGCCGAAGCTGTCAGCTGGTACAGAAAAAACTTGTGAAACCCCTTCCGGTGCCCTGTTACGGGTTGAATTAAGAGGGGAAATGTGGTATTTTATAGAACCGGAGAAATTTTCAAAAAACACAGGGTCTTCTGAAGATTTTTGAAATGTCTCCGTCAACAGCTTTCAACCTTTTTTTTGGAGAATATATCATGTCTGAAGAATGTCAGAAAGGGGGCAATCCTTCCGCTGGCGGATTGGATGCCATTATCGTTCACAACCGTCTTTCCAAGATCAAAAATAAATTGGTCGTGATGTCCGGCAAGGGCGGCGTCGGCAAAAGTACCGTTGCGGTCAATCTTGCCATGGGTCTGGCCATGGAGGGGTACTCCGTCGGTCTGCTGGATATCGACCTGCACGGTCCCAGCGTTCCCAAAATGCTCAAGTTGGAGGATGAAGTGCCTGTGGCCACCTCTGAACAGCTGATGATCCCCGTCTCCTTCGGCGGTCTGAAGGTGATGTCCGTCGGCTTCCTTCTGCGCGATACGGATGAAGCTGTTGTCTGGCGCGGTCCCGTCAAGATGGGCGTCATCAAACAGTTCATCACCGATGTCGAATGGGGCGAACTGGATTATCTGATCGTGGATGCGCCTCCGGGAACAGGAGATGAACCCCTGACCATCTGTCAGCTGCTGGGCAATGAAGCCGGTGCTGTGATCGTTACCTCTCCTCAGCAGGTGGCGGCGGTGGATGTTTCCAAATCGCTGAATTTCTGCTGTCAGCTTGAAATGCCCGTGGCGGGCATCATCGAAAACATGAGCGGTTTTGCCTGTCCTCATTGCGGCGAGATCACCCCCATCTTCTCCGCCGGAGCCGGCGAGCAGCTGGCGGAAAAATACGGTGTTGAACTTCTGGGCCGTATTCCCATTGATCCTGTGATCTGTCAGGACGGCGATGCCGGTACGCCTTTTGTCCACCACCACGCCAAGACGGCCACCGGCCGGGCCTTTGCTGAGATCGTTCAGAAAATCGCCGGCAGGGAGCCTGCTGTCTGATGGATATAGCTGTTGTCTGTACCGGAACAGAGCTGCTCAAGGGATATACGCTCAACTCCAATCTGGCCCGTCTGGGAGCCAGGCTTACGGCCGAAGGCCTGCCTTTATCCCTTGAGCTTTGTGTTGGAGACAGAGCCCATGAGATCGGCAATGCCATCGCCCTGGCCCTCAAAACATGCGATGTTCTCATCCTCTGCGGCGGATTGGGGCCTACCAAAGATGATATCACCCTGGATGTCGCGGCCCGTTTCTTCGGCTGTGACCTTGAAACAGATCCGGAACTGGTCCGGAAGGTGACGGATTTCTGGGACCGTATCCATACGGGACATTGTCCCAAAAATCAGCTGCGTCAGGCCCGGGTCCCGGCGGGGGGGCATTATCTGTCCAATCCGGTGGGATCCGCTTCGGGACTGGCGTTTTCAAGTCTCTACGGCGGGCGGATGCGTTACGTTTATCTGCTGCCGGGGCCTCCCACTGAATTTGTTCCCATGATGGAAAACTATCTTGTTCCGGAACTGCTGGAACTGGATGCCAAACGCCGCTTCACGCTGGGTTTTCTGGCTGCCGCAGTGGGTGAGTCCACGCTGGCAAAAGCGGTGGAGCCTGTGCTGGAGGGACTGCCCGTTGAGATCGCTTATACGGCAGTGCCGGAGGGAACGAAACTCTTTCTGGAAGCCTCTGATGAAGAGTTGCTTGCCTCTGCCGTTGAAAAGGCCCGTGCCGCTGTCGGCAAGGATGCTCTTCCGGCGGGTGCCGCAGATCTTTATGCTTATCTTGTTTCTCTGCTGAAAGAGCGGGGTCTTACTTTCGGAACGGCCGAGTCCTGTACGGGGGGACTGATCGGAAAGATCATGACGGATATGCCCGGTGTTTCAGAGGTTTACAACGGAACCGTCGTCGCTTACGCCAACAGTGTGAAAGAGCGAGTGTTATCCATTCCCCGAGAGGTGCTTGAAAGAGCCGGAGCCGTCAGTGAAGAGACGGCGGCCCTGATGGCACAGCATGCGGCGGAAGTTCTCGGATGCAGCTGTGCAGTTTCCACCACCGGCATTGCCGGTCCCGACGGCGGAACTGAAGAAAAACCTGTGGGACTGGTCTATGTCGGCTGCTTCCTCAACGGCAGAACGACGGTGTTGAAACTCAATCTGCGCGGCGGACGTGAAGCTATCCGTCAGCGAGCGGCGGCCCGGGCTGTTTATCAGCTGGTCTGCCGTATCCTGGAGGCGTATGCTTAATTTTATCAAGATCAGGAATTATGCGCTCATCGAGTCTGCTGAGGTGGAATTTTCTCCGGGATTCAATGTTTTTACCGGAGAGTCCGGGGCCGGAAAGTCGATTTTGATGAGTGCTGTTGATCTGCTTCTGGGCGGGCGTTCCGACCGCGGGGCCATCCGCAGCGGCAGTGCCTGTGCGGAGATCGCCGGCATGTTTACCGTGCCCGCTGCTTTGCGCCGGACGCTCCTGGACAAACTTGCTGCCTCCGATATCGCTTTTGATGAGTCGGATGGAGAACTCTATTTCAGAAGAGTCATGACGCCATCCGCCACGCGCAACTATATCAACGACACTCCTGTCAGCGCCCGGCTGCTTGCGGAAACAGGGGCGCTTTTGATGGATAGACACGGGGTAGGGGAACAGCTTTCCCTGCTTCAGCCCTCCCGTCAGCTGGAATTGCTGGATCGTTTCGGTTCTCTGGGACCTTTCCGGAACAAGTGCGCGGAAACAGCCGCAGCGCTGACGCGTCTTGAAGAGGAGATCAGTTCCTTTGAGGAGACCTTGCCGGATGAGTCCGAAGCGGATAGACTCTCTCTTGTTGTGGAGGATATCGAACGGGTCGATCCCGTTCCGGGCGAGGACGCTGAACTGGAAGCCCGTCATCGTCTGGCTGCCAATTCCCGGGAGATCCTGTCAACGGCGTCCTGTCTCTCCGCCCGGCTTTATGATGAGGAAAACTCCATTGCCGACCAGCTGGGAACGGTTTGCCGCCAGCTGCAGGATCTGGAAAAAATCGACGAAAAAAGTCTTTCTCCGCTTGTGGCGCACTGTGTGGAAATTCAGGATTCTGTTTCTGAACTCTCCCGCAGTATTCAGGATCTTGCCGGAAAAATCGAGCTTGATCCCGGGGAATTTGCCGCCCTTGAAGAGCGGATGGCCGCCCTGCATACACTCAAACGCCGCTATGCGCCGACGATCGAGATGCTTCTTGAGACCCTTGAAGCTGCCCGGAAACGTCTGGATGACTTCCGGCGTTCCGCTGCTCAGCGGGAGGAATTTTCCCGCCGCCGCAAGGCATTGACAGAGGAGCTTTCCCGGCACTGTCAAGCGCTTTCGCAGGAACGGCAAAAAGCGGCCCGTGCCCTTGTGAAAGAGCTGCTTCAGCGTTTGGAACTGATCGGTTTCACCGGAGCGCGTCTGGAACCGGAATTTACGCCGTCATCTCCTTCTGCCAACGGCAGCGATCACTTTGAGCTGTTCTTTTCGGCCAATAAGGGTGAGGAATTGCGTCCTCTGCGTAAAATCGCCAGCAGCGGAGAGTTGTCCCGGATCATGCTGGCTTTCAAGACCGCGCTGGCGGATGCCGATGCTGTTCCGACAGTGGTTTTTGATGAGATCGACATGAACATCGGCGGTGAAACGGCCAATAAAGTGGGAGAGGCGTTGAAACTTCTGGGGGAAAAACGTCAGATCCTTTCCATATCCCACCTGGCGCAGGTGGCATCCTGTGCGGACCGTCATTTTGTCGTTGAAAAATTCACATCCGGCGACAGGACATATTCTCAAGTCCGTCAGTTGACCGACACCCGTTCCGAGCTGGGACGGATGATGGGCAATCTGAAATTCTGAAGTTTTTGTTTTTCACTTTGTTCCCGACAAGGGGCGATGGTATCGCGGGGAGGGGGCCGAACGTCGGCTCCGTTATCTTTCTTTTC
>JAFVYP010000079.1 GCA_017508555.1 Lentisphaeria bacterium
GCTGGCCCTGATCGGATTTTTCCTGATGCAGACCTTCGCCACGATCAAAAATCTGGAAAAGGATGTGATCACCATCAGAGAAAAAATCAGCGCCTTTGAAGCCGCACGGCTGACGAGAAATGACATTATGGGCATGATTTCTGATTATCATTTGAATCATCCCTGTCTGCCGAAAAAAAAAGGTGAATGATGAAAAAAATTTTTTACTGTTTGCTGCCTGTGTGTCTGTGCGGCTGTGAAACGCTCCGTGAGACCGATCCGGAATTTTTCAGAAAAACTGCTGAACAGCTTCTGGAGCTGATCTCAAAGCTCTGAGATCCTGCGGACAACGATCCCGAGCCATTGCAGATCCTGCGCCGAAAAAGGGATGATCTTGCCGTCGGGATTGTCACTGGTCAGAAGCAGATGTCCGTTCTGACGGTGAAAACGTTTGCAGACCACTGTTTCCGGATAAAGTTCACTGTCAATAAATTTGGCCACAACGATCTTGTTGTTGGGAACATCATCAATGGAAAGTACCGGCTCGACCAGAATGATATCATCATCAAAAATACGCGGCTCCATGGATACACCGCAGACCCTGAAAGCCAGCGTGTCCTTCCGGCCGCCGATGGGAACCGGGACCGTTTCCGTCATTTCAGGATCCCAGCGGCGGACAAGGGAGCTGTCGCTGGCCCCCAGCTCCGCCAGAGAACTGGCCGCATTGGCCCAGTCAACAACGGGGATCGGACGGACCAGCTGCCCCCCCTCTTTGAAAAGATCCGCAGGAAGCAGCAGTTCCCGCTCCGCCGCACTGATCGGAGCCTTTTCAAAGTCCAGATCAAGGGCCGTGAAGATCATGGAAAGCACATCCGGAAACCAGTTGATCGAACCGGCCAGAAGCCGGGTGATGGTGCTGACAGAGTCATAGCCCGCTGCGCGGTTCAATTCCGCCGGAGTGGTGATGCTGAATTTCAGCATGCCGTCCTTGATGAACTCCCGCAGCTCCGGGGTGTTGCGGATCGTTTCAGAAGCGCCCTGCGGCGGCTGAAGTTTGAGATGCGGAGCAAGTTTTTCCCAGTTGGCATCACTGATGGAGCCGATCTTGCCCGAAAGATAACGGGAGATATTGGCGGCGTTGATGCCGCATTTTCGGGCAAACTCACCCGCGCCGCCTGAACGGTCCACGGCGGTCCTGAGCTGTTCTCTCAAACTTTCAGTTATCTGCATTACTTATTCCTTCTGTTAAACGTGAACGGGATGTCCCTGCAATAATTTATCATCGTTCGTGCATACTTGCAAATTTTTTTTGAAAAAAATTGCATTTTTGACTTGATAAATTGCACGCATGCAATTATATTGTTTTTCAGAAGCCGGGATTTTCGGTGTGGCCCCGACTGTTCATTTTGCCGGATATTTGTTTTTCTGCGGTCCGTTTTGGGCTTAGATGCAGGAAAATCATCTTCGGCAGCAGATAAAACGATCGTTCAATTAAATCAAAAATCATTTATCGAGACTGGTTTTGTCTCAAGAAAATTGCACGCATGCAACAAAAAATAACCAAAGGGGGTATCTTATGGAAGATATTGCAGATCCTATGATCTCTGCAAGCGGCATGATTTATTCACTTGCAGGTTTGAGACGGCTCCTTAAAGCTCTGGCTGAAGAGGAAAACAACGGGATCGATGCAGAAAACTGTGACGGAGAACGGCTCTGTGGGTAAATATGAAACGCAAATCCGGCCGCATCTGGCTCTGATCCGCCGGAAACTGGCTCAAAATGTGACCATTGCAGAGCTGGTTTCTGAATTGGGTGTTTCCCGTACGACCTTCAACCGCCTGCGGAAACAGCACCCTGAACTGGGAGAACTCTTTCAGGAGGCCGCCAGTTCCGCTGACGATCAGGTCGAAGCCGCTCTTCTGCGGCGGGCGACCGGCTATGAAAAAAGTGACGGTAAAGAGGTTCCGCCCGACATCAGAGCCGCCGTGTTCTGGCTGAAAAACCGCCGCCCGGGACAGTGGAAGGACCGACGCGAGGTCAATCTCTCTGAACCCATCGCCATTACGTTCAAAACAGAGGAAATGGACCTCTGACGATTTGAGAAAGTGTTTTGTTATTATGAGTTCCTATTTATTTACCCGGCGTCATCCGGAATATGCCGCTTCCGAACAGGTCTGGAGGCGCAGCGCCCAAGCCTATTCCGGAGGCGCGGATTATATCGGTCAGGCGCTGATCCGCCATGTGTCCGAGATCGATATTGAATTTGCCGAACGGCGCAAACGGGCCTATTATTTCAACTATCCCCGGGCCATCGCCAGACGCATCACCCAGTATGTGCTGGCCGCTGAACCGCTCCGCCAGGGCGGAACGCCTGAGCTGATGGAGGATTTCAGCCGTACAGGGTTGCGGGTCAATGAAGTCATGCGGCAGCTTTCCACGCTGCTCAATGTTTACGGACGGGCCTGGCTTCTGGTGGAAACACCCTGTTTTTCCGGTCCCGTCGATCTTGACCGGGCCCGCAGGGAAAGATTGAGGCCCTACTGCCGCGCCCTTTCTCCGCTGGATGTCGTGGACTGGGCCTACGGCAATGACGGCAAACTTCTCTGGGTCCTGATCTCGGAAGAATACACGGATAACAGTGATCCCTTTCTGCCGCCTGTGAAAAGCCGCCGCAGACGGCTGATCGAACGCCATTTCTGGCGCCTGTATGAACAGGGCGCGGATGAGGTGCAGGAGATCGCCTCCGGCGTGAATCCCGTGGGGGAAGTCCCTGTGGCGGAGATCACGGAACCTGACGGTTTCGGGCTGGAATCCGGACACTGGTTTGAAGATGTCGTCCGTATCAGCGAGGCCATCCTCAACAATGAATCCGAAGCCCAGATGAATGTGGTGAAACAGATGTTCGGTATGCTGGTCGTTTCCGATGCCTTTGTCCGTGGCGGCAGAAAGCTGGGGCAGGGGGGCGGCAGCGAGGGCAATTTTGCTGCTACGGTGGCCCGTTCCGCCGCTATCGTGGAGTCGGTGGAGGAAAAGGGCATCAGCCGCTTTATCAGTCCCAGCGGTGTGGAAAATGCCGCCATCCGTCAGGAGAACGCCTGTCTGAAACGGGAGCTGTATGATGTGGTCGGACTGGCTGTCCAATCCGCTTCCCGCGATGCCCAGACGGCAGAAGCCAAATCCTGGGATTTCCACAATGTCCGCCAGTTTCTTTCGGCCCGGGCCGATCTGCTGGAACAGGCTGAAAAGGCCGCCTGGAGCTTTATGCAGAAGTTCGATCCCGGTGTGAAGATCCCTGAAGTCGTCTATAACAGAAAGTTTGCTGTCCGTGATCTGGCTTCGGCCATCGGCGGACTGCTCCAGCTCCGGGAGCTGGATACCGGGCCTGAATTCAGAAAAGCGCTCCACCGCTCCGCTCTGGATATGCTCGATGCCATCGGTACGGTCAGCCATGCCGACAGGACCAGGATCCTGGATGAGATCGAAAAAACAGCTTGAACAACAGGAAAATTTTATGAATTACAATCAACTGATAAAAAAATTGCTCGCGGGAGAAGAGATCAATGCTCTTGAACGTGCCGAACTTGAAAAATGGGACGCCGATGCCTTGCTTGCACAGCATGACAGCGTCATCCGTGAACGGGATCAGCTCAAGGCGGAACAGCAAAAGAGCAAACGCCGTCAGCTTCTGCAGGATATTGCAGACAAATACAGCTGCGGCGAAACGGACTTTCTTGACTATCTCGCCGCCAGAAAAGAGGTGGATCTGGAAAATGAAGAGGCTGTATCCGCATTTATTGCCGATATGCAGCAGAGCAGTCCTCACTGCTTTTATTCCCGGGTCCGGAGCGGCGGGGGGCAGGTCAGTTCCCCCTCTCTCCCCGCAGAGCAGACCGGTGTTCCGGGATATGACAGGATCGGCCGTATCGCCGCAAGCCTTGTTCATGCCCCCGAACAGAAGTAAATCACTTTAGCCGTCAAAAACAAAAAAACGATCACAAAGGAAAATCACATGCTTTACACTTACAGTTTTGCCAATGCCCGCAGAGATCTGTCCGACATTTTCTCCACCGTCATCAAAGATGAACCCCGTTTCATCAGCAATTTCAAGCGCGTTGCCGATGCCACCGCAAGAAAACATGAGTGGCTGGAAGATCAGATTTCCGGACGTGGCGTCACGGCCGTCAATATCAATAACGGACTTCTGGAACTCAACGCTTCCGACAGGGCCAAGCTCCGTAAAGGGACGCTGCTGACCTTTGACGGCAGTTCCGCGCTTTTTGCCGTGAAGGAGATCAATGAGACCGGAGCCGCTGTGGAGCTTGCCTCCGCCAACGGCAGTTCTCTTACCGCCGCCGCTCTTCCCGCAGAAGGCGGTGTTTTCAAAATCGTTTCCACCCCCATGGAGGAGGCCACTGTCAACGGTGACGGCGAGGAAAGCTCTGCCCTGTCGGAGATCAATTACAATACGACCCAGATCTTCCGTAAAGAGATCATCCTTTCCGGCAGCGCTCTGGCTGTGAATGTTTACGGCAATGCGGATAATCAGCTCAACCGCCAGACCGCTGTGGCGCTTTCGGATCTTTCCCGCGATCTCAACCGCGTGGCTCTTTTCGGGCGCCGTGTCGCAGCGGCCAACGGCATCCGCGGTGAAGCCGGCGGCCTCTATACCTTTGCGGCCGGGGAAGGCGCCCTTGAAGTGGATGCTGCCGGATCTGTTCTTGACAGCTATCTTGTCAATGACGCCGCCCAGATGGTCATGGCCGAAGGCGGGGAACCCATGCAGATTTTGTGCAGTCCGGGACAGGCCCGCGTCATCTCCTGCGAATACAAAGACCGTCTGCAAATTCTGCGTTCCGATGACCGCCGGGGCGCTTACGTTGCCGTGATCGTCAACGAGATCAACGGACAGGGGCTGACCGTCATGGCCGATCCCGACGTTCCCGATACCGATGCCTGGCTGCTCGATCCCAGCGGTTTCGGTCTGGTCAATCTGCGGGGACGCGCCATCTCTGACAGCGACTCCACCCCCAAGGGGTTTGACGGTATCCGCCGGACCGCTCTGGGTGAGTTGACCTTTGAGTTCAAAAATGCCAAACAGCGCTGCTGCCGTATCCGCGGCCTCAAGGCAAGCGCTGCTGCTCTGGCGGGCATCCGTGCCGCCTGATCTTTGTCACAGGCTTTTGATCCGGGGAATTTTTCCCCGGAGTTTTTCAAAACAATGAGGAATTGACCGTGATATCCATAGAAACCGCTGTTGAATATTTTCAAAACCATCTTTTGGGTGAGATCTTTCTTGAAAGTTCACCGGAACAGAGACAGGCCGCCCTTGCCATGGCGGAACTGGATATAGCCGGCCATCTGGACCGGCTGCCCGGTGAAGAGGAGCGCCTGTTTGCGGCCGCCGTGTGTGAACAGGCTGTCTATCTGCTTTCTCACAGGGAATCTCTGACTGAAAGAAAAGTGCTGATTTCAGAGACCGTTGAGGGGCTTGGCAGCAGAAGTTATGCCGCATCAGACGGAAAAACGGCTGTTCTGGCGCCCCGGGCAGAGCTTTATCTGAAACATCTGGGGGGCGGCAAACGTCTGGTTTTGGAAAGGGGGTAAAAATGAAAAAAGCCGATGAGATACTTTCCTGTTACGGAAAGTTCAGTAATGAGACAACTTGTCCTTCCTGCGAATATTGTGACTCCTGCCGGTATTATACCGCTTCAGCCAGAGGGATCGACCGGAATCTGGGATTTGCCAGTATCGAGCTTGTGAAAGAGCATGTTCTTTCTCTGGCAGATCCCTGTCTGCCGCCGGGTGTTTTTCCGCCCGATCCCGGACCTGAACCCCGCTTCGGCATACAGGAAATAGCCGCTTTTCTGCATTATCTTATGGGATTGGACGGCTATACCCTCGATATCCTGCGGGAGTTGATCGTTCCGGGGTCAGGACGGGAACCCACTGTGGCGGAATTGAGCCGCCTGCGGGGGATCAGCCGTCAGGCCATGCACAGAAAGCTGCTGCGTTTATCCATCAGTCATCCGGAATTGGGGACGCTTCTCCACACTGTTCTGGGGAAACTCTCTTCCGGCAGGCGCACCTTGCGGGAGCCCCTGTGATAAGATGTCTTTTTTTGAATATACAGCCGCCCAGAAGGCGGCTTTTTCTCTGATTTCAGGTCCGGCGAAAAAGATCATGCTTTTCGGCGGAAGCCGGTCGGGAAAGACCTTTGCGCTCTGCTGTGCGCTGGCTGTCCGGGCATTGAAAGTGCCGGGGGGGAGACATGTGGTCATCAGAAGACATTTCAACGGTGTCAAGACCGCTATCGGCATGGATACTTTTCCGAAAGTGATGAAACTGCGTTTTCCGGAAGTCAAATACGTTTACAATAAAACTGAAAATTTTTTCTCCTTTCCCAACGGATCGGAGATTTGGCTGGCCGGACTGGATGATGCCCAGAGAGCCGATAAGATCCTGGGGAAGGAATTTGCCACCATTTATTTCAATGAATGCAGCGAATTGGACTACGGCGCTGTGACCACAGCGCTGACCCGTCTGGCGCAAAATCTACCGGGACTGGTGAACAAGGCCTTTTTTGACTGCAATCCTCCCGGAAAAAACCACTGGACTTACAGGCTGTTTGTGGAAAAGTGCGATCCCTCCGATAAAAGTGTGCTTGCCTCTCCCGGGGATTACGCTGCTTTGCGGATCAATCCGGCGGATAACGTTCAAAATCTGCCGCCGGGATACATCGAAAACACCCTGGCCGGACTGCCTGCGCGCCAGAGAGCCCGCTTTCTGGAGGGCCGGTTTACCGATGAAGCCTCCGGGGCGCTCTGGAAACAGAGTGTTCTGGATGAATACCGGGTGGTCAATCCGCCTGAACTGGAACGGATCGTTATCGGTGTCGATCCGGCTGTAAGCAGCAGTGAAGAGAGTGACTTGACGGGGATCATCGCCGCCGGACGGGGCGTGGACGGCAGGATCTATATCCTTGCAGACCGCAGCTGCCGGGCTTCGCCTCTTGTGTGGGCAAAAAGGGTCGTTCAGCTGGCAGAAGAGCTTCAGGCTGATAAAGTCGTGGGAGAGGTCAATAACGGAGGAGACTTGATCGAAAGTCTGCTCAATGAGTTTGCTCCGGATCTGAGTTTCCGTGCGGTACGGGCGACCCGGGGCAAATTTGTACGTGCGGAACCGGTGGCGGCGCTTTATGAAAAGGGGAAAGTCTCCCATGTGGGCGTGTTCAGCGACCTGGAGGACGAATTGACCGGATACGCCCCCCTGACCTCCCGGAAGTCTCCGGACAGGATGGATGCGCTCGTCTGGGCCGTGACGGAGCTTTCCCGTCCGGTTCCTGTTTTTGTCACCGTATGATCTCTTCCGCGTTTACAGCAGGCGCAGCTGGATGGCGTCGTCGGACTCGTCGCTTTTCCTTTTGCCTTTGACCGTCCTGCGGGGCAGAGAGGAGATGGCTTCGTGCGGAGAACCGGGCGTTTTTTCCAGCAGTTCCAGAATCACTTTTGCCCGTTCCAGGACCGGCTGGGGAACGCCTGCCAGTTTGGCGACGTGGATGCCGTAGCTGCGGTCACTGGCGCCGGGGAGGATCTGGCGCAGAAAGATGATATCATCTCCGTATTCCCGGACAGCGACGTTGAAATTATTCACACCTCTCCGGGTGGAGGCCAGCTCCGTCAATTCGTGATAATGGGTGGCAAACTGGGTGCGGCACCGGGGATCATCGTGGAGATATTCTGCCACGCTCCAGGCGATGGATAGTCCGTCAAAGGTGCTTGTTCCCCGGCCGATCTCATCCAGAATGACCAGACTGCGGGGCGTTGCGTTCCGCAGGATATTGGCTGTTTCGACCATTTCGACCATGAATGTACTCTGGTTGCGCGAAAGATCATCTGCGGCACCGATACGGGTGAAGATCCTGTCCACCAGGCCGATCTCCGCATAGTCCGCAGGAATGAAGGAGCCTGTCTGGGCCAGAATGACCAGCAGAGCCGTTTGGCGGATATAGGTGGATTTGCCCGCCATATTGGGGCCGGTTATCAGCATGAGACGGTTGGTATCGCCATCCAGGATGCAGTCGTTGGGAACAAATGTGCCCGAGGGCAGCGCCGCTTCGATCACAGGATGTCTGCCTCCTTTGATGACAAGGCGGTCATCGTCAAAGATCCGGGGACGGTGATAGTGATTGATGCGTGCGCACTCAGCCAGTCCTGAAATGGCATCCACTTCAGCCAGGGCATCGGCGCTTTCCTGAATGGGACCTGTGAAACCGAGGGCAAAATTTCTCAGTTCCGCAAAGAGTTTTGCTTCGAGGGCTTTGCTGCGTTCTTCAGCGCCGAGGATCTTGCTTTCAAGCTCCTTGAGTTCAGGGGTGATGAAGCGTTCGGCGTTGACAAGGGTCTGTTTGCGGATATAATCCTCCGGGACAAGATCCAGATTGGCTTTGCTCACCTCGATATAGTATCCGAAAACGGAATTGAATTTCACTTTGAGACTTTTGATGCCAGTCCGTTCAGCTTCGCGCTGCTGGATCTGAGACAGCCAGGCTTTTCCCTCTGTTGCGGCGCTGCGCAGTTCATCCAGCTCAGGGGAGTAGCCTGTTCTGATAACGCCGCCGTCGGCCAGCAGGGCGGGCGGTTCATCCACCAGCGCCGCGCGGATCTTTGCCACCAGAGGCGTGAAATCGGAGATCCTGCCGCAGCATGAGACGAAAAGCGGTGTGTCAAAACTTGAGATCAGATATTTGATCCCCGGCATGGTCTCCAGCGAGACGCCGAGGCTCAGAAAATCTCTGGGGGTGGCGTTGCCGATATTGATGCGTCCCACGATACGTTCCAGATCGCGGACAACGCCCAGAGTTTCCCGCAATTCGGCCAGCGTCAGCTGGTCGATGGTGAATTGCTCCACCGCATCCAGCCTTGAGACGATGGCGGTTCTGTCCAGGAGCGGACGCAGCAGCCAGTTGCGCAGTTTGCGGCTGCCCATGGAGGTCGATGTATGGTCGATCACATCCAGCAGAGAGCCGCCTTTGCCTTCGCCCCTGCGGGCAGAGATGATCTCAAGATTGCGCAGAGAAATGGAGTCCAGTTCCAGAAAATGCTCCGGATTGTGTCGTTCCAGCCGTGTGATATGCCGGGCGTCCTGACGGAGATTTTCAGAGGCATATTTCAAAACGGCAGCGGCAGCGGAAACGGCATGAGGCAGCTCTTTGCAGCCGAAACCATCCAGTGTGGAAACGCCGAAATGTCCCAGAAGATATTCTTCGCAGGCGGCGGGATCGAAATCATAATCATCCAGTTCTGTCCACAGCGCACTGTTCCGGGGATCGGGGAAAGAATCCGTTTCACGGAGACGGGCGGCCTCTTTTCCGGAAATCAGGATCTCTTTGGCTCCCAGACGTTCCAGTTCTGTGCTGACATGTTCCGTATCCGGGAGCGTCATATAGATGAAGTCTCCGGTACTTACATCCAGAGCGGCCAGGGCGATGTTTTCTTTTTTGTCAAAAGCGATGGCGCAGAGAAAATTATTGCAGCCGGAGTCCAGAAGGGTATTGTCAACAACGGTTCCCGGCGTGATGATGCGGGTGATCTCCCGTTTGACGATCCCTTTGGCCAGTTTGGGATCTTCCATCTGTTCGGCCACAGCGACTTTCAGCCCCTTTGCCACCAGGCGCGGCAGATAACTGTCCAGCGCGTGGTGGGGGAAGCCGCACATGGGGATCCCCTGTCTTTTGGTCAGAACAAGTTCCAGCGCAGAACTGACTTTTTCCGCATCCTCAAAGAATTCCTCGTAAAAATCTCCCAAACGGAACAGAAGAACTGCATCCGGAGGGATCGAGGCTTTGGCTTCGCGGTATTGCCGCATCATCGGTGTAAGAGACTCTTCCAATTTCAAACCTTGCATAAAGTTGATATTCTGTCATCCGGATAAGATACATCTTCAATAACTTCAAGTCAAATTGAACTCTCTGAAAAAATGCAGATACCGGCAGAAATCACTGAGGTCAAATCCTGCTGAAAAAAAATTCTGTGATTTATCGTGAAAAAGATTTGCAAATGATATACAAGCATGTATATTAAACCGTCGGATAGATGATTTTACATTGCAGGAAAACATTGTGTCTGCGGAGTTGCTGTCAGAGTTTATGGAAAAAAGTGAAAATTCTAAACAGGGAGGAAGTGATTTTTATGGAAGTTAAAAAAGAGATTTTTGCTGACAATATCGGCCAGATCAGTTTCACCGGCGGCATGGTGCGCTTTGACTATATGACGATTCAACCCGGAGATGACGGCGTTTCTGCCGCAGAAGCTGCCCGGGTCATTATGCCTCTTCATGGTTTCCTCAATGCTGCCGGTTCCATGCAGCAGCTCGTTGACAAGCTCCTGGAGGCCGGAGTCCTGACTGAACGCGCCAGGGCTGAAGAAAAAACGGCAGAGAAGCCTGCCCGTAAGCCCCGTAAAAAAGCGGCTAAATGATCCGTTTTTTCATGTTGAGTTGATGCCTCTGTTTTCTCCCCGGAAAACAGAGTTTTTTTGTTAGAATTGCGGGAGAGTTTTTTATGAGTTGGATCGAATTTCCTGACTATGGCATCATTGACGCTCACATGCATCCTTATTTGAGACATCACAGAGCGTTTGATTTCGGTGTGCCGCTGGACTATGATGAGTTTTTTGCCGAACAGCACCGCGCAGGCATCTCTCTTTCATGCGGTGCTTTCAATATTATTAATGACGGCAGTGATTTTGAAGTTATCAGAACATGTAATGAAAATGTCCTTGCCCTTCACAGAGAACGTCCTGATGAGTTTCTGCCGGGCGTCAATATCCATCCGTTTTTTCCGGAAGAATCCTGTCAGGAGATCCAGCGCTTTTACGATATGGGCTTCCGATGGGTGGGGGAGATCGCTGGTTATGTCATGGGATACAAATACTACTCTTCCGAAAGCATGTTTGAAATCTTTGAACTGATCCGCGACAGAAATATGGCCCTGAATTTCCACCCCACATCCCTTGAGGATCTGGAAAAGATCGCCGGCAATTTTCCCACCCTCAATATTATTATGGCTCATCCGGGACAGCTGGGACTTATCCCCTGTTACGAACTGGCTCAAAAATATCCCAATATCCATTACGATATTTCCGGAAGCGGCCTGACCCGCTGGGGCATGCTGAGAAAAGGTATGGAAATGATCGGCCCTGACCGTTTCCTTTTCGGTACCGATTTCCCCATCGTCAACCCCGGTATGTATGTCGCCGCTGTCCTCTTTGAACATCTGCCCGAAGCATGGCTCAAAATGCTTCTCAGAGACAACTTTTTAAGACTTATCGGAAAGTAATTGTTTTTGCAGGGCTTGGCCCCGTCTTTTGTATGGCTTGGCCTCGTGGCTTTTGCAGGGCTTGGCCTCGTGGCTTTTGGAGGGGGGGCTTAGCGCCCGCCCCCCCCTGCA
>JAFVYP010000010.1 GCA_017508555.1 Lentisphaeria bacterium
ATATTGATGCGTGAGATGGAGTATGAAGGCGTAATTCCAGAAGGCTCATCCTATTCGATCCAACCATTGGCAATTTATATGCTGCAATAAGAAAGTACAGGACAATCATATCATGGAAACAGAACTTTACAATATGTTAACGAAACATTTGTTCCGTATATACCTTTAAAAAATCATTATCAATGCAAACACTCAAAATCGTAATATTACGTTTTTGAGTGTTGCGTCAGGTGTCGTATCTTCGGAAGAATAAAATTTGGCAAATTTTGGCAAATAAATTCATTGATTTGAGCAGAGTTTAATGCTCGAATTTTGGGCAAAAAAATGGGGTGGTAGACCGGACTCGAACCGGCGACCTCCTGGGCCACAACCAGGCGCTCTAACCAACTGAGCTACAACCACCACAAAAAGAGACATAAAAAAATGGTAGCGGGTCACAGATTCGAACTGTGGACCTGCGGATTATGATTCCGACGCTCTAACCAACTGAGCTAACCCGCCGCCGTTTTATAATGTAGCTCCATTCTTTCTGTTTTGCAAATCGTTTTGGGACTTTTTTTGAAAATTTTTACTTTTTTTCTGTTCAGCGACGCCCGGGAACTGAAAATCTACGGATGTTTTTCCGTATTTCTCCCTGGGAGTCCGCAGGTAAGTTGTCAGATCTTTCCCTGAAAAAAGGGCCACCGCAAAGTTTTGCAGCAGCCCGTTGGATCTCAGGAGACGCTTATCAGCGGTAGGCAGCCCACTTGGGATCGTTCTCAAAAACCTCTTTATAGAAATCTTTGAGTTTCAGATCCGCAGCAGCCTCTTCGTCCAGAATGATGACTGTGTCAGGATGCAGCTGAAGCGCGGAGGAGCTGATCATGGCGGTCATGGGGCCCTCGATGGCCGCAGCGGCAATGGCGGCTTTGCGCTTGCCGGTAATCAGCTGAAGGACCTTTTTGGCATCCAGAACAGTTCCGACACCGGCGGTGAAGGCGCGGCGGGGCATGGATTCCGGAGGATTGAAGTAGATCTTGTTCTGCTCGTAGGTGGTGTTCGTGAGATACGCCACGTGCGTACGGCTGGCAAAACTGGTGCCGGGATCATTGAAGCCCACATGACCGGAACAGCCGATGCCCACCAGCCAGAGGTCGATGCCGCCGGCTTCGTCGATGGATTCATCGTAACGGGCAGCTTCTTCCTCCTCATCTGCGGCCAGTCCGTCGGGCAGATGCGTGTTGCGGATGTCGATATTCACGTTGTTGAACAGATGCTTGTTCATGTAGTAACGGTAGCTCTGATCGTGTTCGGGCGCAAGTCCGGCATACTCATCCAGGTTCCAGGATTTCACCAGAGAGAAGTCAACTTCTCCGGCCTTGTTGAGGCGGGAAAGCTCTGCGTAAACGTTTTCCATGGTGGCTCCGGTGGCCAGACCCAGTTTGAATTCCGGTTTGGCGTTGATCGCATCGGCGATCATGCGCGCGGTAAGTTTTTCCGCATCGGCGGAAGTTTTGCAGATAATGACGTCCATAAGTCCATCTCCTTTAGGTTATTTTTTGCAAAGGCCTTTGATGCCTTATAATCTCTCTCTCAAATATACCATTGCTGCCGTTTTTTTTCAATCCCTTTTCAAAGGAATATTTGGCATACCGCCGAAAAAGTGCTATATTAGCCGTCGTCCCTCTCCGGAGAGGGAGGCAATCACAGAATTTTTCAAGGAGCAGGATATGGTCAAACACATTATTCTCTGGCAGCTTAAAGAGAACTTTTCCGACGCAGAAAAAGAGGAGATCAAAAAAGGGATCAAAGCAGGACTGGAAGGCCTCGCCGGCGTGATCCCCGGACTGATTTCCATCAAGGTCAATACGGGACGCCTGGCAAGCTCCAATGCCGATGTCATGCTGGACTCTTCCTTTGAAAATGAAGCCGCGCTCGCGGGCTATGCCGTCCATCCCGCCCATCAGGAGGTGGCCAATACCCGTGTGCGTCCCTTTACGCAGACGCGGCTTTGTCTTGACTTTGAAGCGTGATTATTTGCCTGTGCCCGTTGCAACAACGGTGATCTCTGTTGAGGGGTGATCTTTCAGCAGGACGTCTCCCGGATGGACCGGGAGCGCAACGCGCATGGAAAACAATTTTTTCAGCAGCTCCGGGATCTCCGCCATGGGGACCGGAGCTGTCGTTTTGACAGGAATGAACAGCCTTTCAGGAGCATCCGCTGCCACAACGGCCGTTACCACACGCCGGGGATCAGTCACTTCCTGACGGGCGTAGGCGATCCCCCGGGGACAGCTGTTGCCCCGGACGGTGATCGCGTCTCCCTCTTTCTCTATTTCCAGATGACAGCCGGCCGGACAGTTGATGCAGATTTTTTTGAATTTTTCCATTTCAGCAGTTTTCCAATGTAAAGGTGTAAGTACTTTCTTCAGGACAGGGAAACGCCGCTGAAATCATTTCCGCAGGTTTCACATAGCGCAGCTTTTTGCTGAAAATGATCCTGCCCTCCGGTGAGGTCACACGCAGTTCAGCCTTATCCATGACGGTCGATGCCCGCATATAAAAGTGATTGGTTTTTCCCGCTTCGGCCCGGTGGGGAACTGTATAACGCAGATTTTTACCCGCCTTGACGGTGATCGCAGCTTCTCCCGGACGCTCCCCCGCTGCCCAGGCGACGGCGCTGTCAGCGGCTCTGTCGGCTTCGTCGGAAACAAAATCCACCAGATCGTGGACGTGCAGAACATTGCCGCAGGAAAAGATCCCGGGGATATTGGTCATCAGACTGCTGTCCACCCGGGGACCGTTCGTCACCGGATCCAGCTCGATGCCGCAAGCACGGGACAGCTCGTTTTCCGGCACAAGACCCACGGAAAAGAGGATCGTGTCGCACGTTATTTTCTTTTCCTGCGCAAGATCCGGCACCCCGTTCACCAGCGGCGCGATGGTCACATATTCCACCCGTTTTTTGCCGTAGATCCCCGTCAGGGTGTGCGACAGCAGCAGGGGGATATCAAAGTCCTCAAGGCACTGGGCGATATTGCGGCTCAGACCGGCAGGATAGGGCATGATCTCAATAACGCACGCCACTTTGACCCCGCACCAGGAGAGACGGCGGGCCATGATAAGTCCGATATCTCCGGAACCTGCGATCACGGCCCGGGTGCCGGGAAGAAGTCCCTGCTCGTTGATGAGTTTCTGGGCGAGACCTGCGTTGAAGATCCCCGCCGTGCGTTCTCCGGGAATGCCCAGATTGCCCCGGCAGCGCTCGCGGCAGCCCATGGCAAGGATGACCGCACGGGCGCGGATCAGCAGTACGCCCTCATCCCGGGAATAAACGGTCAGCGTTTTGACTTCTCCTGTTCCGTCGATCTGCATGACTGTTGCGTTGAGCAGGATCTCCGCGCCGGCCTCTTCCGCTTGCGTCAGGACCCTGTGGGCGTATTCCGGACCGGTCAGTTCCTCGTTGAAACGGTGGATGCCGAAGCCGGAGTGGATGCACTGCTGAAGCACTCCTCCCGGACGGGAGAGACGCTCGATGAGCAGGGTCTTTTTCCCTGCGGCGGCACAGCGGGCGGCGGCGGTCAATCCTGCGGCGCCGCCGCCGATGACGGCAATATCAGCGGTACGTGTTTTCATTTCTTCTCTCCTCCCAGACAGCCTGTGACGATGGTTCCGGCACTTTCCCGTTTGATGATCTCCGCAAGGGGCGTACCGGTTTCTTCTGCGATCAGTTTCATGATCTCAAGGGAGCAGAAGCCGCTCTGGCAGCGTCCCATACCGGCCCGCGTGGCCAGCTTCACCCCGTCAAGGGTGGTGTGCCCTTTCCGGATGGCCAGACGGATCTCCGCTTCGGAGACCTTTTCACAGCGGCAGATGATATGGGTCCAGGCCGGATCTTTTTGGAAGAGTTTATCTGCCTCTTCTGCCGTGACTTCGCGGATGGCCGGAACCTTTTCCGGCAGTATGAAGGGCGTTGTTTTCTCCTGGAGGAACAATCCCGCCTCCTGCAGCAGCTGGCAAAGCAGCTCCGCAATGGCGGGCGCGGAGGTCAGCCCCGGAGACTGGATCCCCGCACACTGGATGAATCGGGGCGCTTTGTCTGAGATCTGAATGAGAAAATCCTCTTTCCCTTCAATGACGGGACGGGATCCGGAAAAAGAGGTGATGAGATCTTTTTCAGATACGCCGGACACCATGTTTTTCGCCAGGGCAAAAATAGATTTTTTATTCAAATCCGTTGTGGCGTTGTCGGTTTTGTCCCCGGTGATCTGGGCTGTGGGGCCGATCATGGTCGTTCCGCCCGCCGTGGGGATCACAAGGACCCCCTTGGTGTGTTCGTCGGGAACGGGGAAGATCACCTTTTCCGGACGGGCCGGAGAGAGACGGTCAAGAAGATATTCTTCGCCTTTTCGGGGAGAGATGACAAATTCCTCTCCACCGAAAACTTTTGAGACCTCATCGGCAAAAAGACCTGCGGCATTGATGACGTATCTGGCCTGTACTTTTTCTCCGCTTTCAGAACCGATCTCCCAGTAGTCCCCCGTGTTGACGGCTGAAACCGTTTTGAAACGGGTTTTGAGTTCCACGCCGTTGAGCTGCGCCGCTTCCGCCAGGGAAAAGACCAGGCTGTAAGGCTCCACCACGCCGCCGCCGGGCGCATGCAGTCCGCCGCAGACAGTCTCCGAAAGTTTGGGTTCCAGCGCCAGCATGCGTTCTCTGGTACAAAGCTCAATGCCCGGAACATTGTTTTCGACTCCCTGTTCATACAGGCGGCGGATCTCCTCCATCTGCTCCGGCTTGAAGGCGGCGATCAGGATGCCGCAGCGCTTGAAGGCAAAATCCAGTTCCTGATGCCATTGGTCATACATCAGATTGCCCCGGATCTCCAATCTGCCCTTGAGAGTCCTTTGGGCTGAATAATGAAAACCGCCGTGGACGATCCCCGAATTGGCCTTGGAAACACCGAAACTTACGTCTGATTCCTTTTCCAACAGGATCGTTTTGACATCATAACGGCTCAACCGGTACGCCGCTGCCGCGCCGCACACGCCGCCGCCGATGATCGCCGCGTCATAGATGATGGACATGGTTGGGTTCCTCTGAAAAAATGTTTAGTTGTTTGTTTAGTATTAAAATACATCATTCTACACAAAAATTCAAGTGTAAACCACTTGCAATTTTCCGGATTTGCCGTTACATTAGGAAAAGGAAACGGAAAGATAAAAATGGATCTGTTGAGAATATCGCAAAATGTACGCGCTCTGCGCATTGCCCAGGGGATGACTGTGGATCAGCTGGCCGCCAAAAGCGGTTTCAGCAAGGGTTTTATATCGCAGGTTGAAAATTTCCGCATAACGCCCTCTCTCAAGGCGGTGAACAAGATCGCCTCTGCTTTGGGCATTGAATTGACGGTTCTGTTTCAGACCGATGCCCGGATCCCTGAATATACATTCGGCAACATCGGTTCAGGCGAGGAGGTCATCCGCGACAACGGCGGACATTTCGGTATCGTTTACCGGGCATTGGCCTACCGCCAGATCGACCGCCTGATGGATCCCTTTATCATAGAATACCACCGGGCCGCTGAAGAGCGGGATTTCATGCTTCACGATACGGAGGAGTTTTTCATCCTTCTGGAGGGTGAGCTGGATTTTTATATCTTTGATGAAAAAAACTGCAAGCGTATGACAGCGGGGGACACGCTCTATATGCGGGCCAATGTGCCGCATAAAGTGAAACTTGCCCCCGACTGCTCCTACGCCAAGGCCCTCAACGTTTATACCAGAAACAATACCGTTTCCTGAGGATTTGCCGCACTCACAGGCTGCGGAGGAGAAGGGGGAAACAGCGCGTTTATATGCCCCCGGCGGAAACAAAGCCTTTTGTAAGATCTCAAAAAAGCATGAATAAATTCTATGCCTTCTTTTCACCCAAAATGATCCCGTCGATCAGACGGTATTCCTCTTCGGAAAAATGAGTGTTTTCCGGCGCTTTGGCACATTCGGCGATCTGTTCAGGAGAACTTGCTCCGCAAAGAACTGATGTCACGCCCTTGCGGCTGAGGATCCAGGCCAGAGCCATCTGCGGCAGCGACTGGCCCCGCTCACGGGCGATCCCGTCAAGCTGCACGATCATCTGAAGCAATTCCGGTGTCAACGCGGACTGTTTCAAAAAGTGATTCCGCGCCGCACGGGAGTTTCCCGGTACACCGTTCAGATATTTGGTACTCAACATCCCTTGCGCCAGCGGAGAAAAACAAATCGCGCCGATCCCGATTTTATCCAACGTGTCAAAAAGACCGTTGTCCTCATGGTGCCGGCGAAGCATGTTGAACACCCCCTGATAGATCACTCCCGGCGTCTTTAATTCCCGCAAAATCGCAAATGCACGCGCAGCATCTCCGGTGGAATAATTGGATATCCCCACATAAAGCGCCCGACCGCTCCGGACAATATGATCCAGAGCCAGCATACTCTCTTCAAGAGGCGTATTGGGATCCGGACGGTGATGATAAAAGATATCCACATAATCCACGCCCATGCGCTTCAAACTCTGATCGCAGCTGGCGATCAGGGATTTCCGGGATCCCCATTCGCCAAAAGGTCCCTTCCACATCAGATATCCCGCCTTGGTGGAAAGCAAAAGCTCATCCCGGTATTTTTTCAGATCACGCCGGAAAATCTTTCCGAAAGTCTCCTCAGCCGATCCCGGCTCCGGACCGTAATTGTTGGCCAGATCAAAGTGGAATATCCCCAGATCAAAGGCCCTGAAAAGCATATTACGGGCATTGGCAAAAGAATCAACGCTTCCGAAATTATGCCACAATCCCAGCGATACCTGAGGCAGGATCACACCGCTTTTTCCGCAGCGGCGGGTCGGCATAAGATCATAACGGTCAGAGGCGGCATTGTAGAATTCCATAATAAAAAATCCTTGAAATGTACTGTTTTTTTGAGACAGTTCCAATATAACAGCAAAATTCTATTATATCAAGAAAATCAAAATAAAAAACCGCAGAGATTTGAACAGCCTCTGCGGTGCAGGGCAAAAACGTGAGCAATTATTTGCTTTCAGACTCTTCCGCGTTTTTCTCAATGGCTTCAAATGCCTTTTTATCAGCCAGAGAAACGTGTCCTTCCACGCGGCCGTCATCAAGGATATCCACTTCGGTACGGGCCTTGAGATCACGGAAAAGACGGATCATGTCTTTCACACCGCCAAAGGTGAACCAGACCGAGGTGATGACTGCCACGATCCCCGGGATCACCATGTGGGTGACGAGGAAGTAGTTGCTCCATCCTGTCATGTTGAAGGGGATGAACATATTGACGATCACCACACCGACAAAGATGATGAAGAATTTGTAACCGATGGAGTAAAGGAACAAGCCCCAGGCAATACATTTATCTCCGGTGGTGTATTCAGGAGTGATGCCCACCAGACGGCTGATGATCCCCTTGAAGGACCAGTCAACTTTGGCCTTGACTTCACCGTCAATGGCATAAGCGCCGCGGTGAAGCATACGATCCAGATTGAATTTTTCCCTGCCGATGTTGGTCAGAAGAGAAACAGCACAGTAGAGGAACAGCGTCACGATCATGGTTATGAAATAAAATTCATAACTGTTGATGGGACACTTTACCGGATTCATTTCCCAGACGACGTAGGGATTCAACGGCTGGGAAAGCGTCGTCAGGACCTTGCCCACACTTTCCACCATATTGTGTTCAGCCAGCCAGGGATAAACGATATCCGCCCATTTGCGCTGAAGGAAAATACCGCTGCATCCCATGACCATACCGGTCAGCAATGAAGCCCAGGCGCCCCAGATGTTGCCGAAACGGCTGTAAAGTCCGAACATCATCACAGGACCGCAGCCGCCCAGCCACATGGTACACATGAGCGTCACAAAGAGGTTGATGTAGTCCAGCTGAGCCATGAAGAAGGAACCGAAAAAGAAGAATACGCCGATACCGACGGATACCCAGCGGATCATATTCATGTGGCCACGGGGCGTGAAAGGCTTCTTTTTCAAGGGCAGAACAACGTCCTGCGCAATGGTGGAGGCCGCACTGTAAATACGGCTGTCATCGGTGGAGACCATGGCCATGATCATCAGCAGCATGAACAATCCCAGCATGCCGGAAGGCAGAATGTGACGCATGGAAACAGCCAGCATCATCTGATGGTACAGCGTACGGAACTGCTGATAGAGCGCACTGTCCTGATTGTCGGCAGCTTTGCTCAAGGATTTCCGGGCCGCATCCAGATAGGGCGTATCAAGGTTTTTCTTTTCAGACAAGGGCGCATCCTTGCCGATGATGTGGTTGTGGGCAGGGATCTTTTCAACGGAAGAGATCAGCTCCTTGCGGATAGCCTCCGTGGGAGCGATCTGACGGGCCACCTGACTGCTCAGCTCAGTGCGGATCTTTTTGGAATCCTGCGCAAAGTTCACGTGGTTCATCACCGTCAGGATCGTCACCGCAATCAGCACATAAAAAAGAATGTTGAGGGCGCCGCGCCAGTCACCCAGCAGTCCGGCCATTTTCTGCTCATGGGGAGAACGGGCTCTGCTGGCACCGCCGGTCACCCAGCTGCCCCGGTGGATAAACAGGGTAAAGATCGTCAGGGCAAGCGAGAAGAAATTGAAGTCGCGCAGCGCTTTGATGTCATAAGGATTGAGGAAGTTTTCTCCGGGCGCCCGGTCGGACATCACAGGGGAGATCTCCTCAAACCAGGAAAATTTCACCAGACAGAAGATGATGAATGCCACCAGAAGCGGATAAAGCAGAAGCCCCTGAAGCGTATCGGTAATGGTGATCCCCAGGTCTCCGCTGATACAGATGATGCTGATCGCCATGACCAAACTGACAAAAATCAGCGTTCCAAAGGTGTTGAATACAATGCCGCAGACAGAAAAAGACGCCGGCAGATCAAGAAAATAAATGAAGAAACGGGCCGCAACTGCCGGCATGATCATGTTGGCCAGCATCTCTGAAATACTGCGCAGTCCCGCCGCAAAAATACGGAACCTGCGGCTGTAACGCATTTCAAGGAACTGACCGACGCTCATGGCTTTGGTCTGACGGTAACGGTAGTGGAAGAATCCGAACAATCCCATCAATACCGAAACAGGCAGAATGAGACTCTGCCAGAAACTCAAGGCAAAACCGGTCTTGTAATGCACTTCAACATAAGCCACAACTCCGATGATCGACAAACCGGAGGCGACGCCGGCTACGCTCATCACATAACGTCCGCACAGACGCCCGGTGGAAAGAAAATCCACAACACCGCGAATGTAACGGCGGCTGTAAATGGCCATCCAGTAAACAAACGCCAACGGAACAATCAAAATCACATAATCCAACCAAGACAGCATAAGCAACCCCTTTTTTTGTGTTTTTATTTCTGTTGAAAACAAACATTACAATTTTGTAATATACACCCCGAATAAAAAAAATGCAAATCGTCTGATTTTACAGCAGACTTCAAAGCGGATCAGAGGCCAGCAGATCCCTGAAACGTTTCTCAACGGTATCCAGAAGTTTCCCCCACATGGAACTGTCAACGAAAACATCCGTCCTGCCCGCCGCCAGAAGAGGATATTTTTCAAGCAGTTCATTCTGATCGGTATGGTTGCCGATCAGCAGATCCACATGCTCTTTGCGGCAGCGCTCAAGGGTTTTGGCAAAAGCGCCGCGCCAATCCTCCTTCTCCAGGCCGTATTTGCGGATATATTTGGAGGTTAAAGTATTCATTCCCGCGCCCCCCAGCATCCCGGCCCGGATCTCCCGGCCGTCAAGGGTCCCGGCATTCCAGAAGTAAGAGATGGTCCCCGGAGAGTGGCCGGGAGTGGCAACACACGCCACGGTCACATTGCCGAGCGTGATTCTGTCTCCGTCATAAAGGAGGACATCCGGCTCAAAGGTCCCGGGAAACGCCATGTTGAATTCCGGCGCCCAGGAAAGATCGTTTTTCCCTGAAACCATATCCCGATCCCCTGCCCCCA
>JAFVYP010000080.1 GCA_017508555.1 Lentisphaeria bacterium
ACGACGCCCGCTGACGGTTGCCCATTCAGCATACAGCGGCTTCACGAAACGGGGATTTTGCAATCAAAAATTTGTAAAATCCCTGTTGATGATGTATATTGTATCTGTGGAAAATTCCGCTGTTTCATCATAGAAAAAAAGGAGTCCATAGATCATGAGCGCTGTTAAAAAAACAACCCGGAACACCACCGGACGCCGTGCTGTCAACTTTGCATTTGAAGATGCCCCCGGGAAAGAGGTGTTTCTCGCCGGAAGTTTCAACAACTGGCAGATGACCACCCGGATGAATGACAGAAAAAAATGCGGTTCTTACACATGCCGCCTGCTCCTCGAACCCGGCGAATATCAATACAAATTTGTTGTCAACGGCGAATGGAGACTCGACGGAAACAACTGCTGCTTTGCACCCAACGGTTTCGGTGAGCTCAACAGCGTGATCAAAGTGGAGCCGAAATAAATTTCAGGAACTCAAACCTTATGAATCTGCAACTTTTCAACGTGGCGCCCCGGATCCCGGCAGAGCTGCAATTTCTTGAGACACTGGCCAACAATATCTGGTGGTGCTGGCATCCCCAGGCCGTTGAGCTTTTTGTCCGTATCGATCCCTATCTGTGGCGTGAACTTTCAGGGAATGCCAAAACCTATCTGCGCCGGGTCTCACAGCACCGCCTCGAAGAGCTGGCCAAAGATCACACCTATCTCCGGCAGCTCCATGCCGTACAGAATGAGTTTGAGCGCCAGATCCCTGAGAAAGACAACTTTGCCAACCGGACCATCGCCTATTTTTCTCTGGAATTCGGCATCCACGAGAGTATCCCCATCTTTTCCGGCGGCCTCGGCGTCCTTGCCGGCGATCATCTGAAAGCCGCAAGCGACATGAAACTGCCCATTGCCGGTGTGGGACTTCTTTACCGGCAGGGGTATTTCCGGCAGGTCCTTGACCGTTCCGGCTACCAGACGGAACACTACCCGGTTGCAGAGATCCACGATCTGCCCATCGAAAGGGCCAAAGATGAAAACGGCAAAGAGATCATCGTCAGCGTTCCTCTCATCGACCGCATGCTCCATGCGGCAGTGTGGATATTGCGTATCGGCAATGTCCCTCTGATCCTGCTTGATGCCGAGATCCCCCAGAATCCTCCGGAACTGCGTTCCGTGACCTGGCGGCTTTACGGCGGCGACAAAACCATGCGCCTTCATCAGGAGCTGCTGCTGGGCATCGGCGGGATCAAAGCCCTGCTGGCCCTGGGATGCGAACCCCAGGTGTGCCACATGAATGAGGGGCATGCCGGATTCCTTTCTCTGGCCCGTATCTCGCATCTGGTCAATGACCGGGGCTACGAACCGGCCGTGGCATTGGAAACCGTCTGGCGTTCCAACGTTTTCACCACCCATACGCCTGTTCCGGCAGGCAATGAGGTGTTCCCCGTCGATCTGCTGCGGCCTTACCTCAATACCCTTGCCGCCGAAGCCAAACTGGATACCGGAAGAGTCATCAACTGGGGCATCGCCATCGGCGAAAGAGAGCAGTTTCATGAAATGTCCATGACCGTTTTCGGCTTGCGTCTGGCGGCCAATTACTGCAACGGTGTCAGCAAACTTCACGGCGAGGTGGCCCGTTCCATGTGGAAACATCTCTGGCCCCAGCGTTCTGTGGCAGAGATCCCCATCCGCCACATCACCAACGGTGTCCATATCCGCTCCTGGATCTCCGCCCGTATCGGTGTGCTTTTTGACCAGTATCTGCCGACCCGTTGGGCTGAAAATCCCACGGCGGCCAAATTTGCCGAAGCTGTCCGGTCACTCCCCGACGAGAAATCTTTTGTAAGCAAACCCAAAACTATACCTGCATC
>JAFVYP010000081.1 GCA_017508555.1 Lentisphaeria bacterium
AGCGATCAACTGCACCAGTCAGCAGAAGCAGATCGGTTCGGCGCTGCTTGGATATACGCAGGATAACATCGACTTTTTCCCGGCAAGTTACGACTGGCGTCCTGCGGCCACACTGACCTGGGTACAGAGTATCGGCAGATATGCGGGGGCTTTCAATAATGAAGAGGAAATGAACAGTCCCGGCAACACGCCCGGCAGTGCGGCCTGGATCCAAAACATCAAAGTTTATAAACTTTTCATGTGTCCGTCTGAAGATAAAACGATCCATTCTTTCAATACAAGCGGCGGACCATTTTACACAAATTATACGGTCAATGCGGCATTGGGATACCGTACTGTTTACGGGACCGGAGCCTTCTACAAAAATTACAAAGGGCTCAAAACGACGCAGCTTCCGCGTCCTTCCAAGACGGGATACTGCTGGGATAACCGCATGAATAATGAGGGGAAAGCTCCTGAAAACATGGCCGCCTACGAACTTCATGTACGTTATATTGCTGACGGCGGTTCTGAGCTGGTCGCCTACCGCCATGCGGGACAGATCAATGTTTTGTTTGCAGACGGACATGCAGCTTCCAGAGCCAAAACAAGCACTATGGATATTGCCTTCAAGAAACCCACGGCGCCTCACCTTGACGGACGGGGAACTTCAAGCTGGCTCTATTGACCGCATGATCTAAACAGGGATACAACAAAATGAAAAGATTTGTATCGGCATTACTGTTCCTGTTCTGTTTTTGCAGGGCAGGAGGGGATGAATATCTTGACACCAGTGCTTCCCGTGCGGGCATGACCTTTTATTGTTCATTTGACGGCAAATTGAGTGCCGATCAGGCTATGGGAGAGAGCCGCGGGGTTTTCACGGGAAACTCCAAAACAAGTTTTGTTCCCGGATTGAAAAAACAGGCTTTGCGTATCGGCGCTGACAAGGCAGGCAAAAACAGGCGAATGCTCCGTTTTCCGGCACTTAACAACATGGATATCCGTCAGGGAACGCTTCTTTTCTGGTTCAAACCGGTGGATTGGAGTGTTCAGAAGGCCCGATTCCAGCATCTTGTTTCCGGTCGCGGGAAAAGTGCTTTTTTCTGTTACAAATTGACCAACGGCAAACTGGCTGTTTTTGAAGGTGCCGGCAAAAAAAACGGTCATATCCCTTTTGACATCAGCCGGTGGCAGGATGGGGAATGGCATCATTACGCTGTTGTATGGACTCCTGGATCATGGCAGCTTTACATCGACGGTCAGCTGACCGGAACGATGAAACGGGATGCAGCATGGAGCAAAGAGCCGTGGAAAAATCTTTATATCGGCGCTCTTGCATGGGGGGAAAACAGGGTGCGCGGATGGACGGATATCGACGAATTGAAGATCTTCAACCGTCCGTTCAAGGCGGATGAGATCGTCAATGAATGTAATGAACTGGGATCGCTTGTCCGGAGCAGTCTTGACCGCTTCATTCTCCGCAGCGGCCGCTCGACGGCTCAGACCGACGGGGTCATCCGTCCCGGAGAGTATGCTGCATCGGGCAACGGTTTTCTGACTTTGCAGGGCAGTTATTCCCCGGTGCAGGCCCGGTGGTATTTGGGGGTTGATGATAAATATCTTTATGCGGCGATGGATAGTCCCATGGAAAAAGCTCCTCTTGCCAAAGTCTCCCACCGGGACGGTCCTGTCTATGCCGATGACTCTGTTGAGCTGGATATCCTCTGCGGAGACAAGAGTATCAAACAGATTGTCGTCAATACGCGGAATGTGGTTTATGACAGTAAGAGGCTGGAAAAAAATAATTCAGAATGGGATTTGAAAGATCTCAAAACGGCAAGTGTGATCCGCAACGGCCGCTGGATCGTTGAAATGGCGGTCCCTCTGAAAGAGTTGGGGGCTCCTGACAAAAACGGCAGATACGGCTTGAATTTCTGCAGGGCTCTGCTGGATACCCAGGCCACGACCAGAGGGATCTGTATAGCGCCTGTCCGCCGGAAATTTCTGGATACGGTCCGTTTTATCGACTTTTATCCGGACCCGGGTGCGCCCTCTTATACTGTTTCTTTCGGGGGAAATCTCAATACCGGAGCCGTTGAGATCCGGGCTTCCAGCGGCGTTCCCGTCCAGCTCCGGGCAAATTATCTGAACAGCGGCAGGATCTGGTTCGATGAGAAAAAAGAGACCGGCGTCTCCGGAGCAGTGATCCGCCGCAGCATGCCGCCGAACGGTATGCTTACCACGGAGCTGTCACAAAAGGGCAAGATCCTTTACCGGAGCATGCTCACCGGAAAAGTGCCATCTCCCCTGACTGTCCAGTATATCTGTACGGATATTCCCGGTCAACGGCTGCAGATCGCGGTGAAAAATGAGTCCGGCACGCCGGGAAACGCGCTGCTTGTTCAGCTCAAAGAGCGGAAAAAGGGTCTTGTCAAACTGGAAAAAAGATTTTCAGTTGCCGGCGGTTCGATCTTTTCTGAGATTTTTCTGGATCTTTCCCGGCTTCCGGCGGGGGATTACGATGTCTGCTGCACGTCCCTGGACGCTGCCGGAAAAGTTCAGAAGGGCCAATTCATCCAGATCCTCCGCAAACCGGGCGCCCGGGAAAGCTGGCGGAACAACAAAACCGGCGTCTTCCCGGGAGAGGTCCCGCCGCCGTGGACGCCCATCCGGATCAAAGGCAGCTCTCTTGCTTTCAAAATGCAGTCTTACCGCTTTGGAAAATCTCTTTTTCCTGACTGGTTCGGAACGCATCAAAACAATCTGTTCACCCGTCCTGCGGAACTGCTTATCAATAGAAAAGCTGTCCGAAATGCGGTTTTTTCCATTGTCAAATCCGCTCCGGACGTGGTGTATGCCCGTTCCGATGGATATGTTGACAATGTCAGAGTCCGGGCAGATTTCCGCTTCGAATACGACGGGATGATGTGGGTGAAGCTGACGCTGAACGGCAAAGGGGTCCTGGTGAAAAATCTGGAACTGCATTTTCCTTTGAGACGGGCAGAGGGACATCTTGTCCACAGCAACAGCAGTGTGGATACCCATACGGCCAGTTTCGGCGGCAACGGGGTGCTGGGAGAGAAAATATGGCATAAAAATCTTTATTCCTCCCCTGTTTTCTGGGTCGGCGGAGACAATCTCGGTCTTTGCTGGTTTGCTGAAAACTTGAAAAACTGGCGCAATACCCGGGTCAACAACAGTGTGGAGATCATTCCCTACGGGAGCGGAGAACGTCTGGTCAGGCTCTGCATGATCGACCGTCCGGTCAGGATCGACGGGGATTATGTGTTTGAATTCGGTTTGCAGGGTTCTCCCGTCAAGCCGCCTGCGCCGCGGAACGATGTCAGACGCTGGTCCTATAAGGATCACTCTTCGACCTATTTTGATTACCATGATCCTGCGCCTGAATTTTTTCTGAAAGAGGAGCATCAAAAGTCCCGTGAATTCTGGAAAAAGTCCGGATTTCCCTATTTCCAGTACTGCAGCAGCAACGGTTTTTCCCCGTTCGCTCCGGAGTGGGCCTGGTACTGCAAAGAGTGGATCGCAGGCAGGATCGGCCAGTATATCATCGAATATCCGATCCGGACACGCGAAGAGCGCAACCGGTATTTCTGGACATTCGGATGCCTGAACAGCAGATCCTTCTTTGATTTCAAAACCTGGCAGATCGGACGTTTCATCACTCATCCGGCTTATGCGCTTGACAACATGTACTTTGACCTTGTGGGTCCCCGCCTTTGCGACAATGCTGCTCACGGCTGTTCGTGGACAGACAGTTACGGAAATTTGTGGCCATCTTTCAATGTGATGGCAGTCCGTGAGTTCCAGAAACGCATGTATCATTTGACCAAAAAGAAAAATCCGGATTTCATGCACATGCTGCACATGACAGGCCGTGCCAAGGTACTGCCGGTCGCAGCCTTTGCCGACTGCGTCGTCGATGGAGAAACGTTCTATGGCAATGAGGTGGTGGATAAGGAAAATTATTACGGCGTCTTTACACCGGAATTTTTCCGTTCCAGCTATCAGACAGGCAGTATGGGCTTTGATCTGGTGTTCATTCCCCAGCTTGTCCGGGCTGCCGGCATGCGCCGTCCGGACCGGGTCAAGCTCTGGCGGGCGGATCCGCCACCGCCTGAAATGTACCGCGCACTGAGGCATTTTGCCGGATATGCTCTGACGCACAATGTCTTTATCTGGGAGTGGGACCCCTGGACACGTAAAACTGTCAGACGTCTTTACGATGAGCAGCTGAAACATTTCGGTTCTCTGCGGAACTTGAGATTCATCTCTTACTGGGAAAATGAAAAGCCCTGGCTTGTTGCGTGTTCATCTCCCGGCCGGACCCTTGTTTCAGCGATGCAGGGCAGGCGGAAAGCGGCCATGTATCTGCTGAACGATACCCCGGAAACTCAAAAGATCACGGTCACTGTGGATACGGAGAAATTGCTGGGCAGCCCCTCCATGCGGCTGCGGGATTTTGAAAAAGAACTGCCCGCTGTCCCCAAAGGCAATTCCTTTACAGTCACGCTGCCGCCGCGGTATTTCAGTGTCTGTTTTTTAAGTGCGGCTCAATGATCTGACAGGGTTTTTCCTGCTTTTATCGCCGGTTGAACGAGGGAAATGGAGCCTGTGATGATCTCGTTGCGCAGAAGTTTTTCCATGATATGAAAACTTTCTGCTGCAACGCCTTCGATGTTTTGGCGGATAGAGGTAAGTTCGGCAAATTCTCCTCTGTCAGCGATGCCGTCGAATCCGATGACGGCGGTGTCCTCCGGGACATTTTTGCCCAGTGCGCGCAGCGCGCGGACAGTATAGACCGCCGCATGATCGCTCAAAACAAAGACCGAGTCGAAAAATCCACCGGCTTCAAGCTGTTTTTTCATACTGCTGTAAACAATGTGAAATTCGGGCGAGACTTCATCAAGAATAAGTTGTTCATTGCGATTGAAATTACCGAAGAGGAAACTGCAAGCGTCGCGGAAACCCATGGCGCGTTCGATCATGGGGCTGTATTCAGAAAAGGAGTTGCCGCAGCCGTAGATGAGCGGATTTTTTCTGCCGCAGGCAGCGAGCTGTTCAGCAGCGATCCATCCGCCGGAATAGTTGTCTGTTCCCACATGATATTTTCCGAAACTGCCGACGGCATTGTCGATGCAGACAGTGCGCGGATGCGCTGAAAGGATCTGTGCGATCTCATCCTGAGGCTCTTTCAGGCGCAGGACTGTGAGAAAGATCCCGTCAGCTTCACGGAGTTTTTCTGCGACGAAGCGGGCATACTGATTATTTCCCGGAGCCGGCAGATAAAGAAGTTCGATCAGACATCCCCTGCCGGCGGCGATCTCCAGGAGTTTTGCAATAATCCCCGCGTAAACCGGATTGTCATTGGCCCCCTGGTAATCGTGGCGCTGGAGAAGAACAAGTTTGGCCTCTCTGACAGGATCTGCAAATTTCCGGCGGCAGATCCGCGTATGCCGGCCCCGTTCTTTGATGATATATCCCTCATCCGACAGCATCTGCAAAGCCTGACGGACAATATTTCTGCCCGCCGAAAATTCTTTGCTCAGCTCCTGTTCGGACGGCAGCTGCTCCAGGAGACCTGCCGCGATCCGGGCGGCAAGGGCATCGTGGATCAGCTGATATTTGAAGTGTTTCTTTTCCCGCTTCATGCAACTTGTTCTATTTTTCCCTGTAAAAATAGGATATTCTCTCTTTTATAAAATATACCCAATACTTTAATTTTCAACTTTTTAATATTTTTTTATTGCTTTTTTTTATTGTGTGTGCTATATTTTTTTCTGTATG
>JAFVYP010000082.1 GCA_017508555.1 Lentisphaeria bacterium
GGCCGCGCCCTTCATCCCCCTCACCACCGAAGCCATTTACCGGGCTCTGCGCACGGAAGAGATGCCTGAATCCGTCCATCTTTGCGATTATCCTGTTCCGGATGACTGCCGCGACGAGTATCTGGAGGAGCAGATGTCCTTCACCATGACCGCTGTCTCGCTGGGACGTTTCCTGCGCACGGCCAACAACCTCAAGGTCCGTCAGCCTCTGGCCAGAGCCATTCTTGCCGCCGGAGATGCAAAGACCCGCGGGATGCTGGAAAAGACCGCCGCCATCATCGCCGAAGAACTCAACGTCAAGAACGTTGAATTCACCTCCGACGAAGCGGAACTGGTCAAACGCAGCTGCAAAGCCAACTTCAAGGCTCTGGGTTCCCGTCTGGGCAAGGACATGAAGGAGGCCGCCGCACAGATCGCCAAGTTCACCGGAGCGGAAATATCCTCTCTCATCGCCGGCGGCAAGATCACGCTGACCCTTGCCAACGGCAACACGGCAGACATCACCGCAGATGATCTTATCATCCAGTGCGAAGAAAAACCCGGCATGGTCGCCGCCAGTGAAAACGGCGTCACCATCGCTCTTGCCACGGAACTGACGGATGAACTGATCGCCGAAGGTTTCGCCCGCGAACTGGTGAGCAAGGTCCAGAATCTGCGTAAAGAAATGAAGCTGGAAGTCACCGACCGCATCGACCTGGTCTGCCTTCTGCCTGAGGAAAAAGCCGGCATGATCGCAGCCTACAAAGAGTACGTGGCCGGAGAAGTCCTTGCGCAGAGCATCGCCTTTGAAGGAGCCGCTGATGTGGATTGCGAACTCAACGGCATCCCCGTAAAACTTGCTGTGAAGGCTGTTAAATGACGACCGTCACACAGAAAGATATCGCCACTGCTTTCAAACAAGCGGGAACTGTTCCGGGGGATACCGTGATGTTTCACGGTTCCCTCAAGAGTATGGGCCATGTGGAGGGCGGCGCTCTTTCCGTTATTGACGGTATCCTCGATGCCGCCTCTCCCGGCGGAACGGTGGGAGCGGCCTCTTTGTGGTACAATGGCAATCCGGAAGAGTGTCCGAAGGAAAAGTTCGATATCAACACCTCGCCCACCTGGGTCGGTGCGCTTGCAGAGACATTGCGCCGGGACCCCCGTTCTGTCCGCAGCAACAGCTTCAGCCACTCTGTGAGCGCCATCGGTTCCAGAGCCGTTGAGCTGACGGAAAATCATGGCGGCGGCCGTCCCTATCCCTCGCCGTGGAGCGAGCAGTCCTTTGCGGAGATCACGCCGTGGAGCAAGTTTTATCAGTGGAACGCGCTCTACTGTTTCATCGGTGTGGATATGAACAGCTGCACCATGAAACATCACATAGAATCCCGTTTTGTGGAAGGGCTTTTATCCCAGCTGCCTCCGGAGCGGTACATGGAGTTCCGTTCCCAGCTGGCCATGGACTGCAAATCCATTTTCTGGATTTTCTATCCCGGCGTGAAAATGCGCGAAAAGCTGGAAGAACGGGGCCTTGTCGCCCACACCCGGCTGGGAGACGCGGATCTGATGAGCATCCGGACGCGTCCTCTGGTGGAAAATGTCCTCGACATCCTCAACGCCGCTCCTGAAAATTGGTGTACGCCGGAGTTTTATCAGTGGATCTGCGCCGTCAGAAAGGCGGCCCGGCAATAAGCAGTTCCCCCCGGAAAAGCAGCAAAAAATATCCCTTGAATTTTGAACATTCAAGGGATATATTATATTTGTACTTTTATATCTGAAAAATCCCGGTGCCAAAAACCGGGACAAAATCTGGAAAAAATTATGGAAAAACTCTATCTTGGTATAGATATCGGTTCAACGACCTTCAAAGCGGCTCTTATCAATGAGAACGGCCGTGTCCGGCAGACGCTTTATCAGCGTACCCGTCCCGTGGATACCGGCAGAGTGCGCTGTTCGGGCGTCTGCTCCCGCTGCGGCGCCTGCAATTTCGGTCAGCTCCGTCAGACTGTGGATAAATTTCTGGCCGATTCCGGACTCAAAGGCATCGAAGATATCAGTTGTACCGTTGTCACCGGCAGCCAGATCGTTGCCGATACGTCAGATTTTCTGCCCTACGACTTCAGAGTCAGCGAAGTCACCGCCCATGTGGCCGGTGCCAAACACTTTTTCCCCAACTGCAAAGCCATTCTGGACGTGGGCGGTCAGGACAGCAAGGCCATGGTCTTTAATGACGATATGGAGATCTGGAACTATAAAATGAGCGGCATCTGCGCCGCCGGTACCGGAGCCTTCCTTGACAGCGTCGCCGGAAAACTGGGTGTCCCGGTGGAACAGATGGCCGATAAAGCCAATTACGACAGTACGCTTGAGTTTTCCTCCGTGTGCGCCGTGCTTTCCGCCACCAGCATCAACAAGTTCAAGAACCGTTTTCCGCTGGGGGATATCATCGGCGGCGCCTGCCGCGCTCAGGCCCGGACCATCATGTCCGGCGTGGGCCAGCTCTTTCTGGATTACAAAGGCGATATCATCTTTCAGGGAGGCGTCGCCTACAACCGGGCCGTGGCCTATTATCTGCGTCAGATTACCGGCAACAATATCGTGACGCCGGAATTCAACGGTGTCATGGGCGCTCTGGGCGCCGCCTGTCTGGCCCGGCAGTTCTCTGAACTCAAAGGCAAACTCGACACAGAGGCAGGTCTGCCGCCGCCGGAAAAGAAACTGGATTCCGTGGGACTCCGCGCCAAGGCCACCCGGGCCGATTTTCTGGGACGGGGAGAACAGAAGCTCGTCTGGCGTAATCTCTTCTTCCCCAGCGAGATCATCAATGCCCTGGGCGTCCGTTCCCTGACCCTTGAGACCTATGCAGCCCTGATGGCCCGCAGTCAGCGCAAAGTGCGCAGCGCCTTCGATCAGGCGGCCTGCAAGGGATTTTCCGCCGAGACCTGCTCCTTCCTGCGTGTGCTGGAAGGGGTCAAACTGCCTCAGCCTTCAGCGGTGATCTCCACCAGTCAGCCCTGCCAGCAGGGAGAGCGCATCTTCCGCGATCTGGCCCGCAGTTACGGGATCGAAGAGCATTTCATCTCTCTGCATACGCCCGCTGACGGCGGTCTTTGCGAAAGCAACGTGGAACACATGGCCGAAGAAATCGCCCGGAGCGTCAATGCCCTTGAAAAGGCCACCGGTCTGAAAATGGATATGGGAAGACTTGCTGAAGCCTGTTTCCACTCCAACGAGGCAAGAAAATACTCCGTTCTCTGCAACGAGCTGCGTTACCAGTCTCCGCCGCTGATCCGCGGCGGACAGGCCATTTATTTTGCCAATATCTTCAGCCAGCTCTGGGGCCGGAAAGAGCTGACCGATATCCAGAAAAAACTCTACGAAGAACTGCTTGAGATCCGCGACGCGCGGGAAAAAGAGGTGGATATCGACAGCACTCACCGTCTGCTCTGGCTGCATTTGCCCCCCTTCTACGACAGCTCACTGCTTGATTACATTGAGATCCAGTGCCGTGCGCCCATCGTCTTTGAAGAGGTGAACTTTATCGGCTGGGAAGATCTTGATCCCGATGATCCCTACCGCAGTCTGGCCAAAAAGCTGCTGACCACAGGATTCCTTGATCCGGCGCTCCGGGTGCGTTCCATTGTGGAAGAGGCCCGCAAGATCGGCATCAACGGCTGTATCCTCTACAACCACGGTTTCGGCCGTTGTTCCATGTCCGACAGCTCCTTTGCCAAGCATCTGCGCGAAGAACTCAACAAGGCAGGTGTTCCTCTGCTGATGCTGGACGGCGACTGTGTGGATACCACCATCGACCCCTGCAGTACAGAAACCAAGATCAGTGCCTACGTGGAAGCTCTGAACGAGAAAAAGTACGGCAACATCTTCGGTCCTCTGGCATAAGGAGAGAATATCATGATACGCGAACAGGGAAAATACCGGAGCGAAGAGCGCAAAGAAATGCGCGGCGGCTCCGGCAGCGTCAGGATCGAACATCTTTTTGAATGCGGGACGGAAATGCTTTCCCCCGCCCGGCTCTGCGGCAGACTGACCCTTGAGCCCGGATGTTCCATCGGTTTTCACCGCCATGAGAACGAAGAAGAGCTGTTTTTCATCATCCGGGGAGAAGCCGAAATAGATGACAACGGAACTGTCAGAAAAGTCTCTGCCGGAGATGCCGTCCTCACCGGAAACGGTGCCGGACATGCTGTCAAAAATATCGGAACATCTCCTCTTGAGATCCTTGCTGTCATCACTCAATATCCGGAGCAGAACAAATGATCTCCAACACAAAACTTCTTGAACTGGCCGCTCATTACGGCACTCCTCTTTTTGTTTATGACGGGGAGCAGGTCATCAACTGTTACCGTGACCTGTATGATTTCATTCCCTGTCCCACCCTGCAGATCCATTATGCGCTCAAGGCCAATTACAACATCGGTCTGCTGAAACTCCTGCGGGATGCCGGTTCGGGCATCGACGCCGTCAGTCCGGCCGAAGTCGAGCTGGCGCTGCGGCTGGGATTCGCCAAGGATAAAATCATCTACACCGCCAATAACATGACCGATGCGGAGTTTGACAAAGTCTGCGCGACAGGCGTTGTTATGAACATCGGTTCCCTTTCCCGTCTGCGCAAGATCGCCGGGACCCGCAAAGGCATGAAGCTGTGTCTGCGTTTCAATCCCGATGTGTGCGACGGCGACAGCATCCATACCATGACCGCCGGAGCGCTGACCAAATTTGGTATCCTGCTCTCCGATGTGGAAGAGGTCAAAGCTCTGGTGAAAGAGGGGGATCTCCATGTGATCGGACTCCACGAACACACCGGCAGCGGCCTTCAGCACGCGGAATCCGTTTACACGGCCATGGGCAAACTCATGGATATCGCCACGCCTGAAAACTTTCCGGAACTGGAATTTCTGGACTTCGGCGGCGGCTTCAAAGTGCCTTACCAGCCGGGAGAAGCCCGCATCGACTACGTGGCCATGGGGGCAAAGATCGCCTCTCTCTTTGCGGATTTCTGCAAACGTTACGGCAAAGAGCTTGTCATGCGTTTCGAACCGGGCAAATATCTTGTGGCAGAGTCCGGTGTGCTGCTGACGGAGGTCAACACCCTCAAGCGCAACAGGGAGCGTCTCATCGCCGGCTGCAATTCCGGTTTCCCCCAGCTGATCCGTCCCATGCTTTACGGGGCCTATCATATCATCGACAACTTGAGCAACCCCGGCGGTCCCAGGGCGCTGTACGATGTCTGCGGCAATATCTGCGAAACAGGAGATCGTTTTGCCGAACAGCGGGAATTGCCGGAGATCCGCGAATATGATATTCTGGCGATCCGCAATGCGGGAGCCTACTGTTACTCCATGGGCAGCATCTATAATCTCCGGAGCATGCCCGGTGAGATCGTTTTGAAGGAAGGGAAAGTCATCTATCAGCGCAAGCGTTTGACTGACAGTGAGATGATCGACGCCATCCTGAAAGAGGGAGCAGACTACTGATGTACAGTGCAGTTATTGATCCGGCTCCGGATCACGCAGCCTTTGCGCTGCTTGAAGAGGGAAAAGTGATCGCCCTTGAATACCGTCCCATGCGTGGACGCGATGCGGCGGCCTTGCCTGATTTCATACTTGAAACGTTGAAAGCCAACGGCGTGGAATTTTCCTCCGTCAAGCGCTGGACGGTCGGTTCAGGACCCGGCAGTTTCACAGGACTGCGTCTTGTGGCCGCCCTTGTTTCCGCCTGGTGTCTGGGCAAAGAGGATGTGAAATGCCGCTGTGTTCCCGGTGCAGTCGCGCTGGCGGGCATGCTGGATCTGGCTCCCGGCGAGAAAGCCGGAGCCGTCTATGACGGACGCAACAAAGAGATCCTTTACTTCGGTGTGGTCAAAACAGCAGCGGGCGATCTGGCTCCCACCGGGGAGACGGCTGTATTGAACAGCGAACAGGCCGCCTCCTTTTTCGCCGCCCGTCCCGGAGAGAAACTGGTGGTTTATTCCGGCGAGGAAGAGGCTGTCAGAAAGATCCTTCCCGCCGGCATTTCCCTCGGATCCTTTGCGCATGCCGATACGGCACTTCTTGCCTCGACCGCCGTTCAGGAGTTTGACAACGATTTGACAAAACTGGTTTACATCCGTCCGGCCGTCTATACGCAAAATTGAAAAACGACATGAACAACAGCACACAGGAAGAGAATACGGTCCAGCCGTCCCCCCGCCCCTCAAGGCGGCTCCAATGGGTGCTTTGGTCTGTTTTGGCAGTCATTCTGCTGATTTTGACGGGAGCAACGGTGCTGACGGCATCGGTTTTTTCTTCCCGCAAGCATCTGCCGCTTCAGCCGTTGACGGCGGAAGATCTCCGTCTCCAGCAAAAACTGATCCGGCAGCTTTCCGTGGAGACGTTCAAACGTCAGGAAAGACGAAAAGAGGCGGTCCTTGTGTTGAAAACCTCTGAACTTGAATCTCTTTTCCGTCTGATCGACTACGGTTTTTCAGCAGCAAAACTGGCAGGCAGGTACGATGGACCGGAACCCCGTTATTTTGAACCGGTATTCGGCAGGGGGCATATCCAGGCGGTCTATCCGCTGAACACGGGCTTTGAGTGGCTTTTCGGCGGCGTCATGCGCTGGCAGGTCACAGCGACGCCCCGTTTTGAAAACAACATGCTGTCAGTCAAGATCCACAACTGCCGTCTGGGGATCGTTCCGCTGCCCCGGAGCCTTTCAGAAAAGATCATGTTCAAGATACTTGCCCGGCTCCACAGTTCACGGGAATATAAATACTTTTGCAAAATCTTCAAAAAAATCCACTTACAGAGGGATGGCAGTCTGGTCGTGATTTATTCTCCGAAACGGCTGCTGGCTCTGCTGACATATCAAACCATGAGACAGGAGATGTAAAACATGAGTGACAAATCACGTCCGGGGTGGGATCAGTATTTTATGGATATAGCACTTGTAGCGGCATCACGGAGCAACTGTACCCGCCGTCATGTGGCAGCCGTCCTTGTCCGTGACCGCCGTATCATTTCAACGGGATACAACGGAACGCCCCGGGGGGTCCGCAACTGTTCCGACGGCGGTTGTCCCCGCTGCAACTCCGATACGCCCTCCGGCCACGGATTGGGAGATTGTCTCTGCAGTCATGCAGAGGAAAATGCCATTGTCCAGGCCGCTTACCACGGGATCGCGGTCATGGGTTCCACCTTATATACCACCTTCAGTCCCTGTCTGACCTGCGCTAAAATGATTATCAATGCAGGGATCGTCGAGGTGGTGTACCACAAGCGTTATACGATAGATGACGTTTCCACGGCTCTTTTGAAAGAGGCGGGTGTCGTTGTCCGGGGATTGGAGAGTGAAGAAAAATGATGACAGATCCAGCCCTGGCGGTCCTCTCTCTGGACGAGGCCGTCAAATGGCGTGAATACATGCGCCTTGAAGGATATAAAGTGGCTGTTACCAACGGCTGCTTTGATTTGATGCACAAAGGTCATGCCAGTTATCTCATGCGCGCGCGAAACTGTGCGGATGCGTTGCTGGTGCTGATTAACTCCGATGCCTCTGTCCGTGAACTCAAGGGGCCGGAGCGGCCGCTGGTGAGCGAAGAGGACCGGGCTTATCTTCTGGCCTCATTGCGTGCCGTGGACCGCGTGGTGATCTTTGACGGCATGCGCTGTGCGAAAGAACTGGCGGCTCTGGAACCGGATGTTTATGTCAAGGCAGGAGACTACACGCTGGAAACGCTGGCAGCGGAAGAGCGTGAGGCCCTTCTTTCCTGTGGAGCTGACATCCGTTTCATGCCCTTCCTCCCCGGACTGTCAACCACCTCTCTTGTGGAGAAGATCCGTACCGTCCATTGAAAAAAATGCTTCCGGCGTGTATATTTAAGCAGAAGCGGAAAAGTCAGACTATTCAGGAATAAAAACCGTGGCAAAGAAAAAGATCATCCAGTCAGCGGCCTTCAAGCGCAATACGCTGACAATCGTTGCGATAACGCTTTTCGGCCTGATCGTTTTATCAGAGATCGCCCTGGCCGTCAGTATCCCGTGGTATCTTCAGCGTGAAGACACCATGGCCCTTGAGGTCATCCGTCTGGATCTGCGCAGTTCCTTCGATCACGCGCGGGATGCTGCCGGCGCTCTCGGCAGGAATGAGGTCAAAAATGCGGAACTGCGTTTGATCCGCTGGTCTCTGGACGGCATGGCGGATTACCTGCGGCTCTATGCAACTTCCCTGTCAGCAGAGGAGTTGAAAAGTCTCCATGCCACGGTCCAGAACATGCTTCAGACGGCGACAAAGATCCACAAAAAGCCCATTTCCGGAGAGTTGCGTCTGGATACCTCTTTTTATATCAATTCCCTTGTTCCGCCGGAGACGGAAAAATGAAGAAAAACAACGAATTGGAAATTTTATCCCGCTTCCGGGACGCCCGGGTCGCCGTTCTGGGCGATATCATGCTGGATGTCTATATCTGGGGACAGGTCAACAGGATCTCTCCTGAAGCGCCGGTCCCTGTGGTCAGTGTCAAAAAGCGCAGCTGCTGTCTGGGCGGAGCCGCCAATGTCATGCGCAACATCGCAACACTGGGAGCTGCGGCCGCAGGTTTCGGCGTGATCGGCAATGATCCCACCGGGCGCAGGATCCTTGAAGAATTTGCCAACAGCGGGATCGACGCTTCGGGGATCCTCACCGATGACGACCGTCCGGCGACGGAAAAATGCCGCGTCATGGCCTCCGGACAGCAGCTTTTGCGCATTGATGAGGAAAAGACCTGTCAGGTTCCGGATTCTCTGCGGCATCAACTGGTCAGCGCCATCATCGGCAGGATCCGCGCCGGAAGCATCGACGCCATTATTTTTGAGGACTATGCCAAGGGCCTGCTGGCCTCCTGGATGCTTGAAGAGATCGTTGCGGAAGCCGTCAAACACAATGTGGCCACGGCTCTTGATCCCAAACCCGGCGGTCTTGATCCGGTCCGGGGGCTCTCATTTATCAAACCCAACCGCGTTGAGGCCTTTGCGCTGGCGGATATGATGGATAAAGATCCCGGGGCAGATCCGCTGACGGATCCCGTTCTCAAACAGGTGGCGGAAAAACTGCTGTCCGTCTGGGAGCCGGATCATCTGCTGATCTCTCTGGCCTCTCAGGGAATGGCCCTTTTCAAAAAAGACTGTACCATGGGTGTCATCCCCACCCGCGCCAGAGAGGTTTTTGATGTGTCCGGTGCGGGAGATACGGTAACGGCGTCCTATACGCTTTCCCTGGCCTCCGGCGCCTCCCCCGTCACAGCGGCGGAGATCGCCAACAGGGCAGCGGGCGTCGTCGTAGCCAAAGTGGGGACCGCCCCCATCCATTATAACGAATTGATCCAGGCATGTGAACAGGAGGATATCTGATGAGTGATAAAACAGCCGTTGTGATCCCGGCCCGTTACGGGAGCAGCCGTTTTCCCGGCAAGCCTCTGGCCAAACTGGCCGGAAGAGAAATGATTCTGCATGTATGCGACAAGGCCGCCGCAAGCTGTGCCGATATGGTTATGGTGGCGACGGATGACCGCCGTATTGCCGATGCAGTGGAGCAGGCCGGTTACAAGGCGGTCATGACCCGCAGCGATCATCCCTCCGGGACCGACCGCATTTACGAAGCCATTGAAAAAACGGATGCGCAGATCATCATCAACGTCCAGGGGGATGAACCGCTTATTCCCAGTTCCGTCATTGATGAATTGATCGGGCTGATGAAAAAAGATCCTGAACTGGATATGGCCACGGTAGCCGTTCCCGCCGTCCGTGAAGAGATGACCGAAAACAATGTCAAAGTGGTTTTCGGAACGGACAACATGGCACTTTATTTCAGCAGAGCCCCCATTCCGTTTCTGCGTGCCGGAGGCGTTGCCGCGCCCATGTGGCTGCACTGGGGCATTTACGCTTACCGCAGAAGCGCTCTTGAAAAATTTGTCACTCTGCCGCCGGGAAGTCTGGAAAACTGCGAAAAACTGGAGCAGCTCCGGGCGCTGGAAAACGGCATGAAGATCTATGTACTCACCTCAAATCTTTCCAGTATCGGCGTCGATACTCCGGAAGATCTGGTCAAAGCTGAAGCAAAACTCAAGGAGGTATCCAAATGAATAAAGTCACAGTTGCCGACACCATCACCATCGGAAACGGAAAACTGGCATTGATCGGCGGTCCCTGCATGGCTGAAAGTCTTGAAGTCTGTCTGGAAACGGCCGGATTTCTCACGGAATTGTGCAAAAAGCTGGATATCCAGTATATTTTCAAAGCCTCCTACGACAAAGCTAACCGCTCCAGCGGCAGCTCCCGCCGGGGCCCGGGCATGAAAACCGGATTGGAGTTCCTTGCCGCAGTCAAGGAAAAATATAACGTCCCCGTTCTGACAGATGTTCACGAAAGCGCCGAAGTTCCTGAAGCGGCGAAAGTTGTGGATGTTCTTCAGATCCCGGCTTTTCTCTGCCGCCAGACCGATCTTCTTCTGGCCGCCGGCAACAGCGGTCTGCCTGTCAATATCAAAAAGGGACAGTTCATGGCTCCGGAGGATATGCGCGGAGCTGTGGAAAAGGTCCGTCTCACCGGCAATGAGCAGGTCATGCTCACCGAACGGGGCTGCTCCTTCGGCTACCATAATCTCGTGGTGGATTTCCGCAGTCTGCCCACCATGCGTTCTTTCGGCGTTCCGGTAATTTTTGATGCCACCCACTCTGTCCAGCTGCCCGGCGGTCTGGGCAACGCTTCCGGCGGACAGCGTGAGTTCATCTATCCTCTGGCCCGTGCGGCGGCAGCCGTGGGGATCGATGCCATTTTCTGCGAAGTGCATCCGGATCCCTCCAAGGCTCTTTCCGACGGTCCCAACTCTCTGGACTTTGCCACTGCTGAAAAAATCCTGACGAAAGTGAAGGCCATCTATGATCTCTGCTGACAAATTCAAAGCCATCAAAGCGATCATATCCGACATTGACGGTGTTCTGACCGACGGCCGTGTGGGTTACGGTGCCCCTGACTTCATCAAGTTTTTCCACTACCGGGACGGACATTGGCTCAAAATGGCCAAGCGCGAGGGATATATCATCGGTCTGATCTCCGGACGCTCTTCCGAAGCCAACAGAAAACGCGCCCGGGAGCTGGGACTTGATTTCTGCAAAGAGGATATCATCTCCAAGATCACTGCTTTTGAAGAGATCCTCCAGGAATACGGTCTCAAGCCCGAAGAGTGCCTTTATGTAGGTGACGACGTGGTGGATCTCCCTGTGCTGAAGCGCGTGGGGATCGCCATCGCCGTGGCCGATGCAGTTCCTGCGCTGGATGAATTCGTCCACTGGCGTCTCCAAACCCCCGGCGGACACGGAGTTTTTGTGGAGATCATCGAACGTCTCTTCAGAGAATGCGGTATTCTGGATAAAGCCCTGGAGCGTTACCGTCAATGAAAAAAACGATCCTCCTGTATGCTGCTGTTCTGGCAGCCGGCAGCCTCTGGAGCGCCAATGATTTGAGCGACTTGAGAGGCCTGAGCCTCACCAATGCCAAGATCCCCATTTACAATCGGGGCGGCCGTCCGCAGATGATGATTTTCGTCAACAAAGCTGAGCGCCGCGGCCGGGTTCTTTCCGGTACGGAAACGGTCCTGGAATTTATCCGGCCCTCCGCCAGCGTGGACGACATCGGTGATGCCTGGAAAACCCGGGCCTATCCTCTGGAAGCCCCCTTCCGGCAAGTCTTTGATTTCTGGCTGCCGCGAAGCAAATACAGTGAGGCAGTGGTCACAACGGTCAAAGCGGATATCGATCCCCAGACCCACAAAGCCTCCGGCTCTGCGCCCATCTATTTCCGTTCTCCGCTTCTTGATCTCAACGGGGTGGGATTCGAGGCGGATTTTGACCGCAGACAGATCCGGATCAATTCCGAAATCGAAGTCCTGCTGCGCATGAGCAGCAGTGATCCCCGCAAGCTCAAATCTGTTCAAAACAAAAGATATGACTATCTGACAGCCTCCGGCGACTCCCTGCTGATCGAACTGGAAAACAAACGTATCCTGCTGATCGGCAGTGTCATCATCAAAGAGAAGCAAAGCACAATCACCTGTGACCGTCTGACCATTGAGCTGGGCGGAGAGAAAAAAACGGTCCAGCCGAAAAATAAAAAACAGCTGATAAATGCCCAGTCGGAACTGGATGGTCTTTCCCGTCTGCTGGCTGACGGCAATATCACCGTTTCAGGCTCAGCCGGCGCATCGGGCAGGATCTACGCAGACCACATGGTCTATGACTTGAAAAACAGCCGTATCACCCTGACCAGCGATACGCCGGAGCAGCAGCTGTCCCGTCAGGAACTGCTCCGGAACGCGGCCAAATACAGCCGTATGGCCCCGGAGGATATTGTGGGATACGTCATTCTTGATGACAAAGAGATCCGTTCCTACGGCCGCAGTGTCGTGGTCAATCTGAAAAACGCCGGCAGTAAAACGCCCTCCCCCGGTCTGGTCGGCAGCAGTGTCTCCATGACGGGCGGCAACAAGACAGGCGCTTTACAGACGATCCTTTATCCGGAAGGGATCGTGCTGACGGGCAAAAGCGGCAGGGATAAAAATACACAGCCCTTTTTCCTTCACGCCGATCAGGGAGAATATCTCCCCGGACATAATGTCATCCATCTCAAAGAGAATATCCTTGCCCGGGAGGGCAGCACCCGTCTGACCTGTCAAAAAGCGGTCCTCAAACTGAAAAAACAGGCCGGAAAGAACAAAAAAGAGACAGGTTTGGATATCAACTCCATCCACTGCCGCGAACAGGTTTCTCTTTTCCATCAGGGAGAGGGAACACAAAGCGGTACGCTTTTTGCAGACAAAGCTGACTTCTTCCCCCATGACAACAGGATCCTCTTCTACGAAAACGTCAAGGCCAAACATGACAAGTCCACTTTGGACTGCCGGCAGCTTGAACTGCTTCTGGCAAGCAGAAAAGCCGCCGTTCCCGCACGGACAAAAAGCGGAACAGCTTTAACGGATTCAGCTGCGGCCGCCAAAAGTCTGAAACAGGTCATTGCCTCCGGCAATGTCCGTATGACCGATCCCCACGCCATCCTCAACTGCGGCGAGTTGGTCATGGATTTCAGAGAACTCAAAGCCGGAGAAAAATCCGCACCGGGCATGCTTCAGGCAGGCGGAGCCCGTCTGACCCGTATCTCCGGCAACAACGGTGTCAAAGTCATCTCCCGGAACAACACAGCTGCCCGCAAGCTTTTCGGCACAGCTGAGAGCAAGGGCATCAAGACCCTGACCGCCATGCGTTCGATGACCTGTCTGCTGACCAATAAAACCACATTGGACGGCCATGTCCATATTTTCGACGAACTGACCTCGCTCAAGTGCAGTACCATGCACTTGTACGGCAAAAAAAGCCAGCCGCAAAAGGCGGCGGCAAAGCCAAAAAATGCGGCTGACGATATTGATGCCGATCCCTATGCCATACTCAACACGGAAAATTTTGCCCCCTCCCGCATCGCTCTCACCGGCGATCTGGAGCTGGATAAAGTGGAATGTATCAAAAATGTCGTTCTTTCCCGCAAAGTTCCCAACGGGGAACTCCGTGCGGGGGGAGACCGGGCTGATTACAAAGTCAGTTCCCGGCAGGTCATCATCACGGGCAAAGCTCCCAACCGCCCCTGGGCAGAAATGGATGACAGACGTCAGGAAAGCGACCGTCTGATCTACCATCTGGCTGAAGAGCGCTTTGAGAGCAGTGGCAATACAAAAACAACATTGAAAAAACGTCCCGGCAACAACGGAGCAAAAAAGTGAAAGAACGTTTGGTAACGATCAAAAATCCGGCAGGTATCCACTGCCGTCCATCCGGCGAGATCCTGAATGTCATCACCCGGGATTTCCCAGATCACTGTGTGGAAGTGACATACGAAGGGGAAACTGTGGAGATCAACGGCAGTATTCTTTCCCTGATCTCCCTGGGCCTTATCTGCGGCGCCAGCGCCCTTCTGCGCATTGAAGGACCGGATGAGGAAAAGGCGATCCAGCAAATCGGTGATCTCTTTGAACATGTATTCGATTTTCCGCCGCAGTGATCTCTGGCTGCCGCCGGTTCTGCTGCTCTGCGGTTTTCTGCTGCGTGCCGAGTATCTGCGGGAATATGCTCAGCTGCTCAATTTCGATGTCCCTGCCGGTCCCGATGTCATGGAGTACGATCTGCGGGCAAGGGAGATCCTCAAAGGGCGGTTCTTTCCGACCGTTCCGGATATCCATGCGCCCTTGTATCCTCTTTTTCTGGCACTGGTATATTACGCCGGCAATTTTTCTCTGCTGCCGGTACGGATCCTTCAGCTGCTGCTGAATTTTCTGGCGTGGATATTTCTTGAAAAGCTCCTTGAGCGTCAGGGGACCGGTTTCAAAACACGGATGATTTTTCTGGCCTGTGCCATGTTTTACCCCGTGGCCTTCTTTCATCAGGCGGAGATCATTTCTGAATCTCTTCTTCTGCCTTTTCTGACAGCCGTTTTGTGGTTCTGCGAGCTGGCGGATACCGAGTTTGATCTGAAAAAGCGCCTGCTCCGCATGACTGGTGCAGGCTGTGCCGCAGGTCTTGCCGCCATTACCCATCCCCTGTCTCTGGCCTTTGCCGGAGCGATCTTTCTTTACAAATTTTTGACAAAAGCCCGCAAAGAAGCCTTGGTTTTTCTGGCCGGCCTTTTTCTTGTCACAGGCCCTGTTGTTCTGCTGAAAAGCCTCCATTACGGCAAACTCACAGGCATCCAGCAGAACGGCGGATTCAATTTCTGGCTGGGCAACAACCCTGATGCCACAGGCGGCTGCTATCTGCGTCCCGGACCTCTCTGGCGGCAGCTTCACAAAAATACCGATGCCCAAGCGGCGCAAAAAGGGATTTCAACGGATCGCGTCTGGCTGGAAAAAAGTCTCCGGTTCTGGGTGAGCTCCCCCTGGCAGGGAATAAAACTCTATTTCAAAAAAGCGCTGCTGGTCTCTTCTCCTGTGGAGTTGATCGCAGGAGCCGATCCGGCTGTTCTGATTTACCGTACGCCCCTTGTCCGTATCGGCTGTTTTCTGCTGCCGGTATTGATGTTTTTTGCCATCTGCGGCCTCATCAACATCCTCAGAACAAAAGAGAAAAATGCCGTTTATTTCTTCCTGACAGGAGGGGCTTTGTATGCGGCTCAGATCCTGACCGTGACCTCCGGGCGCTACCGGCTTCTCATGCTTCCGGCCCTGCTCTTTTTTGCCGCGAACGGCATGAGTTCCTTCAACTGGAAAAGGCATGGCCTCATCCCTCTGCTCATTCTGGGAGCCGGTCTTTTCCTTCTCCCCCCTTATATGAAAATCGGCAGCCATGAGGCCGCCGGAATACTGGGAGAAGCTGCTATACACAAGGGAAAGGGCCGGGAGGCCTTCAAACTGCTTTCATACGCCCGGGAGGGCTGCTTTGATCCGGCACGTATTTCCAACCAGCTGGGCATGCTTCTCGAACGGAGCAATGATTTCAGAGGCGCTGAAAAAGCCTATCAGGAAGCGGCTGCCGGAGATCCGGAACCGATGGAGTCTTACATGAATCTGGCCAATCTCTATGCCCGTTTTCCTGCCCGGCATGCGGCGGCAGAAATGTATTATCAAAAGGCTTTGAAGATCTCCTCCGACTCCCCTTTGCTGAGATACAATTACGGTCTCTTTCTGGCCAACACCCAACGTCCAGCCGCTGCCGAAAAGGAACTGCTGCACGCCCTCTCATGCGACAGCAGCTATCACCTGGCTTACAACCAGCTGGGGATCATCGCCGTCAACACCAACAGAATGGATGTCGCTGAAAAATGTTTCCGCGCCGCAGCAGAACTTGATCCGGAAAATCCCGGTTACAAACGCAACCTGCAATTTGTGCAAAGCCGCTTATCCGGCCCATCTGCCCAATAAGCTCCGGAAAGTTTGTGATGTGTGCCTGCCGCCGCCGTCAGAAACGGAATCCGTTTTCCCTCAGAAAAGTCACAGCGATATGACAGGTGATCCGGAAGCACCATTTCAAAGACTCCATCAGAGCCAGCAGAGGATCAGTTCCCTGCGGAACACTTTCTGAATGGATCCAGTCCCAGAAGTTCTGAGCGCAATCTCCCGGAAAATTTAATTTTTTGAAATAGCCGGTGATCCTTTCATCTGTGTATAAAGGAGCTTTGCCGTCAAAAAGTCCCATCATGGAAAACTCATTGGGCTGATTATTGACGTAATTGGTCACCGCCTCCCCTGCTCTGGCAAAGACGAAAGTAAACATGGAGCTGACTGTTTCATCATCCAGAGAGTCCCCGTCGCGGCGCCTTTTGTCAGCAACAGCTGTCAGGATTTTCAGCATAAGCTCTTTTTCAGCATCTGCCAGCTCAGGTGCGGTAAAAACAGGACCATTGATAAATTCGCCCTTTTGGGCAGCTTCGATCACAGTAAGCGCAGCCTGCTGAGCGGCAACAGAACGGCTGAATGTAGAATTGTTCTCCATAAAATCCCCCGGGTAATAAGATCATAAAAAGTCAAGAGGCGGCAAAGCAGTCATGTTCCCAAGACAGTCGCCGCAAAAACAAAACAAGCGGCCGCTTGTTTCCAAACGGCCGCTGGAGTAAAGATACTTGCGTAACTTACTTTCCGGAAACAACACCGTGAACTTTGAAGACACGGGTGGGAGCAAATTCGCCAAGTTTGTGTCCGACCATATTTTCGGTCACGAAAACCTGAACGAAAGTCTTTCCGTTGTGAACACTGAAAGTGTGTCCGACAAAATCCGGAATGATGAGGGAGCGACGGCTCCAGGTTTTGATCGGAGACTTGGCTCCGGTCATCTTTTCGACCTTGTCCAGCAGGTGCTGATCGACGAAAGGACCCTTTTTGATGGAACGTGCCATTACTTCTTCCTCCGTTCAACGATGAAGTTCTTGGAAGTCTTTTTCGGATTACGGGTGCGTTTGCCTTTGGCAAGTTTGCCCCACGGGGAGACCGGATGTCCGCCGCCTGATTCGCGTCCTTCACCACCACCCATCGGATGGTCGACCGGGTTCTGAGCGACACCGCGGACGTGGGGACGGAAACCTTTATAACGTTTTTTACCGGCTTTAC
>JAFVYP010000083.1 GCA_017508555.1 Lentisphaeria bacterium
AGCGAAAAAACGCAGAACGAGAAAGCTGGTCCAATGAAAGCAGGAGACATCATCACCTGTCCCGGCTGCGGGGAACGCACCGTTGTCAAGCTGAAAAAAGATATTTCCGGCTGGCAAATGAGTGCCGGAACGCCGGTCTGCGCCCTTTGCGGCAAAGAGCTGGAAAGCGAAGAAACGGCTGTCCCCAAAGCCGTTTCAGCCCGGGACAAACTGGCCGCTCTCCTGGGCGGAGAGGTTGAAACAGTTGCCATCGACCCCGGAGAAGAGTACAGAAAAGGGTGCCGCAACTGCGCCCATCTTCTGGAACATCCATTCAAATTATTGTGTGCCCAAACTCAGAAAGAGGTGGATCCCATGGATTCCTGTCCTCTTTTTCTTGACCGTAAAGGAGAATGATCGATATGACAAAGGCAGAAACGATTGCACAGAAAGCCGCAGAACTGATGAAAGACGGTTCCGTTGTTATTACGGCTGCGGATATCAAAAACGGTGTCGTCCAGAAGATCCAGGTCTATTTCTGGGATGACAAGTCGGCTGTGATGGATATTATCAGCAAAGATGATCTTGTCCAGAATTTTCCCGACGAAGGCGTTTACGTTCTTGTCCCCGGTGTCAGCGATGCCGGAAAGGCCTTGAGGCAGTTGGAAATGTTCGAGGGCGAGGAAGATATGTATTTCCGCACAGACGGAACAAAACAGGAGGAAGATGAGTTTGCTGGTGTTCCTCCCGTGCTTTTTATGGAAACTGTTGAAGCCGTTTGCGGCCTGTAATGCGATACTGAAGGGGGATTTTTATGCGTGTCGGGGGATTTGAAACACTTGCACCGGTGCCGCCTTTTCCAACAGGAGAACCGGGGTTCCTTCAGGAGCTGAAAACCTGGGATATCCGCCAACCTCATTGGAATACAGAAAAGGAGATCCCGGAAAACACCCTGCCGCTTGCCGGCTGTTGGCAGATAAAAAAGTCCTTTCCCGATCCGGAGGGACTGCTTGAAACAGCGTACGCAGCTCTCGACCGCTTTACCCGAAACCATATTCCCTCCGGAAACGGCAGTGTTTCCGTTACGGCTGAATGTGATGACGCTCTGGAATACGAGGCTTATACCGTTGCCGTTTCTGCGGAGGGGATCACTTTGCGTGCCTCATGTACGGAGGGCATGCGCCGTGCGCTTTATTATCTGATCGACCTGTGCCGCAGTGCGGATATGCCTGCGCTCAAATATCAGCATATATCCAGAAAACCCTGGTTGAAAAACCGTATATCCCGCTGTTTTTTCGGTCCCATCAAGCGACCTCCGTTTTTCCGGGATGAACTGACTGATGATATCGACTACTATCCGGAGCCCTATCTGGACCGTCTGGCGGCGGAGGGGGTCAACGGTATCTGGCTGACCATCGTCTGGAAAGAGATGGCCGATACCTCCTTTTTCCCCATGGATCCCAAGCGGGAACAGCGGATCGGCAAACTCAAGCGGACGGTTGAAAAGTGCCGCCGTTACGGCATCAAAGTCTGGGTATTCTGCATCGAACCCATGTCCTGGACGGAACAGCATGTGCCGCCCTTTGAGGATATGCGCGGTGATTGTCATTTTGCCAACATCGCCCACTCTTTCTGCATCGCCTCTGAAAATTCAAAGAAATATATCCGGGATACGGTTTATTCCATTTTCCGCGACACACCGCATCTGGGCGGCATGATGCTGATCTCTCTCGGAGAGCGCGCCACCAGCTGCCTGAGTTACGTCTATTCCAGTAAACAGGGAAAACAGGCCTGTTCCGGACGCTGCGGGATGAGCAACAGTCAGATCCTCAACGGCGTGCTTTCCGCCATCCGTCAGGGGATCCGCGATGCCGGGAGCGATGCGCAGGTGTTGAGCTGGCTCTACAATCCCACGGCCCAGCAGATCCCGGAGTGGTGGTTTTCGCTTCCGGAAGAACTGGATCACGAAAAGATCCTTGCGTTCAATTTTGAGTCCGGCTGCAGCAAAGCTCAGGATGGCAGAGTCTATTCCGGCGGAGACTACTGGCTCTCCTGTCCCGGTCCCTCCGACCGGTTCGGCCGCATGGCCGCCGCCGCCAGAGGACATTGTGATTTTGCGGCCAAGATCCAGGTGGGGTGTTCCCATGAACTTGCGACGATCCCCTTTATGCCGGTTCCGGGCAATCTCTACGAAAAATACCATGCGATGAAACAGTTGGGGATCACCCATGTGATCCAGTGCTGGTATTTCGGCAATTATCCCGGCCTGATGAACAGAGCCGCAGGGGAGCTGGCCTTTGAAAACTTTGAGGATACGGAGCTGGATTTTCTTTCCCGTCTGGCGGCGCCGGAATGGGGAAACGCGTATGCGCCTCAAATCGCAGAGATGTGGCACCGTTTCGGAAGGGCTTACAGCAGCTATCCGCTGGATATCCAATTTCAGTATTACGGTCCAATGCATGACGGCGTCGTGTGGCCTCTGCACCTCAAACAGGTGATGCGGTCCTTGCCCCGCAGCTGGAAACCGGATGCTGCTCCCGCAGGAGACGCCGTGGGAGAAAGCATGATAAATCACGATCTCAACAACACGGTCATCCTGACCCGGACGCTGGCTGAGCAGTGGAAAATTGCGGCAGAAATCCTTCCTGAATTGCGCCGGGTCTTTGCGGATGATCCGGCAAGACAACGGGACTGTGATCTTTATGAGGCGCTGGAACTCCTGTTCAGCTCCGGAGCCAGGATCATGGCATTTTATCAGATGCGGGCCGCCTTGTTTTCATCTCCTCTGGGGTGTCACGCTCTGCTTGAGGAAATGCGCCGGATCGTTCATGCGGAAAAAGCGGCTTCAGCCCGGATGATCCGGTTGTGTGAAAGCGACTGTCGGCTGGGGTATCACTCCGAAGCGGAAGTGTTCAAGTTTTATCCAGCCAAACTCCAATGGCGCATTGCCGAACTGGAAAAACTTGACGGTGTCTTTGATCTCCTTGCCGGCGTTTCTCCTGAGAGGGTAAAAGAGCTGCTCGCCTGGGAGGGGACGGTTTACAGAACTGGCCGGGAATACCGGGGACGCACCTTTGTCTGGCGGGCCGATGTGGAAAAACTTGATCTCAAGTTTACGATCAAATTCGATCCCGTTGAAAAAGACAACTCTCCTGAATATCAGTTCATTCTTCTGATGGATGCTGCCGGGACCCGGTTCCCCATGCAGTTTCCCGTAAGTGATGACGGCGTCCCCGCCGGGATCAATGATAAAGGTATCGGTATCCTTATTGAAACGGGGGCTGCCGGTGAAAAGATCGTCCGTATCCCCTTGAGCAAAATCAATTTTGCCGGTGAGATCTTTGCCGGGGTGCTCCGTACATGGAAAACGCCGGATGGCAAATTCTGCCATGATGTGACACCGGACGGTGATTATATTTGGGAGGATAGATTGAATCTCCCCGGATACTTCTCTCCTGAAAAAATGTGTAAACTTGTTATTGGATAGTATTTGTGAAAAAACTTCGTCTGTTGTTCGTTTTATTGGTGTTCTGCTGTTCTCTTGCGGGTATGACAGGAACAGTCCGTATCGGTTTCCAGTCCGGCGATGAATGCGGCCGTTTTCTGAAGGTGAAGGGATTTCCCGGAGGGAAGATCCGTTTCCGCGAGGGGAAAAACAGATACGGAAAAAATCAGATCGTTCAGCTGACTTCTCCTGTCGGCAAAGTGTGGCAGGATTTTGAGCTGAGTTTTGTTCCCGACAGACACGGCATGGTCAGCATGATCCTGACTTCAGGAGAAAAAGATCAGTGGGTGGAGTACACCGGTTTCAAAGCCGTCGGCGCCCGGATCGACAATGGCGACTTCAAAAGAAAAAGTAAAAACTTTTTCTGGCTGTGGTCTGCCGCTCCCGTCTGTGTCGGAGACGGATACTGTTCCGCCAATTTGCGCGTGGGCGTTTCTCAAAGTTTCCGCGTCGTCAAAAACGTTCCTGTTGTCATCCGATTCAAGGCCCGGAGCGGAGAAAAAAGAGCTGTTCCCCAAAAGAAAAAGGCTTTCAATTACAACACTTATCACAAGTATCCCGGCGCTGAACTGCGGTATAAAGACAAAACGGTCAAATATCTCGGTCTTTCCCACAAGGGGCTGACGCCTGAAACTCACCCCGTGAATGCCTGGGGGTATGCGGATGAGATCACTCAACCCGGCAAAACTGCATTTGTTTCCCTGCCGGGAAAGGGAAAAGGGACTCTTGATGTTCCTTTTGAACTTCTTGAAGAAGACGGGATCGCCCGCCGTGCCGCCGTCCGTTTCGGTATCCCCCTGGCCAGAGGCAAGTTCAAACAACTGGGCAGTCTGTGTGTGACAGATCCCGCCGGCAAAGCTGTTCCGGCCCAGTTTTCAGCGACGGCCTTCTGGCCTGACGGATCTGTCAAGGTGGCTCTGGTCCAATTTACAGCGGATCTCAAGGCCCGTGAACGTTCTCTGGCATGTGCGCACGGGGAAAAATCCCGTTGCCCGTTCCCTGAAGTACAGTGTGACGGATAAGGGCGGCTTTGTTGATACAGGCAAAGTCCGTGTCAAGATCGCCCGCGGCGGCACGTTTTTCACCTGCGGCCGCTCCACGGCCCGGATCATTCTGACAGATGAACAGGGGAAAAAACAGCTTTTTGTTCCGGCTGATATCCGGGTGGAAGAGGCCGGACAGGAACGGGTGACGCTCCGTCTGGAAGGCGATTGCGGCGACTCTTTCAAAACGGTTGTCCGTCTGGGGCTGACTGCGGATTCGCCCGTGATCTCTCTGGATATGCGTTTTATCAATGATGTCCTCAAATCGGAGTTTACGGATATCGCTTCTCTGGAACTCTTTCTGGATGGCGTTGCTGCCAAAGAGCTGCTGATGGATGGAAAAAAAGGCAAACTCTTTTTCCAGCACCACGATCAGAAACTTGACCATGACGGCAGAATTTCCAAAGACCGTCTTTCCGGAAACGGTTCAGCGGGACAGCTCCGTTTCCGTTTGAGAAACTTCTGGCAGAAATATCCCAAATCCGTCAGTTTGTCAGAAAAGGGAGTTGTTTTCGGTCTGCTGCCCCGGCAGCCGGGAAAAGATTTCAACAAAGAGCTTCCCTTTTACCTGTATTATCCCTTCTGCGGCGGCTTTTACCGGACAAAATGGGGAATGGCTTTTTCTGAAAAACTGCAGCTGGATTTTTCCGGACAGACCCCTTTGAACTGCCGCGGGATCGTTCCCGTCATTGATCGGGACTATCTGGCATCGACTGAAGTTTTCCAGGGTGTTCCTGACAGTTCGTTCCGTCTCTTTGAGCTCTTTGACAGGCAGGCTGAGGCGGCCTTCAAAAAGATCGAAGCGAACCGCGAGAAAAACCGTGAATACGGATTTATGAACTGGGGAGACAGCTTCGGCGAACGCGGCATGAACTGGAACAACAACGAATACGACTTGGCCCGGGGACTTTTTCAGATCTTTTTGCGCAACGGCAACAGAGACCTTTACCGCTATGCGCTGACAAGCATCCGGCATCAGGCGGATGCAGATATCATCCACGCGTCGATCATCCGTTCCAATATCGGCGGACAGCATCAGCACGGTATCGGTCACAGCGGTCCCTCCTGGCACCATTTCCGTCCGCTGCCGTGGAGTTATCCCCACGATGCCAATTCCACGGGCCTCAACGGACATACCTGGACAGAGGGCATGCTCACCGGCTGGTGTCTTGCCGGAGAGCCCTTTGTGATGGACTCCGCGCATCTCATGGCTGCGCATTATGTCAATTACACCTGCCGGACCTATGTCGATATGCGCAACAACGAGCGCAGTATCGGATGGGCCTTGAGAGCAGTCATGCCCTTTTACCGGATATCCGGTGACAAAAAGTATCTTCAGGCAGCCAAAGAGATGGTCGATGTGGTCAAGCATGAGTACGAACCGGCTCACGGCGGCGCCTGGCCCCACAGACTCCGCGGCGGTCATGCCAACGGCCATAAAGACGCCTGGGGCGGTTGTCCCTTCATGGTGGGGGTTCTGCTGGAGGGGCTGCGGCAGTATCAGCTGGAGGTCAAAGATCCCGAAGTCGAAAAGATGATCCAAAGCGGCGCCCGCTGGCTTTATAAATCATACAGTCCTGCCGATGTGGGGTGGCCTTACGGGGCATCCTGGGAGGGAAAAGGATATCATCACCCCATGGTCCAATGTAATTTTGAAGTGCTTTCCGGCATGCTTTACGGCCTGCCTGCCAGTTACTCCGCCGCCTGTGATGTGATCGGACAAGCGGCATTGGGCGGGATCAGTTCTGTTCCGAAAAATTTCTCAATGGTCCTGAATATGTCCGCCGGTATTCTGGATGGACTCTGCCGGACGCGTCCCGATCTCAAAGCGCCCATCGACGGCAGAAATCTCTGGAAAAGTGTGGCTTCTCAGCCCTCGATGTTCAAGCTGCGCGGACCTGTGAACAAGAAATTCAATCTGGTCATCACCGGAAAAAATCCCCAGGTCATTTTTCTGCGCACCCGTTACGGCGGCCGTCCCAACGGCAAAAAGAGCTATACGGTCTCCTGGGGCGGACATACCGTGACGGGAAAGACGGCAACGGCTCACGCTGACCACAAAATCGTTCCCTCCGGAAAGCCCGGAACGGTCGTTCCGGTTGAAATCAGCGACGATCTTGGAGCGTATTGGGATGTCAAAAGCCATCGGGATCTGCGCGTGGAGGCTGTGGTCGTTCCCGGATATCATCTGGTGGCAGACGGGACCAAGGCCTATTGTTTCAGAGTGCCTGCCGGTACGGAAAAGTTTTCCGTCAAAGTCATGGGAACTCATCCCGGCGGCTTTGCCGCAGCCATTCTTGATCCTGAAGGCCGCGTCGTTGCCTCTGTCACCGGGAGAAATGATGGCGACGTTCAGCTTCCCTGGGTCAAAAAGACCAGCCGGAAACGTCCTGAAAGAGAGCTTGCCGTCACCTGTTCCCCCCGTCAGAAAGAGGAAATCTGGAAACTGGTCATTCTTTCCGGCGGCGGCGCCGGATTAGCCTTTGAGGGTATTCCCGGCGTGATCTTCCGCATTGAGTGATAAAAAAGTCAAGAACAGAAAAAAGCCTGCGGCATGCAGGCTTTTTTGTTGTTTATTTTCAGACCGGGCGGATATTTTTGTAAAAAATCTCCTGAAAATCGTTTTTTTATCTTGACATTTTATCCTTTGTATGGTAAATTCACCTCAGACAGGTGTTTTTTATTTCTTTTATCAGGAGGGAGTTATGGCTGTATATGAGGGTATCCGGATCGTTGATAACAACTGGCAGACTGCTTTGAATGGTGATGTGTACTATGATACAGTGATCCAGGATTATTATGCCAGAATGTTTGTTTCCAGCGGCGGCAAGACAGAACGCACAGAGATCTCCCGGGGAATGATGGTCGTTTCCAATGGAGGATATGCGTCAGAAACCGTTTTGAACCACACTGATGGACGTTTGCAGATCGAAGCCGGCGGAACAGCATCTGAGATTACTGCAGATCAGGGGCATGTTCTGGTGTCGGCAGGTGCTTCCGCTCTGAATGTCAATATCAAAAACAATGCAGAGCTGCTTGTGGATGTGACGGCAGCCACCGTCCTGACAGGAACTTCTCACGGAAAAAGTGTGCAGATCAAAGATAATGTGATATCCAATATCACGATGATGGAAAATTACCAGATGTTTGTATCCAAAGGCTGGACTGCCTTTGATACCACGATCCGGGATTATTATGCCAGAACGTTTGTTTCCAGCGGCGGCAAGACAGAACGCACAGAGATCTCCCGGGGAATGATGATCGTTTCCAATGGAGGATACGCGTCAGAAACCGTTTTGAACCACAATGATGGACGTTTGCGGATCGAAGCCGGCGGAACAGCCAGAGATCTGAAAGTCGATCTTGGCGAACTGAATGTTTATACCGGCGGAAAAATCACCGGAAAAATGAATTTTTCCAAAAATGCAAATATCAAGACCGCCGATGGAGCAGTCGTTGATTTTGATATTTCCGGACTTGCGGCTTCTGAGGATTTTATTCTTTCTGATTACTCCGTTATTTCCGGAACTCCGGATTTTACGATCACAGTTTCTGACAAACAGACAGGCGGTGCGTACAAATTGGCAGATCATGCCGACGATTTCAACTGCACCATTACCATTGGCAATGGTGAACTTACCTACGGTACTCTTCAGACCGGAGGCGCAACGCTTTCCCGCAACGGTGTCAAATACACGCTTGTCAAAGACAATGGAGACCTTATTTTGAACGTGGTCTCTTCTTATTATTCCCTGCTGGATTCTCCTGTTGTTTTCGCGGATAAAACGGAGATCACCAATCAGAATGTGACTGTTACGGCAACATTTTCTCCCAATGCGCTCAAAAATGAATTTTCTCGCGACGGCGGCGCTTGGCAGGATTACACAGGCGGGATTGTATTTGATAAAAATGGTTCTGTAAGTTTTCGTTCCTCCGGTGCGAACGGCGTGTTTTCAGAGGTGGTAACTTACACGGTCTCCAATATTGATAAGATCGCTCCGGAAAAGCCGATCGTGTCAGTCAGCAGTACAGCGCCTGCTCAAAAGTCTGTTACAGTTTATGCTTCCTTCAGCACCGATTCAGTGATCCGGCAATATTCTTCAGACAACTTTGTCTGGCAGAATTACCAGTCAGGTGTGACGATGACGGCGAACGGAACCGTCTATTTCCGGAGTATGGATGAAGCAGGAAATTATTCAGAAACGGTCTCTTTTACTGTTTCCAATATCGGTACTGCCGAACCGGAAAAACCGGCTGTTTACGCGGATATAACCTCTCCGACCAGAGAGAATGTTACGGTTTTTGCAAATTTCTCACCTGACAGCGTCAAGAAGGAGTATTCCTACAACAATATCAAGTGGAACACTTATGAGAACGGTGTGGAAATGAGTTTCAACGGAACCGTTTATTTCCGCAGTACCGACGCGGCCGGCAATGTTTCCGCTGTTGTTTCATACACTGTCAGCAATATCGACAGAACGGCTCCCGCAGCGCCGGTCATTACTGCGGATAACACCTCTCCGACCGGAAAGAATGTTGTTTTGACGGCAATATTTGATCCTGAGGCAGTGAAAAATGAATTTTCTCTGGATGGGAAAAAATGGCAGAACTGCACAGGAGAGGTGATTTGTGCGCAGAACAGGACCGTTTATTTCCGCAGTACCGACGCGGCCGGCAATGTTTCTGCTGAGAGTTCGTATCAGGTCGCCAATATTGATAAGGTCCCTCCGGTAAGACCGCAGGTTTCAGCAGATGTGACAACGCTTACCAACAAAGATGTCACGGTGACAGCTGTGTTCAGCCGTGACTCCGTCCGGAAAGAGTACAGTTTGGATGGAGAAAACTGGTATTCCTGTTCGGGAAGCGTTGTTATGTCTGCCAACGGAACCGTTTATTTCCGCAGTGCTGATGCTGCCGGCAACGTTTCTGCGGAAAGTTTTTACGAAGTCACCAATATTGACAGGACAGCTCCGGACCGGCCGGTGGTCAGCGCGGATATGACCGGTTTGACCGGCCAACCGGTGACCCTGACAGCCGTTTTTGCATCCGACTCTGTTCTCAATGAATACGCCGTCAACGGCGGTAATTGGGTCTCTTATACCGGAAACGTCGTTATGTCTGACAATGGGACCGTTGTTTTCCGGAGCTGGGATGAAGCCGGAAATATTTCCGAAACGGCCTATACAGTCAGCAATATCGACAATACGCCTCCGAAACGGCCGGAGGTCAGTGCGGATATGACCGGTTTGACCAATAAAAATGTGACCGTGACAGCTGTTTTTGCATCCGACTCTGTTCTCAATGAATACGCTGTCAACGGCGGAGAATGGCTTGTTTACAGCGAACCGGTCATATTCAGTGACAATGGGGAGATCCGTTTCCGCAGTACAGATGAATTGGGGAATGTTTCCAGTGAAGCTGTTTATACTGTCGGCAATATCAACCATGCGCTGCCGGATGTTCCGGAGCTTGGCGAATATTGTTTTGTCAAAAAGAACTACACGGCAAAGAATACCTTCAATAAAAAACAGGATGGTATTCCGCTGACGTGGCAGGAAAATGCCTTTGCTGTTTTGAGTGATGTTCCCGGCGGAATGATCGCAGTTCTGCTGGATGCGAAAAATACGCTTTCCTCAGAAACGGTTATTCCTGAAGGCGTAAGAACGATCGCAGGAAAAACAGAGAGCCTGACGGTCAAAGGAATGGATTTCAAAGCCTCTTTTGGTGTTGCCGGTACATTGAATATCATTGGTATTGAAACCGGGGGGATCGAATATTGCCGGTTTTCGGCTGTCAATGTTTCAGCCGGTGCCGAAACGGGAAATATCAGAGGCGGCAAAGAAACGATATCCGGAACAGAAAAAAAGACCGTCAAAAAAGGAATCACTGCCGAAACGGATACATTCAGTCAAACGGTCTCTGCTGCCGGCAAAGTAACTGTGACAGCGGCTTCTGCCGGAGATATTTCAGGATATGCCACGATCGTGCTTACCGACGCTTCAGCGGGAAATCTGGTCAACACTGCCAATAAAATATCCAAAACTGAAAAATTCGATGGCAAATCCACGCAGACAAACACTTTCAGCCAGACGGTTTCCGCCTCCGGTAAAGTGACTTTGACAGCGGCATCCGCCGGGGATATTTCAGGTTATTCCAGTGTCACCCTGGATCAGGGAACAGCAGAAAACCTGTGTAACAGCAATATAAAGATCTCCAAAAGCGAAAAGTATGTCGGCGGACAGCCGGATACTGTGACCCATACGGAAACTTATTCTGCGGCCGGAACAGCGACATTGAAAAACGGTTCTTTTGCAGAAAGCATCTGCGGTTTCAGAACGGTCAAACTGATCGGCAGTACAGTGAATGAGATCCTGCTGGGGAGCTCTTATACAGAAAAATACACCCTTAAAAAAGGTAAAGAGCAAAGGGATCTGATTCCCGTTGCCGCCGGAACAGTCACCCTTGAAAATGCAGCAGTCAATGTTGTTTCAGGTATGAACAAGGTAACAGCTTCCAAAGGTTTCAATTCCATAGGAAGCTATACCGGTTCTGACGGAAATGATACTTTGACGATCAATAAAAATGCCGTATTGGCATTGGGTGCTGTCGATATGGGCGGCGGAGCCAAGGATAAATTTGTCAACAACGGCACGCTTGTACTGACAGGAGATATCGACCTGAAGGGGATTTCCGGCAAAGGAGAGATCGTTGCCGCGGCAGACGTTTATTATGTGCTGACAGACAAGACCGGTGTCCTTGATTTAGGGGCGACGGCTGAAGGATTCCGCAGCAGCAAACACGAAAACAGCGACGACCAGTTCAAAAAAGCCGTCACGTGGGATGTTAAAAGCGGAGACTATACCGGTTGGCTCGGCAGCTGGGATAACAAAACAGACGCAGTTGACTTTATCAAGTTCAAAGCCGTTTCCGGACAGGAATTGACTGTTTCCGGTGTCGAAAATTTCACGCTGTACGACAGCAAGAAACGTGAAGTCGAAGCCATTTCTGCCGCTGGAACTTACATTCTGGAATTAAAGTGGGATGGAACTGAATCGACCTCTTATACCCTTGCGTTGGCATAAGGCAGAAAACAGCACTCCTGGCCAACTCTTTTCAGGAAAGGCGGCGTGTTTGGGATTTTTGCCAGTGATTTGTCCGTATCGGGATCAAAGCTGAAAAATAAAACAGGGATGTCTGCATCTTTTGATGAGACATCCCCGTTTTCTGTTCTTTTCAAACATCAATTGGAAAAACGTCCGCCTTTGAGGAGGCGGCTTTCTCCGGAAAGATGCAGCAGCACTTCCACGCCGTCGGGGATCTCCAGCTGGAGCTTCATGCCGGCGTCTGTTCTGCGCAGGGAACCTGTCAGCATGCCCTGGGGCAGGGGAAGGGCAAGCGCTGCTTCATCCAGAAGGGGCAGGGGGGAAAGTGTGATTTTTTCCCAACCGGCAGCGGTTTGTTCCAGTCCGAAAACCAGTTCCGGCAGATGGGTGAGGGGATGGGCGCTCCAGGCGTGGGCGCAGGAGAGTTCCCCGGTTTTTTCCGGAGGAAAGTTTTCCCAGACCGTTCCTGCCGGAAGCATGGGACTCCATTTTCTTTTGATATAGTCCAGCGCCTCTTGTCTGAGACCGTATTTCTGCGCGCAGTCCAAAAGATAACTGGCCCAGAATGAAGAGGGCAGAGCGCCTTCGGCAAGCGTTCCGTCCAAACAGGGCTTGACCACCTTTTGGATCATGTTCTGAGAAAATTCCGGACGCAGTTCCAGCAGAAGCGCCAGCACCTGATCGTGAACAGAGGCCGGACCTGTCAGACCGTTTTCATTCAGTTCCGGCAGGAAAAGTCCTTGATCGACGTCAAAAAATGCCTCCGAAACGAGCGCTTTTTCTTTTGATATCTTTTCCGTCAGAGCCTCTGCTTCCTCTTCAAATCCCGCCGCCCGGAGAACTTCAAGATAGCGTTCCCGGGCATAAATAGACCACAGATTGATAAAACAGGGATAGTTGCGTTTGGGCAGCGTACTCCAATCCTCAAAGAGCCAGAAACGGGGATCATAGGGGATCAAGCCATTGGCGCTGCGGATCTTTTCAAAGTAGGCAAAATTGGATTCCGCCTGCTTTTTCTGTTCTTTGAAAAGCCGGATATCTTTGGTCTGGAACCAGTAGTCCCGCAGGGTGATGCACCAGGTGAGGCAAAAGTCAGGCAGCACGGGGCCGGAGGCCGTCGTGGGCGCATTGGCGAAGGTGAGGCCGAAGGGGTTTTTCTGTTCTCCGATACTGCGGATCCCCCGGGCCAGCATTTGCGCATTTCCTTCAATAAAGTTGACGTTTTTAGCCTGCACACGGGCGTCGCCCCACCACTGGGATTGTTCCCGCCACGGGGTGTCGGTAAAGGCATCCAGCATACAGACCTGCTGGGTGTGGACGCAGGTTTTGTAAAGCTCGTTCAAAAGCGGATCTGAGGTATGGAATGAGCCTTTGATCTCAAGAGGATAAACGGCTGAACGCCAGGAGATTTTCACATCGACCGGCTTTTCATTTTCACGGATAAGCAGGGAAACATACCTGACGCCCATGATCTGAAACAGCTCCGTTTTTCCTGTTTTTCCGTTGAGGTGCAGACGGCTGGCCATGCCGATTCTGCTGCCGATATCAGGAGACTGGGTGAAAACAAGTTTGCCGCCGTTTTCCGGCGCATACTGGTTGTAGAAAATATCCACGATGGTCCCGCTTGAGTGTTTGCCGAATTCCAGAACGGGGACACCGGGAAGCCAATCCTCTTTTCCCAGATCCAGCACAGCCAGATGGAACACGCCTTTGCCGGAGGCGGGGAAGGTGAAGAAAAGAGCCTCTTTTTCACGCATAAAGGGCAGGGACGTGGCATCGTATTGGACCGTATCCAGTTCCAGTGCTGCAAAATCAGAGACCATATCCTGAACGCATCCGGGGGCCCGCTGAGGGATCTCTGCGCAAAGACCTTTGCCGGAAGATGAGATCTTTTCAGGCGCAGCACATGTCTCTTTCAGCATGGGGATCGTGCGGGGAGACAGGGCCGCCCAGGGCAGACTGCCCTGATTTTTGGCTGACTGAGAGATCTTGGGCATCCCGGGGGGCAGGGTATAGTCATATTCCTCCGTGATCCAGGAGCGGTCATCAAAGCGCATATCCAGTTCCTCCATCAAACCCAGCTGGAGTGAGACAGGGGCTGTGTTGTTCTGATAGGCCGTATTGCGGAAGATCTTCCAGTTTTCCGTGCCGGACCAGAATTGCGTGCCGTTATCCCAGCTGGCGGAACAGAGGAGACCTGCGGCATCCTGATGGTTGTAGGAATAGGTGCTTCTGCCGGGATTGTGCGCTTCTATCGAGATCCAGTTGTGACCTTTTTTGAGAAAGGGGAAAATATCCGGCGTATCAAAATGCCAGTTTTCCTGGATCCCCCGCATGGGACCGCGGCAGACATATTGACCGTTGACATGCAGCTTGTATGTCTGATCGGCTGTGATGACAAGCGGTGCAGTCGTGGGCAGGGTATCCAGTTCAAAATCGTATCTGAAACCGGCATAGCTGTTGTAAAGATAGAGTGTGGTATTGGGCCATATCCATTTAGCCTGCGGCAGGGGAAAAGTTGAAGTCATATAAAACACCTTTGTTGATTTATTTGGAATTGAGCAGATTTTTCAAATAAGCAAACATGCAGTCGCCGATCTGTTTGTAACCGGCGGGGGCAGGATGGACGCCGTTGGATTGACGGAACAGATTCTTTTCACTGTGCAAATGGGCGGGTTCCTCTTTTTCAGGATAAGCGTTGTCTCCATCGACCACGGCATGAACGGGGATCAGATCGACCTTCAGTTCTTCAACAGCGGCGGGCAGTTTATGGAGATGATAACAGGCCAGATTTTTCCGCCATTGCCAGAGGGTATAGGCGCACTGGTAAGATTCTCCGAAAGCATCCTGAGAAAAAGCGCCGGGAGTAAGGGTGGCAAAAGCGATGCGGATATCGGGATTGAGTTTCCGGAATTCCGCAACGAGTCTTTTCATATAAGGATAAATATCCGTTTTCCAGATTCTGTCGATCTCCGCATCGGATTTTGCGGTAAAAATGTTGTTGATCCCCAGCATGGCAACAAGGACATCGGGCAAAGCGCCTGCGTTGTATTTATCCAAATACTGTTTCAGATCGAATTCAAAGGCGCTGCCGTGCGGAAAGAGGAAGGGACTGTTGCGCATCCAGGGGCGTGCGGGGTGAAGACCGTCATTATCCGTTGACTCCTCAAGCGACCAGCGGGTGAAAAAGCTGTGCCATCCCCATCCGCCGTATCCCTCATGGGCGACGCCCCCGGGAACGGGAGGCACGTAGTCGCCGGAGTTTGTCCCGATCATGGAAAAGGTGACATTTTCCTCTTTTTTCATCAATTCATAAATGCGTTCGGGATATCCTTTGGCGCCCGTCTGACTGGCGCCCATAAGCAGCAGGGAAAGGGACTTTTTTTCAGTAACGGGAGAGACCACATACACTGTTGTTTTTCCCTCAGCGACCAGCCCCTCTTCATCATAGACGCGGAGCGTGAGCTGGTGTTCACCGATATCTTTTTCTTCCGGGACTGCGCGCCAGCGGGAAGCATCTGTCCGTCCCATGTCGCAGAGGACTTCAAAGGCATAATTTTTGTAATTGATAACAGTGATGACATTGTTAAAATAAATGCTGCACTCGATCCCCGGAACGGCATAGAATTTATCCGTCAGAAAGAGTTTGACATCTTTCTTTTTGTGCCGCTGTCCGGCAAGGAGCGAGAGCGCTATCATCAAAACGGCGATACAAATCAGTAAAAGAGGCATGAAAAAGATCCTTTGAGTTACCAAAACAGCTGTTTGTTAATATAGCTTCACTGCCGCCGTATTTCAAACGCTGTTGCCTGCTGTTCGGGTATCAAACGGGCTTTATCCGCTCTGTTGCCTGCTGTTCGGGTATCAAACGGGCTTTATCCGCTCCGTAGCCTGTCCGGCCCGGCCCTTTTGCGCGCCGCCGCGGCCATCCAGAGCTTGAATCTGCGCGAGCGTTGCAAAAAAACAAATAAATTGTTAGAAATTTTCTTGCATTTGTCATTTTTTTGTGATACATTTCATGTGAATAATTATAGTTTTATCAAAACACACACTGGGTATCAAATTATGGAAAAAGATTTTTCTGCAAAAAACGTTGTTGTTGAAAACTCAACAGAAGATACACTTGTCCAATTGCGGGTCTCCGGCGGTGGACACTTGCTTCCCGGCCAGAAAACCAACGGAAATCTTCAGATTTCCGGCAATGCCTCTCCCGTCATGTCTTACTTCACGATCGATGCAACGAAACAGGGATTTGTTGCAGGGATCGACGGTTTGACCTGGAGTGATTTTCAGTACAGTGATTGGTATGCCGGTTATTATTATCAGAATGATATCATCATTGATACCGAAAAGTGTACTTCTATCAGCAATGATGATATGATGTGCTGGGCTGCCTCCACAGCCAATATGCTTTATTACACTGGCTGGAATGCCGGATTAGAAGGGGACGAAGATGAAATCTTTGATGTTTTTATCAATAATTTCATGTACGGCGCGTATTACGGCGGAAATTCTTTTTACGGAGCTGATTGGTTTGTGACCGGAACGTACAGCCCTGCCGATGGGCAGTGGTCCGGCTGGGATATGCCTTACGAGGGAACAGGCGGCTATTATTCCAATATTTTTGATAACCGGGATTATAATTTCAGCATATATGTTGATTATTACGGCATGGACGCTGACGTTCTGTACAATGTGGAATCCTGGCTGGCCGACGGGTATGCGCTTGGGCTTTCTTTCGGATACTACCTGGAAGACGGCAGCCGGGACGGAGGGCATGCTGTTACACTCTGGGGATTGACTTACGATACCTCTTTGAGTGTGAACGACCCCAATTATTATACAGGGATCATTATCACAGATTCTGACGATGACGGCTGGTCGATCTCCGACAAGGAGAATGCTGAAGATACGCTCAAAATCATTTCGATGACCTATGACAGCAGCAGAAACGTGTATGTTCTTGATCCCGATTATGCGGGGGATAGATGTTGGCTGGATGGTGTAACTGTTCTTGCGCAAAATCCCGGCTTTGTCCCCGGTTCTCAGCCGGAGATACCGGATCCGTCAGATTTTGCAGACGCTTACGAACCCAACAACAGCTTTGAAAGCGCTGCGGATCTGGGAAGTGCCGACAACGGGATCACCCTTGACAATCTTTCCATCCACACGAATGATGATGACGATTATTTCAAATTCACCGTTAGCGAAACGGAGCTTGTTTCCATCTCAACAGATGGAACAAGCGGTGACACCCAGCTTTTCCTTTACGATGCTGAAGGTAATCAAATCGCTTACAATGATGACGGCGGCAATAACGGTTATTTCTCCCATATCTCCACGTCTCTGAATGCCGGTGATTATTTCATCAAGGTGCAAAGTTACAACCATAACAGCACGATCGCGGATTACTCTGTCAGCATTGATGTGCGGGCCGGCAGTGTTTGGATCTATCTGGATGACCAGTTGATTGAAGTCGCCGACAGTTTTGACGGAAAAGTCCTTGATAGCGGTTACGACATGTATGTGTACAACGGCGGCACGGCGAACAATACGACCGTTGCTGGCTGGATGGATGTTTACGACGGCGGCACGGCGACCAATACGACCGTGAATG
>JAFVYP010000084.1 GCA_017508555.1 Lentisphaeria bacterium
CTATAAGTACCTGTCATTCATTGGGTAAAATCAAGACATAAAAAATTCCAGCCATAAAGGACTGGATTATAGAGAACAAAAAAATGGTCGGGGCGGCGGGGATCGAACCCGCGACTTTCTGCTCCCAAAGCAGACGCGCTGAGCCACTGCGCTACGCCCCGGAAAATGGAACTGACTTAAAATAACGCTGGATAGATGATTTTTCAAGCTCTTTTTTTGTTGAAATTCTTTGTTTTGTGTGGTATATTATAGTGTAACTGTGTTGTACCGACCGGGATGGGAGGGCAGATTGTCTTTTTTTTCCGGGGAAGACGCAGAGAATTTTTGCAGGACTTTGCTGAAAATGGATTTGTCCTGCGGAAAATACAAGATTTGAAAAATAAGGTTATCAAAATCAACCTGAAAAGTTAAAAAAAGGAGGCGAATCGTGAGTTACAAGGTACTCGTTTTCGTCAAACAGGTCCCGGATACGCAAAATATTTCCGGTGACGCGATGACACCGGAGGGCACAGTCAACCGTGCGGCCCTTCCTGCCATTTTCAATCCGGAGGATTTGAATGCGCTTGAAATGGCCCTTGATATCAAGGATCGTTTCGGTGCGGAAGTGATCGTGGCGACCATGGGTATGCCCGCTGCGGCTGAAGTTCTCCGTCAGTCCCTTTACCGCGGTGCAGACCGGGCGATCCTGGTGACAGACCGGGCGCTGGCAGGTGCGGATACGCTTGCTACAAGCTATACGCTCAGCTGCTGTGCCAAATATGTGGGCGGCTGTGATCTGGTCCTCTGCGGACGTCAGGCCATCGACGGCGATACTGCTCAGGTGGGTCCCCAGATCGCTGAAAAACTCAATATCCCCCAGCTCTGCTATGTGGAAGAGGTCAGAGATCTTGCCGATGGAAAGATTACGGTGAGACGGGCGATCGAAGGCGGTTATGAGATCCTCAAGTCTCCCATGCCTGCGCTGCTCACGGTCATTGACGCCAATCTTCCCCGTCCGATGAACGCCAAGCGCATTATGAAATTCAAACGCGCCCGTACTGCCAGCGAGCTTGCCAAAGAGATCGGCGATGCCGACAAGGCTGCTGCTGTCAAAGAGGATCTGGCCAAACGCGGACTGTTGATTACCGAACTCAATGCTGCTGACATCAAGGCGGCTCCCGAGCGTATCGGTTTCCCGGGATCTCCCACCAAAGTCAAGCAGGTCATGAGCGTCGTCCTCACTGCCGGAGAGGCAAAAACTGTCCAGCCCACGGCTGACGGGATTGCCGAACTCATCCACGAACTTATCAGCGATCACACCCTGGGGTAATTCTTATGTCTGAAAATATTGGAAACGTCTGGGTCTTTATCGAGCAGGAAGGCGGCAAGATCGCCGGCGTCAGCCTGCAGTTGGTCTCCAAAGGCCGTGAACTTGCCGACCGTCTCGGCGTCAAACTCGAAGGTGTTCTGCTGGGTGACAATGTTGCCGGCTGCGCCGCAGAACTCTATCAGTACGGCTGCGACAAGGTCCTGCTGGCTGAAGATAAACGTCTTGAGCCCTTTACCGTGCTGCCTTATGCCAAAGTCATCATGGATCTTATCCGTGAGCGCAAACCCAATATCCTGCTTTTCGGTGCGACACTCAAGGGGCGTGAGCTGGCTCCCCGGGTGGCTTCTGAGAAGCTGGCCGGCCTGACGGCCGACTGCACCAATCTTGAGATCGATGATTTCGATGACAAGCGCAACGGCAAATTCTATAAGGACAAACTCATGCAGATCCGTCCGGCTTTCGGCGGCAACATCATCGCCACCATTGTCAATACCTGGGATGATCCCCAGATGGTGACTGTCCGCGAAGGCGTGATGAAGCTGGGAGAGGCCGATCCCTCCCGTACCGGAGAACTGGAACGGGTGGAAGTGAAACTTTCCGACGCGGAAACCGTGGTTGAAGTTCTGGAGCGTGTCCGCGCTGACAAAGAGGTGGATCTCCAGGGCGCTCAGATCATTGTCTGCGGCGGTTACGGCGTGGGTTCCAAGGAAAACTTCAAGCTCATCCACGACCTTGCTGAAGCCATCGGCGGAGAGGTGGGAGCCTCCCGCGCGGCTGTGGATGCCGGATGGATCGGACATGACTATCAGATCGGTCAGACCGGTGTGACCGTCCGTCCCCGTCTTTACATCGCCTGCGGTATTTCCGGCGCTATCCAGCACCGGGCCGGTATGGATGAATCCAAAAAGATCATCGCCATCAACACAGATCCCAATGCGCCGATCTTCAGCTGTGCGCACTATGCGATCGTCGGTGATCTCAATCAGGTGATTCCGCAAATGATTAAAGCCTTCAAGGCAAAGCAGTAAGAAAGGCGCAGCATCATGGGAAACTATTTCAGTGACAACCGCGACCTCGTTTTCACCCTTGAAAACCTTGCTCTGACCGATGTGGTCGGCATGATCGAAAACAACTACGAGTTCGCCAAAGAATACGAAAATGCGCCGGTGGATTTTGCCGACGCTCTTGACAACTACCGCCGCGTGCTGGATGTCGTCGGCGGTATCTGCGCCGACCGTATCGAGCCCCGGGCCCGTACCGTCGATGCCGAAGGACCCAAATTTGAAAACGGCAAAGTCACCTATCATCCTCTGACCGCTCTCAACCTCAAGGATCTTTCCGATGCCGGGCTGATGGGCGTTATGCTCGGACATAAATACGGCGGCTTGAATTTCCCCGTTTCCATCTATACCATGATGACCGAAATGGTCTCGCGGGCCGATGCCTCTTTGCAGAACATTTTCGGCTTGCAGGATATTGCTGAAACCATCAGTTTTTTCGGCAGTGATGAGCAGAAGGATAAATACCTCCCCGGCTTCGCCTCCGGAGAATTTGACGGTTCCATGGACCTGACTGAGCCTGACTACGGCAGTGATCTGCCCGGTGTCCGTCTCCGTGCCTATCAGGATGAGAACGGTCAGTGGTATCTCAACGGTATGAAGCGTTTCATCACCAACGGTTGTTCCAAGGTCCATCTGGTGCTGGCCCGTTCCGAAGAGGGAACCAGTGATGCCCGCGGTCTTTCCATGTTCATCTGCGAGGCCTGTCCTCAGCTGGTGGTCCGCCGCATTGAGAACAAAATGGGTATCCACGGTGTGCCCACCTGCGAACTGCAGTTCAACGATGTTCCGGCGCAGCTTTGCGGACAGCGTAAACTGGGCCTGATCCGTTACGTCATGAGCTTGATGAACGGTGCCCGTGTGGCGATCAGCGCTCAGGCTGTCGGTATCGCCGAAGCGGCCTACCGCGAAGCCCGCAAATATGCTGGCGAACGTGAACAGTTCAAAAAATCCATTGATACCTTCCCGGCGGTCTATGCCATGCTCAGCAGCATGAAGACCTCCCTCACCGCGGCCCGTGCGCTGCTGTACGAAACCACCCGTGTCGTGGATCTGCGCAACAGCTACACGCACATCGTGGAGCATGGAGAACCCACTGCTGAAGACCGTGCCGCCAAGAAATATTATGAGCGTGTTGCCGCTGCTCTGACGCCGATGTGCAAAGCTCTGGCGACTGAAACAGCCAACAAGATCGCTTATGACTGTATTCAGATCCTGGGCGGAACCGGTTACATGCGTGACTTCAATGCCGAGCGTTTCTACCGTGATGCCCGCATCACCAACATCTACGAAGGAACCACGCAGCTTCAGGTCGTGGCGGCCATCGGCGGTGTGATGCAGCGCGCGCTGGATACCCGCATTGATGAGCTGGCCGGTATTGAACTGGCTCCGGAACTTGCTGCTCTCCGTGAAAAGCTGCTGGCCATGCGCGAACAGCAGCAGGCGGCGGCCAAGTTTGTTTCCGAACTCAAGAACGCGGAATACCATGACTTTGTGGCACGCGATCTGGTTGAAATGGAAACGATGATTTTTGTAGGCATGCTTCTTCTCCGCGATGCGGCCAAATGCGCCGACCGCGCTCCCATCGCCGAACGCTATATCCTGGACAGCATTCCCCAGTACGCCATGCGCTATCAGCGCGTGATGTCCAAAGATGTGAAGCTGCTTGAAAATAAACGTGATATCATTGACTATTGAGGGAAAAACACAATGAATAATGCTTATCTGGCAAAAGCCAAACAGATGATCCCCGATCCGCAGATCCTTTCCGTCGTTGCTGCCAAACGCGCCCGTCAGCTGGCTGGCGGCGGACGTCCCATGATCAAGTGCGACTGCAACAATCTGCTGGATATCGCTCTGCTGGAAATCGCCGAAGGACTGCTTTCTTATGAGTTCTCCGACGAAAACGAAACGGCCGAAGCCGCTGAACCGGTGGAAGCCAAACAGGAAGAAGCCCCCGCTGAGGAAACTCCTTCCTGGTAAAACAGCTCCGCTCCCTTGAGAAGGGGAGAGGGTTCTTGGGGAAGGGGCCGAACGTCGGCACCGGTATCTTTCTTTTCCCATGAAAAGAAGTTTTTCCCTTCCCCCCCTTTGTCCTCCATTGCCTTTGGCGAAGGAGGACACCATTTTCAAGAGGCTTTGTTCCCGATACGGGGAGATTCGAGGGTAAAAAACTAAAAATACCTGGCGGTGTTCCCGATATGGGTAGATACAATGATACAGAACTGAAAATACTTCGCTTTTCTTGAAAAGAGTTGGGGGTTCGGGGGAAGAGGAAAACTTCTTTTCACGTGAAAAGAAGTTTTCCTCTTCCCCCGATGCCATCTACCC
>JAFVYP010000085.1 GCA_017508555.1 Lentisphaeria bacterium
CTGCGTGCCATGAAGCAAAGCCTGACGGCTTCATTCCGCCATTTTTTTTGCAAAAAAATGGCGGAGAGAGAGGGATTTGAACCCTCGGTGAGGTTGCCCCCACAACGATTTTCGAGACCGTCGCCTTAGACCACTCAGCCATCTCTCCGTGGTTGTTCTTAAAAATATAGCACTTGCGCCGTAAAAAGCAAAGTTTTTTTGCAAAAAAGCGGAATTTTTTTTGAAAAAGAGGAAAAAACTGCTATGTTAAGCAATAATAACATACTGAGATAGAAAGGATGCCTTCATGGAGATCAAATTTTTTAACACTATGGAACGCCGGACGATGGAATTCAATGCCATCAAACCGGGAGAAGTCGGGCTTTACACCTGCGGTCCGACCGTTTACAACTTTGCTCATATCGGCAACTTCCGCGCCTATATGTTTGAGGATATCCTCAAACGCACGCTGGAGTATTTCGGCTACAAGGTCCATCAGGTCATGAACCTGACCGACGTGGATGATAAAACCATCCGCGACAGCCGCGCCGCCGGGCTCCCTCTGCGTACCTTTACCGAAAAGTACAAGAAAGCCTTCTTTGAGGATATCAAAGCCCTCAATATCGAGCCTGCTGAGATCTATCCTGCGGCCACAGATCATATCCCTGAAATGATCGCTCTGATCCAGACGCTGATGGATAAGGGATTTGCTTATCAGGCTGAAGATAAATGTATTTATTTTTCCATCGACAAATTCCCCGCTTACGGACGTCTCGCCCGCATCGACCGGGAAAATCAGCGGGCCGGTGTGCGTATCAATTCCGATGAATACGCCAAGGACTCCGTCGCGGATTTTGCCCTCTGGAAGGCTTGGGATGAAAATGACGGCGATGTCAAGTGGGACAGCCCCTGGGGACCGGGCCGGCCCGGATGGCATATCGAATGCAGCGCCATGTCCAGCAAGTATCTGGGAACGGCTTTTGATATCCACACCGGCGGCATCGACAACATGTTCCCCCACCACGAGGATGAGATCGCCCAGAGCGAAGCCGCTTCCGGCAAAAAGTGGGTCAATTACTGGCTCCACTGTGAACACTTGATGCTCAACGGCGAAAAGATGTCCAAATCTCTGGGCAACTTCTACACCCTGCGGGATCTTCAGGCCAAAGGCTGGCTGGGCAAAGAGATCCGCTGGGTCCTGGCCGGAGCCCATTACCGCAAAAAACTCAATTTTACCTTTGAAGCTCTGGCGCAGGCGCGGGAAACGCTCAACCGCTTTACCGCCTTCTTCAGCCGTATGCGCGGCGTCAACGCTGCCGGAGACGGTTCCGAGATCGCTGAAAAGATCCGTCTTTCCCTTGAGAAATTCGGCGCCGCCATGGCGGATGATCTCAATACCGCCGAAGCTCTGGCCCAGCTCTTTGATCTGAGCCGCGAAGCCAACCGTCTGGCCGACACCGGTACGCTCTCTGCCAAAGGCGCTCTGGCCGTTCTGGAAGCCTTCAAGCAGTTTGACCGCATCCTCGGCTGCCTTGAAGTGGATAAAGAACCAGAGGCAGAGGATATCCCGGCGGAGATCACGGCGCTTGCCGAAGAACGTGCCGCTGCCCGCAAGGCCAAAAACTTTGCCGAAAGCGACCGTTTGCGGGATGAGATCAGTTCCCGCGGCTATCTGATCGAAGATGCTCCCGGCGGCGTGTGGAAACTTAAAAAGAAATAAGCAGGAGGCGCAGTTATGCCTGAACATATTGCTATGATTATGGACGGCAACGGCCGTTGGGCTCAGCAGCGGGGATTGCCCCGTTCGGCGGGACACCGGGCCGGTGCGGAAAATATTTCCAAAGTCATTGATGCCTGTATGAAACACGGGATCAAGTCCCTGACGGTTTATGCGTTCAGTACGGAAAACTGGAAACGTCCTGTGGATGAGGTTTCCGCGCTGATGGCTCTGATCCCTGAGTTCTGCACCGGGAAGCTGGCAGATATGATGAAAAACGGTGTCCGTCTGCGCACGATCGGACGGACGAACGATCTGCCCGCCGCTGCCCGTCTCGTTTTGCAGAATACCATTGAAAAGACAAAAAACAACGACCGTTTCACCTTCAATATCGCTTTGAGCTACGGCGGCCGGGCAGAGATCATTGATGCCGTCAATAAAATGCTCAAAGAGGGGATCCGCGAGATCGACGAAGAGAGTTTCAGAAATTATCTCTATGCCGGAGATATTCCCGATCCGGCCATGATTATCCGTACCGGCGGCGAGATGCGTCTTTCCAACTTCCTCATGTGGGAAAGCGCCTATTCCGAGATTTACGTCACCGACACCTGGTGGCCGGATTTTTCCGAAGAGGATCTTGTCCGGGCCCTCCAGTGGTTTGAAACCCGTGACCGCAGGTTCGGCGGCATCAAAACCAAGTGAGAAGAAAATGAAGATCTCTCATTACGAAAAAATCATTACGCCCTCCGTGGGGACGACCGTTGCGGGATATGCTCCCCATGATGTTTCCGTCCGTGTGCATGATGATCTCAAGCTCTGCATCCTTCTGATGGATGACGGTGAAAACAAGGGGGCCGTCTTGAGTTTTGATCTCATCGGTCTGGATGATGTCTTTACCGAAAAGATCAGTGCGGACGCCGCCGCCATTCTGGGCTGTCCCGCCCGGAACGTGATCCTGACCTGCACCCATACCCATTCCGGTCCCCACACCCGCAGTTTGCGCAAACACGGGTACAATGAGGCCTATATGAACAGCCTTTACATCTGGGTAAAGGAGGCGATGACGGAGGCGGTGAAAGAGTGGACCGAAGTGGATACTTACTTTTACAGCTGCCGCTGTGATGAAAATTACAACCGCCGTTTCGTGGATGGTGCCAATCAGGGCAAATATCTGCCTCTTCACCGCAGTCTTGAGCCGCTGGCCTTTGAATACAAGGATCAGGAGCTGGGCCTGCTGCTTTTCTATGAACCTGACACACCGCATCCGGTGGGAGTGCTTGCGAACTTTGCGGCGCATCCTCTGGCGAGCCATTCCATGGGGCTGGGCTCCCATCAGATATCGGCGGATTTTCCCGGTGTCCTGCGTGATGTGATGACTGACAACAGCTGCTGGTGCGTCTTCCTTCAGGGGGCGGCGGGCGATCAGTTTCCCAAGGATGCCGAGTGCGGATTTGAAGCGGCCCGGCGTTGTGCCAACGGTCTGGCGATTGAGATCATGCGGGCTTTGTGTGATGCTGCCCGCAACAGGGATAAATATTTTCTTCCCGATCCCAGGATCCGGGCTTTGGAAAAGACTGTTTCTCTGGAACTGCGTCAGGATGAAAAATCCAAAAGTTCTTTGACGCCTGCACTTGAGGGAAAGAAGAGCGTCCGGGCGCGGCTGCACTTTCTGGCAGTGGATGATATCTGTTTTGTGGGCGTCCCCTGTGAACTGCTGGGGGAACTGGGACAGGAGATCAAATGGCACAGTCCCTTCCGCAAGACCTTTATTCTGTATAACTCCACAGGATATTTGAGTTATATCTGTCACGCCAATGCCTTTATTGCCGGCGGCTACGAGACAGACAGTTCCCACGTCAAGCCCTTCAGCGGTCTGGAGCTGGTCGTCGGCGCCGTGGAAGGCATGCGTGAACTTCATGCACCGTTGCCGGAAGAGCTTTGAGAAGCCTCTTCCCTGTGATAAAAATGCGTTTTCTGCAAAAAAAGCGCATTTTTTTTTGTTTTTTACTTGAAAAGTGAAAAACGTTGGAGTATATTTAGAACATCGCAATCAGTGATGGATGCGGGGGAGTAGCACAATTGGTTAGTGCACCACCCTGTCACGGTGGATGTTGCGGGTTCGAGTCCCGTCTCTCTCGCCATTTTTTAATGGCCCGTATCCTGAGAAGAGTGTGATAACCGCTTTCAAGCGGGGGAGTAGCACAATTGGTTAGTGCACCACC
>JAFVYP010000086.1 GCA_017508555.1 Lentisphaeria bacterium
ACGGGCAGATACAATGATATAAAACTAAAAATACTTCGCTTTTCTCGAAAAGGGGTGGGGTGTGGGGAGAGGAAAAACCTCTTTTCCCGCGAAAAGAAAGATAACGGAGCCGACGTTCGGCCCCCTCCCCGCGATACCATCGACCCTTGTCGGGAACAGCGCGATTCTCAAAAAAACGTCCCAGCCGCCCTGCCGGGCTTTTTTTTCACAGCCGGAGAATATCTGCGCTTGACTATTGCCGGATATGCTGTATATTTCATAACTTGATGACATTTTAACCAATGAAAGTTGATCCGGTTATGAAAAATACAGCATTGACCTTTTTTACAGCTGTTCCCAAACAGCATAACTGCGCCCAGGCCGTGGCGGCCGGAGCGGGCCGGGAAGCTCTTGTCCCGGAACTGGCTGCCTGCGGAGGCGGCAAAGCCCCCGGCGCCCTCTGCGGTGCTCTTTACGCGCTGCTGCTTCTGGCTCCTGAAAGCGATCACGCTTCCCTGAAAGAGGCCTTTGCCGCAGCTGCCGGAGCCGTGACCTGCCGGGAGATCAAAACAGGCACACTTTTTCCCTGCACAGAATGTGTCCGTCTGGCCGCAGAACTCTCTGAAAAATATCTCTGATCCCCGGTTGCCATGAAGATATCAAGACGTAAAACACAGCTTTCAGGCGGCGGTTTCAAAGAGGTGTTCAAGGTGGCTCTGCCGCTGATCCTGGCAAACTCCTGTCACGCGGCCAATATGTTTTTCGACCGTCTGATGCTGGCCAAACACTCCCAGGAGGCCGTGGCCGCCGCCTTCACAGGCGGTCTGACCCATTTTACCATCGCCTGTATTTTCGTCGGAACGATCGGCTATACGGGCACTTTTGTCGCCCAGTATGAGGGCGCCCGCCACAGGGAACGGATCGGAACGGCCATGTGGCAGGGGATCTGGCTCACGCTGCTGGGCAGCGCGCTGCTGACCACCGGCGTCTGGTGGGCCAGGCCGCTTTTCGACTGTTTCGGACATGATCCCCGCGTGGCGGCGGAAGAGGTGGAATATTTCACCGTCCTGAGTATCGGCAGCATCACTTTCCTCATGGTCAATGTCCTCTGCTGTTTCTGGAACGGACGGGGAAAAACCAATCTTGTGCTGGGGATCTCGGCCGTCATCACACTTTTCAATCTGCCGCTCAACTATATCCTGATCTTCGGCAAGTGGGGTCTCCCTGCCCTGGGGACAGCCGGAGCCGCCTGGGGAACGGTCATCGCGGAATTGATCGGCATGCTGATCTATCTGGCCTTTTTCTTCGCGCCCTCATCCCGGAAACATTTCAATACCCATAAAGTCTGTTTTGACGGAGAACTGGTCAAACGGATGCTCCGTTTCGGTCTGCCCAACGGCGTGCATCTGGCACTGGATCTGATCGCGTTCAACACCTTCGGTCTGCTGCTGGGATGTTACGGGGTTTCTGTCCATGAAGCGTCAGGGATCACCTTCGGCATCAACAACATCGCTTTTTGTCCCGTCATCGGGATCGGCATGGCCAGCTCCATTCTGGTAGGACAGGCCGTGGGCGCAGAAAAGATCCCTCTGGCCCGCAAAGCCCTGCGGAACTGCCTTCTGCTGGCGTTCCTCTACTCCCTTTTGATGGTCCTGCTGTTCTCTGTTTTTCAGGACTGGGTCCTGGCCCCCTTCATGCGCAGCGGCGATGCCGGACAGAAAGAGGCCATCCAGGTATCGCGTATCATGCTTTATTTTATCAGCGGTTATCTGCTGATCGACTGCATCAACATCGTCGTCAGCAATGCGCTGCGGGGAGCGGGCGACACCCGTTTCAACATGCTGGCCATGACAGGCGTGGGCATCTTTCTCTTTGCCGTTCCCTGCCTGATCCTCTACAAGCTGGGCGCCCCCTGGTGGGGCCTTTGGATCGCCCTTGAAAGTGAGATCCTTCTGCTTTGCTGCCTTTTTGTCTGGCGCTATCTGAGCGGCAAATGGACAAAAATGCGCGTGATCGAAGTGGGAGCCGTCAAAGAAGATATTTAACCCCCAAAATCAGGAAAAAAGAAAATGCTTATTCTGGATGCACACACACACTTCGCCTGTTCCCGCTGGGAGGGACACAAATGGATCCATAACTCTCTGGAAGAGGCCATATCCGTCCAGAAAAACAACGGCGTATCCGGATGCGTTTTCTGCAGCTGGCGCGCTGTTCTTGCCGATACCCTTGAGGACTTCGTTGCCGGTAATAAAGAGACCCTTGAGATCTATGACAAATATCCTGAATATCTTTATCCCGGGCTGATCCTGCACCCGGTGTTTTTCAAAGAATCCATGTACTTCATGGATATGTTCCGCGAACGCGGTCTGGTCTGGGTGGGAGAGATGATCCCCCACAAAAAGATCTATCAGGAGTTCGACGATCCCGCCTATGAACCCCTTTTCAAAGCCTGTGCAGACAACAATATGATCGTCCAGCTCCACAACTCCCACGGCGTTCCCTTTGTAGCCGAAAAGTTCTCCACTCTGCAGGTGGTCGCCTCCCATCTCTGGCAGGATGTCCTTGAACGGGAGTCCAAGATCCCCAATCTGATGATCGACTTCAGCGGTATGCGCGGAGGATGCGTCAGCAATTCCCTGACCCAGGCCCGGGCGCTTTTCGGTGCCCAAAGGATGCTGTACGGCACCGATTTTGAAGGCTATGATCCCCTGCCCTTCCTGGTTCGGGCCAAACGGGATTTTCCTGAAAACGAACAGGGGGATATTTTTGCAGGCAACCTGCTGAGACTGCTGAAAAAACACAACTCCTGTCCGGCTTTCGGCAATTTGCTTGATGACAAATAAAACTCCTTGAAAATCATGGTACTCTGTGCTAAATTATGACTTGTTAATTTGAAAGTTGAAAATTCAAGGAGAGCGCCATGATCGTCAAATGTCCAACGTGCGGATATCCCTACGATATCCCCGGCAATGGCAAATTCCAGTGCGGCGTTTGTAAAACCAAATTTTTCCGTCTGGGAGACGGTTCGATCAAGATAGATACACCGCCGCCGTCTCCGGGGCCGCAGGAGCAGTCTTCCCGTCCGCCCCGGATCCTGCCCAATCCCCAAAATGTGGTCCAGCAGCCCTTCGGAGCGCCGCAGCAGAACTCGCAGTCCTCCCAAACGGCCGGGAATCTGCCTAAAGTGCCGCTCCCGGCTCAGATGCCTCCGCCGCCTGTCATGCCGGAATTCAAGGCGTCTGCGCCTGAAAAAAAAACAGAAACGGCAACCGGCGAAGAGCCGCAGCCGTCCTCTCCGCTTCCGAAACGTACCAAGCTGCTCATTTCTGCCGCTGCCGGAGCTGCCGCCATGATCGTTCTCGGCTATTTTGCCGTAACGGGGATCAGCAATATGCTTGTTTTCAGCAGTGCCCGGAAAGCCGGTATGGATTTTGATGACAGCAAGAAGGTTCTTGTCAGCTGCAAACAGGATACAGTCACAGCCCATATCCCTCCGGGAGTGACAGAAATCGGCAGCAAAGCCTTCCAGAACTGCAACCAGCTGAAAACGGTCATTATTCCGCCGAGCGTCACTGCCATCGGCGAATCCGCTTTTGCCGACTGCACGGCACTTGAAAAGATCGAGCTGCCTGCCAATGTCACCTTTCTGGCAGACAATCTCTTTGCCAACTGCCGTTCCCTCAAAGAGATCACCATTACCGGCAAACTGGCCAGGATCGGCAGCCAGACCTTCAGCAACAGCGGTCTGACAGGATTCACCATTCCCGCCGGAACAAAAGAGATCGGTCCCGGCGCTTTTGCAGGCTGTGCGCAGCTGCAGAGAATAACACTGCCTGACAGTCTGTCAATGATCCCCGACAGGGCATTTGCCGACTGTGCGCAGCTGGACGAACTCTCTCTGCCCCTGGGGATCGCCTCCATCGGCAAACAGGCCTTTTTCCGCTGCGGCTCCCTGCGGACGGTGAAGATCCCTGCAACGGTGAACCGGATCGACGATTACGCCTTCAGTGAATGTAAAAATCTGGAAAAGGTCATGATCCCCGGCAGCGCCTATGATCTGGGAGCAAATCTCTTTGCCGGCTGCGGAAGTCTCAATGATGTGCTTCTTTCACCCGGTATTCCGTACATCGGGGAAAACATGTTCACCAATACCAATATCCGGACCATCCGTCTGCCTTACAGCGTCAAACGCATTTCACGGGGCGCTTTCCAAGGGTGTGCCGCCCTCGAAAAACTCACCCTGCCGCCCCATATAACCACCATTGATGCCCAGGCCTTTGCCCAGTGTAAAAACTTGCAGGAAGTTGCTTTCCCGCGGCGGCTGCGCACCATCGCCGACAGCGCATTTTCCAGCTGCAGCTCATTGGAAAGCATCTCTCTGCCCGGAGAACTCCATACGATCGGACGTCAGGCATTTGCCAACTGCAGTAATCTGATCCGGGCTGTATTCCCCGACAGTCTGGCCTCCGTGGCGGAAAAAGCCTTTGCCAACTGCAGCAATCTGAACGAAGTGGAACTTCCGCGCAATACCCAAGTCAAATGGGGCGCCTTCGGCAGAACTCAAATCCGCAGACGCTGATTGCCCATCTTGAACGATCTGTTCCCCGACAAAGGGGAATGGCATCGGGGGAGGAAAAAACTTTTTTTCGCG
>JAFVYP010000087.1 GCA_017508555.1 Lentisphaeria bacterium
AAAAACCTCTTTTCGCGGGAAAAGAGGTTTTTCCCCTCCCCGCACCCCACCCCTTTTCGAGAAAAGCGAAGTATTTTTTAGTTTTTATCATTTATCTACCCGTAGCGGAAACAGAACTTTTCAAAAAAAGCGGTGTATTTTTAAGGTAAGGACAGTTCTCTGTCGGGAATATCTGCCCATATTGGGAACACAGCCTTTTTATAATGACAATTCTCACAGAAAAATAAAAAGCTGCGGCAGTCCGGCTGAAGCAACCGGATCACTTATCGTAGATCAGTCCCATGGAACCGCCGATGGTCCGCTCTCTGCCGCCAATGTAATGGTTGAGTTTCTGAACACCTTTTTCATCGCGGATGATCAGCGTCGTCGATCCGCCCCCATCCATATTGAGACCGTCGGAGGCACCCAGATAAAGCAGAAACTCTCCCAATTCCTGCGTGGACATCCCCATACTGTAAAGAGGCTGACGTCCATCGACAACAAGGATATAAAGGGTTTTCCGGTCTGCGGAAAGACCATATCCGGTCCGGGGAGCATAACGCGTATCGCGTTTATCGACAACAACGCCTTTGGCAAGGACTGTTGAAAAACCGCTGATCGCATGACGGATATGGCTGACATCCGCATTTTTTTTCAACGTTGCAAAATCCGCCGAACCATCCTTTTTAATAATCAGTCCGGGACGGTTGCGCGAAGGAGAAACAAGAACACCGTTGTCGATCAAAAGCCCCTGATTATCCGCATAAGGGTGATTCCAGGGATCCTGCCAGGGACTCCAGGGAGTGCCGTTGACACACAGAACCATATTCTCTCCTTTGGCAACATACTCTTCCAGAAAACGGCGGCAGGTCTTGCGCTCTGTACGGATGACATATCTTTTCTCAAAACCGGGCATGGGGTTGCCCCAGTCTTTGGCCCGGGGAGTCATCTGAAAACGGAGTTTTTTATCCGTCAGATCCACTCTGACCGCAACGATTTTCATGATCCGGGGACTTTGACACTCCAATTTAACATATCTGACAGCCGGAACCAGCTGTTTGACCCCATCGGCACTCCAGTCAAATTTCCCTTTAAGCCCCATGGCGGCAAAAAGCTCTGCGGAAATCAGAACGGCAAAAAACAAAACAAACTTTTTCATACGATCATAACTCCTTTATGTGACTGAAACGTCAGGTTAATATATCACTTGCCGGAAAGCTTTTCAAGGATAGAAAAAATGTAACGTTTTTCAAAACTTTCAACTTTTTTCACAAAAAACATCCCGGAGGTCATTGTTTTTGAAAGAGACAAAGAGTATATTTCCTGTGAAACATTACTTAAAACCAAAACTTTACAGGGGGTGACCGGATGTATTCTGTCAAATATCGTATCGTAACAGCGTTCCTGCTGTTGTTTTCGGCAGCTGCTTTCAGCGCGGACAATCCCGTTTGCTGGAATTTTGACAAACAGGATATTCCTGCAGGGGCCCGCTTTATCGGCACCGGCAGGGGCAAGACCGTCGGGGGATTCAGAGGCAAGGGCCTGCTGCTCGGCGTTGACAAGGGAGGGAAAAATATCCTTTCCAGTTCGATCGTCCTTCCGGCCCCCCATCCGGCGGCCAAGGGGACTGTCACCTTCAGGGTCAAGCCCGGATGGAACGGCAGCGAGAAGGATTTCCGCAACTTTGTTCAGCTTAAAAACAGCAAAGGAGAATTCCTTGAGATCTACCGTCTCCACAACTCCAAAGGCGTCTTTATCGTTACGCTGATGGCTCCCGGCGGCAGACGTGCCGATGCGGGCTTTGACATGTCCAACTGGAAAAAGGGACAATGGTATCATCTGGCCGTCTCCTGGGATGACAAATACATCGCCATCTGGCAGAACGGCAAACTCATGCGCCGCAGCCCTGTCAAGGGATTCAAATTCACGTCCGATTTCACAGAACTCCATGCCGGACGCTACATCAAGACCTACAACGGCGGCCACATGATCCTGGATGAGATCAACCTTTACGATCAAGTCCTGACGGAAAAGGAGATACAGGCAGAAAACACCTCCCTGCCCGGAGAGACAGCTGCCGCAAAATATTTCAAACTGGATCCTGCTGCCGGCACCTTTTCCTTCACAGTCCCCGGCAGCGGCAAAACAGTAAGCTCCCGAAACCTGCCGCTGTTTTCCTTTATGCTTTACGACGAAAAGGCCCGGAAAGACAATGACAAACCGCTCAACGGCAAAGGACATTTCTGGGGAACAAGTCTTGCCATGACAGGCAAACAGATCTCTTCAAAAGAGTGCCGCCTGGTTTCAACAGAAAAAAACGGCAGCGGAGAAACGATCCTCACTTACAAACATCCGGCAGCCACGGTCAAGGTCTTTTTCAAAGTTACCGGCAAAAGTCTTGAGCAGTATGCTGTCATCACCAATACAGGCAAATATCCCATTTACGAGTTCACCTCTCTCAACCTCACGATCCCCCGCAAGAAGGGAGAAAACGTCATTGTGCCTTTCCCGCCGAAAACGGGCATAGAGTTTTCCAAATTCGTGGATTGGAACTGGGCAATGAACTACGCCTGGGACGGCTTCATCATCCGGGAAAAATCCGGACTTCTTGCCTTCGACCGTTTTCAGGACATCGAAAAGATGATCCTTCCCGGGTGGGGCAATCTCAAAGGCAATGAGAAAAACGATGATCTTTTCTTTGCCGGAAAAACAGTCATGTTTGCCCGTCCGGGAGAAACCCGCAGCTCCATCCGCACCTCCATCCGTCATTTTGCCAATGTCCGTGAGTGGGCTGACAACTACGTTGCGCTCAATTATCCCCGGGGGATCAAAAAGCTGACGGAAAAACTTTCCAAAGAACAATTCGATAAATTTTCCAAAGCCTATCTTGCGCCCACCTGGGCCCCCATCAAGGCAGCCTCCAAAATCGTTGACCGGGCGCCTGGCGTCTTTATCGTCCATCCGCCGGTCTATATGCACCCCTGCAAAGGATTCAAAAGCAACTGGGACGCCTTCCCCAATTACTTCCCCCCGGCGAAAAGGATCGGTACCATGGAGGAATTTGCAGCATTCATCAAACAGATCGTATCCTCCGGCAATATCTTCATGCCGCGCACAAGTTTCTATTACTGGGCGGAAGGCAGTGATTTTGCCCTCACCCATGATATCAGAAAGAATGCCATCGTCCGGATCGACGGCAAACCGCGGACTGCCATGTGGGCACTGCCGGGTTATATGATGTCCCCCAGCTCCCGTGAAGTCAGAAAATATCTTGACGGCATTTTCGACAAGTGGAGATCTCTGGGCATCAATGCCTATTTCACCAACGTCATCGGCGCCCAGCTGCCGGATCACAACAGTTTCGACTTTCATCCGGACGCCCCGGCGCCCGACATGTTCTACACCCAGCTTTTCAAACTCCACAAGCGTTACGGGACCCAGCTCCCACTCTTCAGTGAGGACGGCGCCTTCTGGAGCATGCCTTATCAGACAGCGATCTGCGGCAATGCCGCCTGGCTGACGCCTGTTCCGGACAGGCTGGAAAAACGGGGAACTGTCGTCCGTTCCGCACCGGAATTTTCCCTGTCCCTTGTCCATGAGTATATCCGATTCTACACCAGCAACACGGGATTCATGAAGGCGCCTTCATCCATACGGGCCCTGGCCCACTGCCTGACCCACGGCTGCGGTCTCAAGGCGGCCTTCCTCAATGAGTTTGATATGACGCCGCAGAAACGCCGCTGGATCAGAACAACGGCTCTGATCGCGTCAGAGATCCATTCCGAAAACTACGGCAAACGCCTCAATTCCTTCACAGAAAAAGAGGGCGTTGTCACGGCCATTTACGGCAAAACCCTCAACATCGCCAATTTTTCGGGCAAGGCACTGCCGGTCAAAGCCGACGGCTATGCCGCAGTTGTCGCGCCGGATGGATTTCTTTTCCTCTCTGAGGACGGCAACAGGATCGCCGGTTTCTTTTCCGAATTTGCCGGCAATAAATTTGCGGAACCGGTCCTGCTTGTCATCATCAAAAAAGGGAACAAAGCCGATATTTATGCGCCGCTGGCCCTTTCGGAAACCCGCCTGACCCTCAACGGACTTGCGATGACCATTCCCGTTTATCCGGCAGTGATCGACAAGAAGATCCCCGGAGTCCATGCCGATTTTGCGGCGGGAACCTTTACCGCCGATCCCATCCTGCCGGATAAAACAAGAATCCCCCGGATCGGAAAAGACAAAGTCATCCCCCTGCCCTCCCCCGGCAAACGGCAGACCGTTCTGGAATGGAAAGCCGGAGAAAAACTGCCGGCTCCCCTTCAGGCGCTTTCCTCCTGTCTGACGCCGCAGGGACTGCGCATCACCTCTCCCATAAGTTTCACCCTCAACGGTGTTTCCGGAAAATTTGCAGTGGATCTGGGATTTGTTTTCAACCAATATCCGGAAGAGGCCCGGAAGGAACCGATCTCGATGTTCTCAGCCGGAAAAAATTTCGATC
>JAFVYP010000088.1 GCA_017508555.1 Lentisphaeria bacterium
AAAAAAATGGCGGAGAGAGCGGGATTCGAACCCGCGGTAGAGTTTCCCCTACGACAGTTTAGCAAACTGTTGCTTTCGGCCACTCAGCCATCTCTCCGCTTTGTCAGCATGAGACATAAAATATCACAGCTTTTCTCTGTTGTCAAGCCGTTTTTTTGAAAAAATCTGGAAAAAAGCATCGGAGATTGCGGGCAGAAGGCTTGTTTATCAAAAAAAATGGAGTATATTATCATGTTGTGTTTTTATATTTATATTAAAGAAGTCTGTCTTTTTAATACAGATAACAGAACAGGGAAAATATGAGCGATCTTACAAGCAAAGATATTCCGCTGAATATCGAAGAGATCATGCATACCGCATATCTCCAGTATTCTCTCAGCGTCAATGTGGGCCGGGCTATTCCCGATGTCCGCGACGGTCTCAAGCCCGTCAACCGCCGTATCCTTTATGCCATGCGCCAGATGGGACTTTCCAAAAGCCATGTCACTGTCAAATGCGCCAAAGTCGTCGGCGATGTGATGGGTAATTATCACCCCCACGGCGACTCCTCCATTTATGAAGCCCTTGTCCGTCTGGCTCAGCCCTTTTCCATGCGCTGTCGGCTGGTTGAGGGACAGGGCAACTTCGGTACCATCGACGGTGATCCCGCCGCCGCCAGCCGCTACACAGAGTGCCGTATGGAACGTCTGGGCGAAGAAATGCTGGCCGATATCGAAAAAGAGACCGTGGATATGGTTCCCACCTTCGATGAATCTGATGTGGAACCCGCTGTCCTTCCGGCCAAATTTCCCCAGTTGCTTGTCAATGGAACCACCGGTATCGGTGTGGGTATGGCGACCAATATCCCCACGCACAACCTGGGGGAAGTGATCGACGCCACGGTCTATCTGCTGGAAAATCCTGAAGCGACTGTGGATGAACTGATGCAGTATATCCCCGGACCCGACTTCCCCACCGGTGCCATTATCCGCGGACGCTGGACGCTCCGCCAGTTCTATCAGACAGGACACGGCAGCGTGAAGGTCCGTGCCAAAGCTGATATCATCGAAAAGGACGGTCACGAGCAGATCATCATCAGCGAGATCCCCTACGGTATCAACAAGGCCCAGCAGATCGAAAAGATCGCAGAGCTTGTCCGCGATAAAAAGATCACCGGTATTTCCGGACTCCGGGATGAGTCCAGTGACCGTGCCGGACTCCGTGTCGTCATTGATATCAAACGCGGTTCCATGGGGCAGGTGGTCCTCAATCAGATTTACAGCCACACCATGTTTGAAACGACGATCGGATGCACCATGCTGGTCGTCGATCACAACCGTCCCCGGACCATGAATCTGGTGGAGGTCCTTCAGGCCTACATCGATCACCGTCTGGAAGTGATTTTGCGCCGTACGATCTTTGAACTCAAAAAGGCTGAGGCCCGGGCGCACATCCTGGAAGGTTTGATGAAGGCTCAGGACAATATTGATGAAGTTGTCCAGATCATCCGCGAGTCCCGTACCCGCAATGATGCCTCCGAACGTTTGATCGCCCGTTTTGAGTTTTCCCAGATCCAGGCCGATGCCATTCTGGATATGCGCATGCACCAGTTGACCGGACTGGCCATTGAGACCCTTCAGAACGAGTACAATGAACTGATGGCGCGCATTGAGTACCTCAAGGGACTTATTGAAAGCCGTGAAAAACGTCTGGGCGTCATCAAAGAGGAACTGCTGGATGTCAAAGAACGTTTTGCCGATCCCCGCCGTACCGAGATCACCATGGATGACTCCGATCTCAATATTGCGGATCTGATCCCCCGCCACAGCTGCGTGATCACGGTGTCCAACACCGGCTACATCAAACGCGTTCCTGCGGCGACCTACCGCACGCAGCACCGCGGCGGACGGGGCATCATCGGCATGGAGACCAAAGAAGAGGATCATGTTGAACACCTCTTCAATGCTGACAGTCACGATATCATCTTCTTCTTCACTGACCGGGGCTTCATGTACTGGCTCAATGTGTACGAGATCCCCGAAGGCTCCCGTACCGGCAAGGGCAAGGCCATTGTCAACATGATCAAGATCGAGCCGGGTGAAAAGATCTGCGCCATGCTGACGGTCAGTCAGGAGGATTTCAACGATACCAATAAATATATCGTGATGGCTTCCCGCAACGGTTACATCAAAAAGAGCGAACTGTCGCTCTTCAAGAATCTGCGCCGCATCGGACTGCGGGCTCTTGTGATCGAAGATGACGATGATCTGATCGGTGCGGCCATTGCCTCCAACGGCAATGAGATCCTGCTTTCCACCAGCAAGGGCATGAGCTGCCGTTTCGATCTGGATGACGATCAGATCCGTCCCATGGGCCGCAGTGCCCGCGGTGTGACGGGTATGCGTTTCAAGATCGAGGGCGATACTGTCGTGAGCCTGGAGGTCATCAAGGAACCGACTTATGACGAAGCTGTTGCCGAGGATGACAGTGATGACAATATGCCGGAAACTGAGAATGAAACAGCTGATGACGGCGTTGAAGAGACCGGTATCGGACCTGAAGTCCTTGTTGTGACCGATGGCGGTATGGGTAAACGCAGCTATGTCAGCAATTACCGCAAGACCAAGCGCGGCGCGCGGGGTGTGGTGAACATCCGTCTGCGTGAAGGCGAAAAGGTTCTGGCGGTCCTTCAGATCGTGGATGAGGATGAGATTCTTCTGACCACGGCCAACGGTCAGCTGTCGCGTATTCCCGTCAGTGAGATCCGCCGCATCGGCCGTGTGGGCAAGGGCGTCAAGATCATGAATCTGCGTGACGGCGAGCGCATTACCGGCGTTGCCAAGCTGGTGAAGGTCGAAGGCGAAAAGCTGCCGGAGGATGAGAAGGTAAATACTGTTTCTGTTCCCGCTGAAGGTGTGACTGTTCCTGAAAACGCCGTTGTTGACAACAGCGTTGAAGAGGCATCTGCCGATAACGGAGAAGCGCCGGAAGCGTAATAAGATCATGGTCATGCCGGGAGTTTTGACAAAGACAAAAAGACCGCTGCTGATGGGGATCGTCAATGTAACGGGCGATTCCTTCAGCGAGGGCTCTTTGTCATCTCCCGGAACGGCTGTTGAACGGGCGCTGCGGCTGCTGGAGGAGGGAGCGGATCTGCTGGATATCGGTGCGGAATCCACCCGTCCGGGAGCGGCTGAGGTTTCGGCTTCAACGGAGATCGAACGTTTGGACCGGGTCCTGGATGCTCTTTGGGAAAAGGCGCCCGGAACGATCGTTTCCATTGATACCCGTCATGCGGAAACGGCCCGGAAAATGATCGAAAAGAGGGCGGCGTTCATCAATGATGTCTCCATGCTCCGGTTTGATCCGGAAATGGCTGAGGTACTGAAAAGTTCTCCTGAAACGGGTGTGATCCTCTGTCACTCCCGCGGCACGCCGGAAACCATGAACGAAGGGGTTTACAGGGACTACGGCAAAGATACGGTACAGTGCATTTGCGATGAGCTTGCGGCCTCGGTTGAAAAGGTAGGGTTATCCCGTGACCGGGTCATTTTCGATCCGGGATTCGGCTTTGCGAAAAGTTTTGAACAGCAGCTGGATATGCTGCGGCATGCCGGAAGATTCGTTTCGCTTTTGGGAAATGTTCTTTTCGGCATATCGAGAAAATCTTTTATCGGTGAGTTGACCGGGGAAAAAGATCCGGCCCTCCGGAGCGGAGGAACGCTTGCTGCGGAACTGCATCTGGCCGGATGCGGTGCGCAGATCATCCGGACTCACAATGTGAAAATGCTCAAAGATGCTCTGGCGGTTGCCGGGGCTTTGAAAGATGAAGAAAGGAGTGCAGATTAAGTGAACAGCTTTTTCTGGATAGAGCTTTTGCGCGCCGTTCTTCAGGTGGGTGTTCTGTTTCTGCTGATCTACGGCGTTCTGTACTACTTGAGAGGGACCCGCGCCGCGATCATTATTGCCGGATTGTTCATCATCGGTCTTATTATGGCCATCATCGTCAAGATCGACTCCCTGAGTCTGGATGTCCTTTCCTATGTATTTGATGCTTTCGGCAGCTCTCTTTTTGTGGCGATGCTGGTGATTTTTCAGCCGGAATTGCGCAGGGCGCTGGCCCAGCTGGGCAGTTTTATCGCCCGTCAGGGCAAACAGCGCCGGGAGCTGGTCAGTGAGATCGTGACAGCCGTGACCAATATGTCCCGCCGCAAATGCGGGGCTTTGATCGTTGTGGAACGGCGTTTTAATCTCCAGACCCTGATAGATGACTCTATTCCTCTGGATATCAGGATCAATGCTCTTGTGCTTGAGTCGATCTTTTTTCCCAATTCTCCGCTGCACGACGGCGCGGTCATCATCCGCAACAACAAGATCGTTGCGGCCCGTGCGATTCTGCCGCTGACGCGGGCGGAGCATGTTTCCCGTCACCTGGGGACCCGCCACCGGGCGGCTCTGGGGGTGTCGGAGGAAAGTGATGCCGTGACCATCGTTGTTTCAGAAGAGACAGGTTTTATCAGTCTGGCCTACCGGGGGGTTTTCAACCGTGATATCGGGCCTGAAGAGCTTGAAGAACAGCTGGAACAGCTGATCGTTATGAAAGATGAAGGGGAGTTTACCGAGACTGTCAAAATGCTTGAAGAACAGGAAAATGCCTCGGAAACGGAGGGGAAGGAGCCTGAAAATGAATAGATTGCTCTCTCTGATCCTCAACGATTATCCCCGTAAGATCGTGGCGCTGATTTTAGCATTGACCCTCTATGTGGGGGTCAGTATCAAGATCTCTGAAGAGCGCAGTTTGACCGATGTTCCCATTCAGGTCGTTCTTGCGCCTGAGTTGAGTTTTGCCGCGAGACCTCCGCAGTTTGTGACGATCGCCGTCAAGGGGTCCAGGCGTGCATTGAAGGAGGTGACGCCGGAACAGTTTGCCGGACGTGTGTATATCAACACCGTCAACCGTTCTGCGGATGGGACGACCGTTGTTTATCTGCGTCCGGATATGTTCAAGAGCAAACCGGGGGTGAAAGTGGTGCGTGTGCCTGCGTTGAAACTGCATTTGCAGCGTAAAATGTCCAAACGCGTCCAGGTGAAAGCGCAGTTTTCCGGCAGGCTTTCAGAAGAGTTCCGCCAGGCGGGCGTGCAGAGTATTCCTGCGGAAGTCATGGTTTCCGGGCCGGAGTTGACGCTCAACGCTCTGGAGGCGGTTTTTACGGAACCTGTTCCTTTGTCTGAAACGGTGACAGATCCTTTTGAATATGAAAGCAAACTGATCGTTCCGGCCGGTTTGCAGGTGGATCCGGGCAAAGTGATGGTCCAGGTGGACATTGCGAAAAATTTTGAGCAGCGCCGTTTTGCGGGCTTGCCCATCCGTCTGATGCAGAATGGCGGCGGCCGGATGCAGGCTTTTCTTTTTACCCCCGGACAGACGGCTGATGTTGTCGTTTCGGGTTTGGCCAATCGTCTGCTGGCGGTCAGGCCGGGCAGCATACGGCTGTTTGCCGATCTTTCAGATATCCGTCAGCCGGGAACTTATGTTGTGCCGCTCCGCTCAAGCTGTTCTGTGGAAGGCGTCAGTGTCAAAGCGGTCACTCCCGGAGACGTAAAAGTCAAAGTTGTCAAATTACCCTGAAAATAAAAATAACCCAAAACAAAAGGAAAAAAAATGATTATCAAAAAACTCAACACAGTGTTTCACCGTCACAGCCGCTGGCTGTTCGGGGCATTCACCATCATCATCATCGTCTCCTTTCTGGGATTTCTGACGCCCGGAACTTTCGGATTCGGTGATATGAGCAATCCTGAATCCATCTCTATGGGAACGGCCTGGGGAGATAAAGTCACCTATGGCGAATTGCGTGATGTGAGCCGCAATATTTCTGTTTTCAGCGAAGTCTTCAACGGCGTTCCTGTGGGACGGGATCTGCCTCTTGAAAACGTTTTCATGTACAGCTGCATGCTGCGCAAAGCCGGCAGTCTGGGGCTTGCTGTCAGCGACAAAGAGGTGGCTGATCTGATCCGCCGCACGCCAGCGTTTGCCAAAAACGGCAGTTTCGACAAGGCGGCCTATGATACTGCGGTCAAAAATCTGCGCCGCAGCGGTCTTTCTGAGACGGATCTTTATGCCGCTTTCCGTCAGCAGATCATGATGGATAAACTCCAGCGTGAACTGACCGGCGGTATCTCCGTCACTCCCGGAGAGGCGGAGGAGCTTTACCGCAAACTCAATGCCAAATTCCAGGTGCGCATCATTGAATTTCCCGTTGTGAAAAACACCCGTGTCACCGATCAGGAGATCAAAACCTTCTTTGCCTCCCGCCGGGGCAATTATACCATTCCCGGAAAAGTCAATGCGCTGGCCGCCGCCTGCGAATATGCCGTTTTTCGCGGACAGGCTGCCCGTCTTGCCACGGACAAAAATTTGAAAGCCTTCTTCGACCGCAACCCCAAAGCCTTTGAGACCGATAAGGTCAAAGATCCCAAATTTGCCGCCGTCAAGGCCGCTGTCAAGGCCCGTTTTATTGATGAGACCGCCCGTGAACTGGCCTCCCGCAAAGCCTATGACTTTGCCGCCAAAGCCTATGAAGTGCTTTCTGAAACGCCTGCCAAAGATAAGGAAAAGGTTTTCCGGAATCTGGCTGACAAAGAAAAGCTGGTCATCATTGAAGCCGGCAGTGCCGACTTCGGTGCCGCCTCCATCGGCAAGATCAAATCTGCCGCTCTGGTCAAGAGTCTGGCTGCTCTCATTGGCGGCAATACGGTGACGGATCCTGTTGTTGAAGATAAAGCTGTTTACATCGGATTTTCCCGCAGCCGCACCATGCCCCGTCCTGCTGAACTGAAAGAAGTTGCCGCCCGTGTGAAGGCCGACTGTGCCGCTGACAAAGCCGTCACCGATGCCTTCAAGAGAGCCACGGCTGTTTATGCGCAGGTGCTGAAGGCCAAACCGGCTGAAGCGGCCCGTGTCATCGGCAAGGTCAAGGGATGCAAAATTTCGACCTTTGAGTTTTCCCCCATGGATAAGCGTCCGCCCGAGGCTTATGTGAGTGCCGCGCTGGCTGTTCTCAATCTGAATGCGGGCGCCTTTGCCGCGCCTGTGCAGGGAAAAGAGGCGAGTGTGATCGCTCAGCTGGTCAAGCGTACGCCTGCTGACATGGCGGCCTTTGCCAAGAGCAAGGATATGTATATGATGATGTGCCGCAATCAGAAGGTCTCTCTGGCGATGCAGAATCTTCAGGATGAATTTGCCGCCAACTGCCGTTTTACCGGAAACGGACAGAATAACTGACAGTCTCTATGAAAAACAGCGTTTCATCTTGCAGTTCCTCCCGTCCCGGCTGTGCGCTGGGACGGCAGATGACTGTGGAGTTTTATGATTGTGATGCCCGTATCCTGACAGATGCGGGGCAGATGGAAAAAATTTTCACCACCTCAGCCCGGAAAGCCGGAGCCACGGTCATCAGCAGTCATTTTCACAGTTTCATGCCCCAGGGGGTGAGCGGTGTGGTGGTCATTTCTGAATCCCACTTTGCCGTTCACGCCTGGCCGGAGCATGAGTATGCAGCTGTCGATCTTTTCACCTGCGGGGAAAATGTGGATTTTACCTGTGCTGTTGAAAGCATTGCTTCCGGCCTTGGTAGTGAGCAATGGGTGATTTCCAGTTTGATCGACCGGGGGATCGTGGGGAACAACGGTGTGGAGCGTGTGGTTCCCATTACGGAAGGACGGGATCATCACAGTTTCCAGCTTTCCTGGAAGAGCCGTTTTGAAAAGACGTCTGCCCGGGCGTTGTCAGCGGCTGTTGATCTTTACGAATCCCGTCTGGCTGCGGAGGAGACTGCTTTGAAGGAGAGCGTTTGCCGTTTCGCAGAAAAAAGCGGCTTTTCCCTTGAGGGCAGTGCGCAGGTCACGGTCACGGAAACGGGACTGAAACTGGCTGTTTCTCTTGTCGGCGGCTGGCTGAATATTTTGTGGAACAAAGAAAACAGAAGTGTCCATCTGGATATATTCAACGAATCATTTTTCGATCCCCGTGAGGCGGCGGAAAGGGCTTTGGAAAGCTTTTCCTGTTCCTTTTACAGGATGCAGCCTCACGTAAGACAATAAAACTCTCAAAAGAACTTATACAGGAGAAAAAATCATGGAAGATCTGGCTAAAAAAATCACTGATCGTCTGGAAGAGCTGCGTGTTCATCTTCAGGCCGACGGCGGAGATCTGGAAATCGTTGCCATCGAAGGCAAGACTGTCAAACTGAGACTGCGCGGCGCCTGCGGCGGCTGTCCTCATGCCACCATGACCATCAAAGGCGGCCTCGAGAGGATCCTGCGGGATGAACTTGATCCTGAAATCGTCATCGAACGCGTGATCTGACGCGGCCTTTTCAAGGAGCAGACACACCATGACCAGAAGTGAATTTATCCGCCTTGCGGAAGAGAAGATCATCCGTCTGGACGGCGCAACGGGAACAGAACTGATAAAACGGGGTCTGCCTCCAGGGGTATGTCCGGAAGAGTGGTGTGTCAAAAATCCAGAGGCGATCATATCGGTCCAGCAGGCCTACTGCCGGGCCGGGAGTGATTTGCTTTACGTGCCCAGCTTCGGCGGCAATCCCGCGAAGCTGGCCGAATTCAAGCTGGAACAGGCTGTCAGAGAATTGAACAGAGAGCTGGTGACGCTCTCGCGCAAGGCCTGTCCCGGCAAACTGGTGTTCGGGGACATCGCTCCCACGGGACACCTGATCGAACCCTTCGGCCCTCTGCCTTTTGAGGAGGCCGTTGCCATTTACCGCACCCAGGCGGAGGCCCTTTTGGAAGGGGGCGTCGATGGTTTTGCCATTGAGACCATGATGGATCTTCAGGAGGCCCGTGCCGCTCTGATCGCCATCAGGGATATCGCGCCTGATATCGCGGTCATCGTCACCATGACTTTTGAACCCGGCGGAAAGACGCTCACTGGAACAGATCCCGTGGCCGCTCTGGTTACTTTTCAGAGTCTCGGCGCGGCAGCTTTCGGCTGCAACTGCTCCACCGGCCCTGAGGAGATGGGACAGATCATCCGGAAGATTAAGCCCTTTGCCGCAGTTCCGCTTGTGGCGAAACCCAACGCCGGCATGCCCCGTCTGGTGGGAGATAAAACCGTATTCCCCCAGGGGCCTGAAGAATTCGGCCGTGCCGCTGCCCGTCTTGCGGCAGACGGTGCCGGTCTGATCGGCGGCTGCTGCGGCACCTCTCCTGCTCATATTGCCGAACTGGACAAAAATCTGGCTGCGTTTCCGGTCCCTGCGGTCAGACAGGAGATCCGGGGCGTCATCTCTTCCGCGCGCGAATACCGCATTTTAGGCGCGGATCAGCCCTTTGCGCTGATCGGAGAACGGATCAATCCCACCGGCAAAAAGGCCCTTCAGGCTGAATTGCGCGAGGGGAAATTTGATATTGTCCGCAGATTTGCCCAGGAACAGACCGAAGCCGGTGCCGGTGTTCTGGATGTGAATGTGGGCGTCGGCGGCATCGACCAGGCGGCCGTTTTGCGCCGGGCCATTGCTGAAACAGTCAAGTGCAGTCCTCTGCCTCTGTCTGTTGATTCAACGCTTCCTGAAGCTGTGGAAGCGGCTTTGAGATTTTATCCCGGCAGGGCGCTGCTCAACTCTGTCAGTGCTGAAAAGGAACGCCTTGAAAAGGTGCTTCCCATTGCGGCCAAATACGGCGCCATGCCCATTCTGCTGCCCCTTTCCGATGAGGGGATCCCCGGCACATGCGATCAGAGGATCAGCCTGCTGAAGCGCATCCTTGAAGAGACGGCCCGGTATGGCTACAGTCCCTGTGACTGCGTGGCGGATGCGCTTATTATGACTGTCAGCACGGCGCCGGAGGCGGCTCTTCAGGCGCTGAATTTTATCGGATACTGTTCATCTGAATTGAAAATGGCCACCACCTGCGGTTTATCCAATATCAGTTTCGGTCTGCCTGACCGGGCCGTGGTCAACAGGACTTTTCTGGGACTTGCCTGCGGACGGGGACTCTCCGGCGCGATTGCCAACCCCTGTGCTGAGGGGATCGTTTCCGCCATTGAGGCCTCCGATGCCCTGCGGGCGCTCGATCCCGGTTTCAAGCGGTATATCGCCCGTCACGCCCGGCTGGTTGAAAAGACGCCTGCGGCTGTTGAAAAAACCGTTCTTTCCCCCGGGGAAGTTTTGAAAAATGCCGTTGTGAACAGTATGCCCGAGGCCGTTGAAAGCGCTGTGAAAGAGGCTCTTGAAAGCGGATGCAAGGCGGATTTTCTTGTGAATGAGATTTTGATCCCGGCGCTGACTGTTGTGGGAGACCGCTTTGAGAAAAAAGAGTATTTTCTTCCTCAGCTGATGCAGAGTGCTGAAGCCATGCGCAAAGCCATGACGCTTCTGGAAGGAGAGCTGAAACAGACAGATCCGGCCGCGCAGACCGATGCCCCCGTGTTCGTTCTGGCGACTGTTGAAGGAGATATCCACGATATCGGTAAAAATATCGTCAATATGCTGCTGGGCAATCACGGATTCCGTGTGGTGGATCTGGGCAAGGATGTTCCGGCGGAAAAAATCATTGAGGCCGCCTGCCGGGAAAAGGCTGTCTGCATCGGATTGTCGGCGCTGATGACCACCACGATGCCCCGGATGCGCGAAGTGGTCGAACTGCTGAAAGAGCGCGGATCGGAGCTGCCTGTCATTGTCGGCGGTGCTGCGGTGGACGGGGATTTTGCCCGCGACATCGGCGCAATTTATGCCGCGGATGCCATGGCCGCTGTCCGCGCGGCAAAGGAAATCGCCGGTATTTGAGAGCGTTACAGAGGAGGATCGGAAAATCATGGAGAATAAGGAAATGACCTGGGACCTGGAGGTCCTTTATAAAGAGACCGCGCTCTGGGAAGAGGATTTTGAAAAAATGTCCCTTCTGGCGGAAAAATTTGCCTCTTACAAGGGGCGTCTGCATGAGTCTCCCGCTGTTTTGCGTGAGGCCATTGAAGCCAGTGATGCCCTGGAGCGTTTGAGTGAAAAAGTCTATTGCTACGCGCATTTGAAGAGCGATGAGAATACCTCCATCAACGCCAACAGAGCGCGGGTGGACAGAGTCAAGGCCAAGTTTGCGGAACTGGCGCCCATGGAGTCCTGGTTCGATCCGGAGATCATGGCGATCCCGGAAGAGAAGATGAATGAATTTCTTGCTTCTCCTGAATTGGCCTTTTACCGCCGCAGTCTTGAAGAGCTGCTGCGGGAGCGTCCCCACACCCTTTCCGAACCGGAAGAACGGCTTCTGGGGAGTTTGTCTGATGTGCTTTGCTCCTCAAGCAACACCTTTGAAATGCTCAATGATGCCGATCTGGATTTCGGGAAGATCAAGGATGAGAACGGCCGGAGCAGTGTGCTTTCTCACGGGACCTACCGCCGTTTCCTTGAAAGCAATGACCGGGAGACCCGCAAGCGGGCTTTTACCAAACTTTACCGTTCTTACAACAAATTGCGCAACACCTTTGCCTCCACCCTTGACGGCACTGTGAAGCGGCATGTCATGGGGGCGAAGATCCGCCATTACAACTCCGCTCTGGAAGCGGCGCTTTCCGGAGATAATGTTCCGGAAGCCGTTTACCGCAACCTGATCGAAGCCGTCCATGCCAAGTTTGACCCCTTTTACGATTACATGAAGCTCCGCCGTCAGATGATGGGACTGGATAAACTGGATATGTACGATATGTATAATCTGCTTCTGCCCGGCTGCCGCAAGGAGTACTCCTTTGAAGAGGCTGAGCGTCTGGTGAAGGCTGCCCTTGAACCTCTGGGGGAGGAATACGGCAAAGTTCTCTCTCAGGCTTTCAGCCAGCGCTGGATCGACGTTCCCGCCCGCAAAGGCAAACGCTCCGGCGCCTATTCCAGCGGCTGTTACGACAGTTATCCCTATCTGCTGCTCAACTATGATGGAACTCTCAACGATGTGTTCACGCTGGCCCATGAACTGGGACACTCCATGCACAGTTATTACAGCAACAAACATCAGGAGTATCATTACGCTGATTACGAGATCTTTGTTGCCGAAGTGGCCAGTACCACCAACGAGATCCTGCTTTTTGAATATCTCTTCAAAAACGCGAAGGATGCGGATTTCCGAGCCTTCCTGCTGGGCCATATCGCCGATGAGATCCGTGGGACCATTTACCGGCAGACCATGTTTGCCGAGTTTGAACTGGATATGCACGAAGCGGCGGCCAAAGGGATCCCCCTGTCTGCGGATTGGCTCTGCGAACGGTACGGGGAACTCAATCGGCTGTATTACGGCAGCGAAGTGGCGCCGGATGAGCTGATCAGCCTTGAGTGGGCGCGTATTCCCCACTTCTATTACAACTTTTATGTTTACAAATACGCAACGGGCATGTCCGCCGCGTTGAAGCTGGCAAAAAATCTGCTGGAGGGAGATCCTGCCAAGCGGGAGGCCTATTTCGGATTTCTCAAGGCCGGAGACTCCAAAGATGTGCTGGATATCATGCGCGATGCCGGTGTGGATCTTTCCACGCCCGAACCCGTATGCGATGCCCTTGACTACTTTGCCGATGTGGTGAAACGTCTGCGGAAAGAGCTGGGAAAATGACAGATCTCCCTGTCCGTGCCGCAGAGGGCGGGCCTCTTTCTCTTGAGGAGATGGCCGCGCTGATCGCCCTTGAGGAAGAGAAGGCTTGTCAGCAGCTTTATCAGGCGGCTTATGCGGTCAAGAGCCGGTATGTGGGACGGCAGGTGTACCTGCGGGGATTGATCGAATACGCCAATATCTGCGCCCGCAACTGTCTCTACTGCGGCATCCGGCGGGACAACAGAAAGATCCGCCGTTTCACCCTTTCTCTTGAAGAGATTCTTCAGGCGGCCGGACTGGCTCATTTATACGGTTACGGTTCTGTGGTCCTTCAGGGTGGAGAGCGCAGTGATGCCGGGGCTGTCGATTTTATCGAAGAGGCCGTTGGGCGTATTCACGGTCAATATCCGGATCTGGGCATCACATTATCCTGCGGCGAGCAGGATATTTCTGTTTACCGCCGCTGGAAAGCTGCGGGTGCCGCCCGTTATCTGCTGCGGATAGAGACTTCCAGCCGGGAGTTGTTTTACCGTATCCATCCGGCCGAAAATGATTTTGATGCCCGTTTGCAGGCTTTGAAAGATCTGCGGACAGCGGGCTATCAGGTGGGGTCCGGTGTGATGATCGGTCTGCCGGGACAAACGGCTCTTGATCTGGCACGGGATGTGATGTTTTTCCGCGATATGGATCTGGATATGATCGGCATGGGGCCCTGGATCCCCCAGCACGATGCTCCTCTGGCGGATGAGACGCCGGAAACGCCTGAAAAAGCTGCCCGGCGGTTCCAGCTGGGACTGAATATGATCGCTGTCGTACGTCTGGTTTTGAAAGATGTGAATATTGCCGCCGCCACGGCTTTGCAGGCGCTGCGTCCTGCGGACGGCCGTGAGCTGGGGTTGCTGGCCGGTGCCAACGTCATCATGCCCAATGTGGGAGATGTCGTCCACCGGGAGGATTACCAGCTTTACGACGGCAAACCCGATTTGGATGAAAATGCCGAAAATATCCGTCAGGCTCTGAATGACTCCGTGGCCCGGATCGGAGAAAGCATCGCCACTTTCGTTCCCGGCACGCCCCGGCATTACCTGGAGCGCACAGAAAACAGGCCTTCCCTCTCAGAACTTTGAGGGAAGGACGGCTTCACCGTTGGAAAAGACCGTTTTGGCACGGTAAATGACTTTGGTGTTGCGGGGGATCGTGTCATTGAGAAAATCCACCAGATAATCCTTGCAGTAAACTTTTCTATCCCAGATATACCTGCGCATTTTGCCGCTTTCCGGCTGGCGGGTGATGTATGTTGTGATCGTATCTTTTGTCCGGGCATCGTGCCATGCGGCAGCGGGGAAAAAGACATTCATGCCGAAGGGATGAGAGTTGTTGCGCGCCGTCGTTCTGCTGTGTTCTTTTCCTGCCGTATCCCGCATCTGCACGCTGGAAAAACGGGGATTCCACGGGTGCATGAAAAAATAGGTGCAGCGGCTTTTGATCTCTTCCGGGGAAAACAGTTCGACCGTTTCAAGCAGCTCTTTGTTTTGCAGGCAAAAGGTATATTTGATCTGCAAAGCGGCCAGCTGACTGATTTTTTCCACCCGGATACATTTGCCGCGGATGGGGGCTTTGCCGGGAGTGATCTCTTTGCCGTCGGCAATGATCTTCAGGGATTTGACGATCTCCGACTTTCCGGATTCACAATGACCGCTGCCGATAAAAAAGGGACTGCCCGCAAGGCGCAGGACGGCGCCGTAATGGGATTCTTTATTTTCGATGCCGAAATTCCGTTTCCGGCCGTTTGAAAGGATATCCACCTTATTGATATTCCAGAACTTATGACTGTCGAGGCGCAGGAAAACCTGACCGTTATCCAAGTCGATCGTCCGGGGCAGGGAAAGTTTTTTCATCTCCCTCTGCGCATGGACTGCCCGGTCGGTCTGAAGGGCTTGCTGCTTTTCAGTCAATTCGATCTGGTTCCGGAAGGGGCCTGCTGAACTGTTTGCGGAATAAGTAAAAACAGCTTCGACAGTCAGTTTTCCCGGAAGATGCCGGACTTTTCGGCTCTTTTCCGTAAAGCGGCAGCCGGGAACAAGTTTCAGGAGGCTTGCCCGGGCATTTTGCCATTTTTCCGGATAACGCAACTCCGCCTTTGCCTTGATAACGGGAGAATTTTTGAGAAATTCCCAAGTATAGGTGATCTGCGCCCCATGGGGAAGGACCGTATCCGTTTTGCTGAACGTACAGAAGGTACCGCGGCTTTCCACAATGCAGCGCTCTTTGGTGTTGAGCAGGATCTTCTGATCCGCCCAGCGTTCCTGTCTGCTTTCAAAGCGCTCTTTGCCTATGACGATCTCATCTGCCCCGAAGGGATCGGCAAGTTTCCACAGGGGATTCAAACGCTTGGGGCCGTCGCCTTTGCGGAAGTTATCCGGATAAAGCGCTCCGGGGAAGAAACGGCAGTCAAAAATACCTGTGTCGATGCGGATGATCTCCGCATCCTGATCGGCGATGCCCAGAGTTTTGCGCTCCGTTGTCAGGAAGGGATCGGGCTCAGAGGCGAACGCCTGGATGGCATCAAAGTCCGCCCGGGCCTTTTCCAGCAGGACGGCACCGTCGTCATTGGCGGGCAGATGGAGAAAGAGCTGGAAGGAGCGCGGCGCAAGTTCAAGGCTGATTTTGCCGCCGGGCGTGTAAGAAAATACCCTTTCTTTTCCGGTACTGGAAAAATGATGGATCCTGCCGGCAGGAAAATCTTTTTCAAAGCTGAAAATATTTTTCTGCACTTTATCCGAAGGATTCAAAAACACGGCGGCACGGGCCCCGTTCAACTGCCATGAACTTGTTCTTATCTGCGGGGCTGTCACATATTTTGAACCGGTATTTCCCCAGAAGGAGCGTTTCATTTCCAGCGGTTCGGCAAAGGCTGCGGGACGGCGCATGAGACCGGCATTGAAAAAATCCAGCATGGCGTGCCGCAGCCGGGTCAGCTGTTTGAGCCAGAGCCGGAACTCTTTCAGTTCCGGCTGGACAAAACTCAACACCTGTCCGGCACTGAGCTGGGCGCCGGAAATAAACTGCCAGGCGCTGGCATCGAACATGCCGGGGGTGATCTCTCTATCCTGCATGCCGTAGAGCTGGGTCCTGCCTGAATAGACCGCCGGAAAAGCCGGAACCTGATTTTCACAAGTCCAGCGCCAGGCCAGCAGCATATCGAAGTTTTTTACACAGACTTCGGAATTGTCCTCCGTCGTCAGAACAGAGTCAGATGAAATACGCCGCATCATGCGCCGCATTGCCGGAAACACCCGGTTGTGACCTTTCTGGAAAAACATGGTGTCATCAGGGATCTTGTGGCCGTGGGCGGAATTGTAGCACGGCATGTGCCAGGCGGCGCCGATCTGATCCACATAGATCCCGTCAGCGCCCCAGGCAAACAGGTTGCGGATAAAGCGGGAAACACTCTGTTCATAGAGCTTGGTCGCCGGACAGATGATGGCAAAATCCACCGCAAAGTTGTTGATGACGATTTGACCGTTTTTGTCGGTGATGCAGTTGGCTTTTCCCTCTTTGGAGTAGCGCCAGTCCTCATTTCTGCGGTCAAGCAGTTCCCAGAGGCGGCCGTTGGTGTAGGGGATGATCCGGAGCCCCATGCCCCGCAGTTTTTCCGCGTATTCTGTAAAGGAGGGCAGGGCGCGGAAATTGGGATAATCCCGGTCATAAAATCCGGCAAACCACATGCCCAGCTGGACAGCAAAGGGGATATCCATGTATTCCGCCATGCGGCGCAGCGCTTCCGGCGGAGAGTATTTGAAGGAAAGACGGGTGGAAAAGAGGCACTCTCTGGCCCAGGAGGGCGTATCCTGACGGGGCAGGGAGGCTGTGGAAAACCAGACCGCTTTGATCTCCTGCAAAAGTTGCCGGTAGATCATGGCTCCGTCATACCAGTCCCCCTTGAACAGTTCTATGCGGGAACCCATGGGACAGGCGTTGAAGCCTTCATTGCGGGGCGGAAGCCAGGTATAGACGGCATTGACGCCGTTGCGCCCTGCGGAGAAATTCAATTTTTTGCTCCTGCCCTCCGGATCGGCGGTGGACCAGAAGATGCCGCTGCGCTTGTCGTAAAATAATCCGTACTGCATGGAGGCAACGCCCCGGGGATAATCGGCTTCGTAACCGATGCTGCGCGCCGCCGCGTCCGGATGGGCGATACCGGACATTTCAGGCGTGAAAAGAACGGCCCCTTTGTCAAGAGGATTGATCTTCAGCATGGGAAAATCCACTTTATCCAGCGTCACCTTGCCGGGAACGCGGAAATAAGCGGTCAATTTGCCGTTGCGGGTACTGTACTCCGCCTCTGCGGTAAAGCCGGGATACCGGCTGGTGATCCGGAAACGGTCGGCTGAGAGCGCCCGGAACTCAGAGCTTTTTTCTCCGCTGAAGGGAGAGTAGATATTGTTCCGGAAATGGACCCGGTAAAAGGGATTTTCCGGATGCAGCATCTCTCTGCGGTTTTGGGTATCATAGAGGGAAACTGGCAGGGCCTGAGTTTTATCCGCCGCCACGGTCAGCAGGGCGCCCTCAAGTTTGTATTGCCGGAGCAGTGCCGGAGATTTTCCGCTTTTTTTCAGCTGCTGTGCCGCCTGACGCCAGTTGCAGCGGCTGCCGCGCAGGGCAAGATTGCGGAGTGCAGAGGCCGCCGCCGCCGTTTCAATATCTTTTTCCGGCAGGGATTTCAGCAGAAGCTGATCTTTTTTATCCAGTTTTTCCAGCCCTGAAGTGATTTTCATCCAAGGGGAAGAAGCTGTGAAATTTTCTATTTCATCCGGCTTGAGGACCCGGTTGTAAGCATAGACACCGGCGATCTCGCCGTTCCAGTGCCAGACATCGCCGAAGCCCCGGGCATGACCGATGTTCAGCGGATGTTTGGCATCGGCCACGGAAACATTGTGAAAACGCTCATCGGCGATCAAACGGCCGTCAAAATAGACTTTGACACGCAAATGATCCATGCCCTGAGTCGGCTCTTTCCAGCGGTCAACGGTAAAAGCCGCCGTATGCCATTGCCCATCATCGTAATTGATTCCTTTGCAGATCCGGCTGACAGATTTTCTGCCGTCGAAAAACTGGACGTCGATCCTTTTCCGATTGAAGCCGAAGGAAAACTGCATGTGCCTGTAAACGAGGGCATTGTAGGCTTTGTCGGCCTCAGTTCTCCCGGGCAGATCCCGGTATCGGAACACGGCAAGGACGCTGAGCCCTTTTTCCGGATTCTGGAGCTTATCTGCCGGAAAGGTGATCTTCGCCGTTTTTCCGTCCATAAGAAGGGTGCGCGTTTTGCTCACCGAATATTTCCCGACAGGCCGGGGGGAGGTAAATGGATACGCTGCTTTTTCAACAACTCCGGCAGGGATACCGGCTGTCAGGAGACTGCTGATAAATACCGTCAACAGAGAGAATAGGAGCTTTCCGGCAGACGTGGACATTACTTGACCCTCAAGTGATAATAATTGGCAAGTCGTGAAGAGTCTGCTCCGTAACGCAGAGAAAGTTTGGCATTGACATGCGTCGTAACATGTCCGTCCGCCCACAGGACCGAACTGGTATCGTTGTGGTAGTCGTCATTGGGCATCCCCGCCGTGGTTGACGGCGGAAAATCAGCAGTACTGGAATGTTTGGCTTTGTGGTTGTTGCCGTTGGTGATGTCTTTCTGCTCCGCACAGAGGATCGTGGTGCCGGGACGCCTGACGGAAGTCGTTTTGAAACGTCCGTTTTTGACTTGCGGATCGTATGTGTCAAAAGTGCCGCTTCCCAGTACTCCGGAAAGATAAGGATTGTATCCGTAACCTGTGACCGTCAATATCCAGTCCGGTGTGGCAGGAAGCGTGTCCCTCAAGGCTCTGTTGGCACGTTCTGCATAAGTTGAACCGCCTGCTTGCGCACCGGAATAAATGGAAAAAGATCCCGGACAGATGAAACAGCTGGGTCTGATGTTTTTTGTCATCGCTGTCAGCATGTAACACCAGACGCCCTCATTGCCGCCGGTCATCGTTCTGTCCGCCGGATAAAAATCATTGAATGAGTCGGTGTAACCTGTAAATCCCAGTCCCACCTGTTTGAGATTGTTCACACAGGTACTGAGTTTTGCTCTGTCTCTTGCCTGCTGCAACGCCGGCATCAGCATCGCCGCCAAAATTGCAATAATAGCAATTACCACCAGCAGTTCTATGAGAGTAAAGGGGGAGAGATTGGGGGACAGCGAAAACTTTCTTTTCACGAGAAAAGAAGGTTTTCGCTTTCCCCCAAACCCCCTTTCACTTTCAAAGAAAAGCGGGGTATTTTGCTGTTTGCTGTCAGCTGCTGAGTGTTGTGTTCCGGAGAGATCCGGAGAAAATGTTTTGAGTTCTGTCATTTTCAGCTTCCTTGTCATTTATTGGTTCATATCAAAATTTTTCTGTTGTATTCTTTGTTTTTCCGGAAATAAACGGCTCTGCTGCGTTTGCCCCGATGGGGGCAGCAGGATCAAAGCACCCCCGGTACAGTCCAAGGTGCCTTGGTTTCAAAGGACGGTTCCGGATGATCTGCTCCGGAAAATGAGAAGTCCCAATGTCCGTTTAATGTCTGAATGTAACGCATATCAAGAATAATCAGATTTGCATTTTACTGCTACACATTATATATTATACCATAGGATCATTGAAATGACAAGGGTAAAAATGTAACAGGATACAGTAACTTTGTCACATGAAAACAGACCGTTCACTTTTTTTCTTCTGGGGCGTAGATGCTGCGCATCAATTATATGTGCGCAGCTGCGGCGATTTTTCCCTGGTCCCTCCCGACAGGGAAAAATGCAAGACTGCTGATTTTGCGGAACTTTTCTGGCCTGTGAGCGGCCAATGCTGCTTTTTCGGCAACGGGAAACAGATCCTCCGGCCGGGAATGGTCTGGTATTATCCGCCGGGATCAAGTCAGAATTACTATCCGTTGTCCCCCTTCCGTTACTGCTGGCTGACTGTCGCCGGAGAAAAGGCCGGAAAACTCTTTGATCTTCTTGATATCAAGCCGGGGATCAACAAAGCAGGTCCCTGTCCCATTCAGCTTTTTTCAGTTCTCGGACATGAATTATCTGAATATTCAAGAAAACATAAACTCTCTGCCCTTGCCACAGCCTTCAAGATCCTTCTTGAGATCGGAAACCACTCCGGCAGAAACAGAGAAGATTCCCGTACCATGTCTGATATCCGGACCCGGATAGAAGCTGATTTCTGGGATCCCGGTCTGAGCGTGAACTCGCTTGCAGAGGAATTGAACATGCACCGCGGCAGTTTCAGCAGGGCTTTCCATAAAACCTTTGACATGACAGTCCGGGATTACATTTTGATGGTCAGGTTGAAAAATGCGATCGAGCTGTTGAGCAAATCAGATCATTCCATCCGGGAGATCTCTGAAGCCTGCGGTTTCCGTTCAGCCAATTATTTTTCAAAAGTCTTTCAGGCTAAATTGGGTATGACTCCCGTGGCCTACCGCAGAATGAATGTTCCCGATATCTGAAAAGGCAACTTCCTGCCTGAATCGGAGTTTTGATGTTTCGGAGATATGGAGGACTTTGAGGAAATTTCTTGTTTTTTTCTTGCTTTTTTCTTGAGAGTGTGTTAAATTAATGGTAAGAAAAATGAAACTCAATGCGTTTTTAAGGAAAATAAAACGAGGTATAAAAATCAAGTAAAAAGACGATTATAGACTGAAAATTTTGCAAACTGATTGTAAACGTCCATCTCTAAACTGCGACTCAAGTGATGATGTGTGCAAATCTGCTTTTAGAATCGGTGTGGTCAAACCGCGTAGTTTGGCACATCCCGATTTTGCGTAGATTTGTAACGTTGTCGCAGACGTAGAGATGGGCACTTCTTCGGAATGTGCCTTTTTTTTGCTTTGCGTATTTTCGTAATATCGAACAGAGCAAAAACTTCCGCTGTATAGAGTTAATCATGTTTTCTGAGGAGAAGTAATGGATCCGTATAAAGAGAAAATCGTAATAATAGGTGGCTGCGGTCATGTAGGGATACCCTTGGGATTGGCTTTTGCCTCTAAAAATTTCGATGTTGTCTTGTTAGATAAGAATCAAGGACATATTGATATGATTAATCGCGGAGAATTACCCTTTGTTGAAAATGGTGCTCTGAAATTGCTGAAAGATCATATCGGTAAAAATTTACGTGCTTCAAATAATTGTGCATATATCCACAATGCCGATTTTATATTTTTTGTTGTCGGAACACCTGTCGATGAACATTTGAGTCCCAAGGTGCGTAATGTTATTTCAGTCATCGAAGAATATATACCTTACCTTTCAGATGACCAGATTTTAATAATGAGGAGTACATTGTTTCCTGGAACATTACGGATCATACAGGAACATTTGTGTCGTCACGGATTAAAAACCAAATTAGCATTTTGTCCGGAGCGCATACTGCAGGGAAAAGGCATCGACGAAATATTTAAGCTTCCTCAAATCGTTTCCGGTACTACTGAAGCTGTTGCTCAGGCCGCAGAAAAATTATTTTTGAATCTGACCTCCCAGATCATTCGGACAACACCGGAAGAAGCTGAATTGGCCAAACTTATGACAAATTCGTGGCGGTATTTGAATTTTGCGATCGCCAATCAGTTTTATATGATGGCAAATGATTCCGGCGTTGATTTCAATCGTGTTTATGAAGCAATGACCCAAGGATATCCCAGAGCAAAGTTTTTTGCCAAGCCGGGACTTGCTGCCGGCCCATGTCTTTTCAAAGATACCATGCAGCTGGCCTCCTTTTATAACAATAATTTTTTTCTCGGCCACGCTGCAATGTTGATAAATGAAGGACTGCCGGATCATCTTGTCAAGAAACTTAAACAAAAGATGGATGGTTCACTTCGCGGTAAAAAAATAGCGATTCTGGGAATGACTTTTAAGGCAAATAATGATGATATCCGTGAATCATTGTCATTCAAATTGAAAAAATTACTTGAAATAGAAATGGCTTATGTGATTGAATCTGATCCTTATCTTAAAAACAGCATCCCGCTTGAAGAGGCGTTGAAATCAGCTGAGGGAATTATACTGGGCGTTCCCCATGATGAATATCGGACACTGTCAATAAAAGTTCCTTTTATCGACTGTTGGGGAATATGGGGTAAATAAGATAACAGAGGAGTGAAAAATGAATATTCTTGTTACCGGATCCGCCGGTTTTATTTGCGGCTATCTTGTGGAAGAATTGCTGAATCATGGACATCAGGTTTATGGGATCGATAATTTTTCCAAGTATGGAAAAGTTGAAAAATCTTACGATTCGCATCCCAATTATCATTTTGTCGAAGGTGATGTGAAAAATGCCGGCTTAATGAACGAACTTGCGCTTGAATGTGATCAGATGCTGTGTGCCGCTGCAATGATCGGCGGCATTTCATATTTTCATGAGTTTGCATACGACCTGCTGGCGGAAAACGAAAGGATCATTGCGGCCTCCTTTGATGCAGCGATCCATGCTAAAAAACATGGAAAAATGCAGAAAATCAATGTGTTGAGTTCAAGTATGGTTTTTGAATGTGCCTCCGAATTTCCCAGCAAAGAGGGAGATGAACATAAATGTCCGCCGCCTATGTCAACATATGGATTTCAAAAGCTTGCTTGTGAATATTTCGCACAGGGGGCATGGGAACAATACAAATTACCTTACACCATAATACGACCCTTCAATTGCGTTGGAGTCGGTGAAAAAAGGGCACTTTGTGATAGTGAAATATCAAGCGGAAATATCAGGCTGGCAATGAGCCATGTTGTGCCCGATCTCATACAGAAGATCCTCAAGGGACAGGAGCCGCTGCATATCCTTGGTTCCGGAAATCAGATCCGTCATTATACTTACGGCGGAGATCTTGCTGAAGGTATCAGACTTTGTATCGAAAAAGATACTGCCGTAAATCAAGATTTCAATTTGTCCACGCCTGTCTCCACTTCTGTTATCGAACTTGCGGAAAAAATCTGGAAAAAAATACACGGAGACAGTAAACCGTTTACTTATGTTTCTGATAAGCCGTTTATGTACGATGTGCAAAAACGCGTCCCTGATGTAACAAAAGCAGAAAAATATCTTGGCTTCAAAGCCAATACTTCTCTTGATACTATTCTTGATGAAGTTATTCCCTGGGTTGTTGAACAAGTGCGCCTCGGGGGCATCTGATGATAAAAAGCAATATCGTTATTCCCGTCTATAATGAGGGGGAAAATATCATCAGCACTTTGAGATCCATAAAAAATGAGGTGAAAGGCGAGTATAAAATTATCATCGTTTATGATTTTGATGAAGATACGACTCTTCCTGCACTTGATGAAGCGAATACCTCTTTGGGAATAGAGGTGACAAGGCTTCGTAACAAATACGGATGCGGTGTTCTGAATGCAATCCGAACAGGGCTGGAATTTGCTGATTCCGAATATGTTATTGTTACAATGGCGGATCTTTCCGATCCGCCTTCTGTCAGTATGCGCGGCACGCGCATTGACTCGTCGGTGAAAGTCCGATACAGACCTTGTCAGTAGGAACTGTTAGCGAAAGCCAAGGGTGTCCATTGTGAGGTGGAATCTGAAAGAAGGCAATAGCAAAATCCCGGTCTGACGAACA
>JAFVYP010000089.1 GCA_017508555.1 Lentisphaeria bacterium
CCTCCCCACACCCCACCCCTTTTCGAGAAAAGCGAAGTATTTTTAGTTTTATATCATTGTATCTACCCGTATCGGGAACAGAGCCATCAGAAAAATGTTGATTATCAGTATCCGGGAAAACTTTTCAAATACTCGCCCGGCGTCTTGCCGAATGTTTTCTTGAAAAGCCGGATGAAATGACTGGGAGAAGAAAATCCCCATTCTCCGGCGATTTCAGAAACATCCAGCCTTCTTCCCAGCAGATCCATTGCGGCCAGATTGATCCGCAAATTCCGTTCGTAGTCACTGTACGAGATGGCACACACCTCCCGGAAAAGATGACTGAAACGTCCGGGGCTCAAAGAACAAGTTTCCGCCGCCTCCGCAAAGGAGAGCCTTTTCCGGGTAGAAAGCAGCTCCAGTGCCGGACGGATACGGTCATATTTTTTCAGCTCTCCCACAGGCAGCTGACGGCGGTCAATGACGGCGATGATCTCTGAAAACATTTCTATGACCGTCAGCCACTGTTTGACGGTCGCCGCCGGACTTTTGCCGTTGAGCAGCGCAATCAGTTTTTTTCCGTAAGAGGAGGCGATCTTCTGCGGCAAAGGCTGATTGAGCAGCTGATGCCGGGTGGCACTTGTCAGGTGCAGCAGCGCTTGGAATGTCTGATTCAATTCAAACATGTTGCGCAGTACCTCATCGGCATCAAAATCCAACTCCAGCTGACGGCATCCGGTACGGCTGCTGCTCCATTGGAAATGCACCTCCCACGGGGCAATCAGGTAAATATCTCCGGGATCGAGGATCCGACAGCCGCCCACCAGACGGAAATTCTGATCTCCGGCAAAGATCACGCCGAAATGGGCCGTTTTATGAAACTCCATTTCCTTGATGCCGCCCCCCGCTGAAAACTCCAGCAGCGAGTAGCGGAAATGTCTTCCGGGCGGCAGGGGGCTGGTGATCTTTTTGGGAAACATAATAAACTGACTCCTTTGCGGATACTATAACACAAAAACCAGGTATTGTCAATCGCAGCATGCAATAAAATGCCAATATTCAGCATCAAAATACCATTATTGCACATTGAAAAAAACATGGATATACAATAATTTATATCACAACAGAGTTTCCGGGGACCGCCCGCACGCTGACAGCGAAAAAAGGAAGTGTGACGATATGAAAAATTTTTGTGATGGATTCCGCCAAGTTCCTTCCATCAATACGCCTGCTTATTTCTGGTTCATCAACTTTGAAATGGATCAGGAGGAGCTGCTGGGACAGCTCCATGACATGTACGCTCACGGAGCCCGCAGTGTCTGTCTGCATCCGGTTCCCCGCAACTGGCGTCCGGGGCCGCAAAATTATTTGCGCAGCGAAATGTCTCCGGACTACCTGACAGAAGAGTATTTTGCCATCATCTCCCGGATCGTTCAGGAGTGTGTCGCGCTTCAGATGCACTACTATCTCTACGACGAGGGCGGCTGGCCCTCCGGCAGCGCCTGCGGAGAGGTCCTGGCGCAAAATCCCAAATGGAAAAGGCAGTGGATCACGCAGGGGCCCGATGGAAAACTTCAGATCATTGAAGAGAAACACGATCCCCGGCGCGCGGCGATTCCTGACGTGACCCATCCCGGCGCCACAGAAGAATTTATCCGTCTGACCCATGAGCAGTACAAAAAGCATATCGCCCCCTATCTGGGAACAACAGTCCGGATCGCTTTCATGGATGAACCGGCCACGGCGCCCTGCGGCGCCGACAAACTTTTCTGGACGCCGGATTTTCCGCAGGAGTTTCTGCGCAGAAAGGGGTATGATATCATGCCCTTCATCCCTGACCTGCTCAAAAGCGCCTCCCTTTTCGACGGCGGGGAGCTGGTAACTCACCGGATCGACTACCACGAGGTCAGAACACAGCTTTTCATTGAACGTTTTCTTGTTCCCATTCAGAAGTGGTGCCGTCAGAACAACATGCTTTCAGGTGGACATTTTGACGGAGAGGACTCTCCTGAAGTCAGTGTCAACCGTACTTTCGGCGCTATTATGAAATCCTTGCGGGCGCTGGATGTGCCGGGGGTCGATCTCATCTGGCGCCAGATATGGCCGGGAACAAGGGAACACTCCTTTCCCCGTTTTGCCTCTTCCGTTGCCCATCAGCAGGGAAACACCTGGTCTCTGGGAGAACTTTTCGGTGTTTACGGCAACGGCATGACCCCGGAAATGCTGCGCTATATCATTGACTACTGTTTTGTCCACGGACTCAATCTGCTTGTTTACGGCAGTTATCCTCAGAGAAACGCCAAAAACTGGCTTGCCGGCTGCCGCACACATTTTGGTCCGGATGATCCTTTGTGGAAATATTTTGACGAGTTCCACACCTACGCCGGACGGATATCCTATCTGCTTTCGAGCGGTTCTCCGCTGCGGTCAGCTGCGGTCGTGTTTGATACGCGCTCTTTGTGGGCGGAAAATTATGAAACGGCCGCCGCCGATGTATGGCGGGAAAACACGGCCAAAAGACTCCGGGAAAAACGGGTCCTGTTTGATTATATTGATGAAGATATGCTCTCAGAAGGCACTGTTGCAGACGGAGTCCTTACCGTCGGCCCCATGCACTACACAGAGATCATTCTTCCCGCGCAGAGGCGTCTCACGCCTGCGGCAGAGGCGCAAATCGCCCTGTTTGCTCAAACGGGAGGAAAAGTCATCACCGATCCGGAGGAGGCTTCAGAAACAGTCCAAGTGACGCCTCTTTATCCCGCTCTCTGGCTCGAAGCAAGAGAGCTGCCTGACAACCGGAAGATCTGGTTCTTTTTCAACGCCGGAAATGACACGATCGAACCTGATATCTTTCTGCCCGGTACTGAAAAAGCGGTTCTGGCCGATCCGCTGACGGGAAAATTTTTCAATATGCCTCTGCAAAAAGACGGTTCCTTCCGTTACCGCTTCGGCAAATATGATACAGCCGTCTTTATTTCCGGCATGCAGGCAGAAGAAGAGCTGCCGGAGGAAGAGGAGCTGCCGTCTCTCTTGCCGGTCACGGGCGATTGGCAGCTGACGCCCCTTATCCGTCACGCCGTCGGCAGGGAGAGATTGGAGCAGCATGCCTGCGCAGGTGCCCCGATCCCGGCCGCCCCCGGTGACTGGCGCCGTTTTCTCGGAGAGGATTTCAGTGGCGATGCCCGCTACACGATCTCCTTCGACTGGGATGCCCCCATCCCGGAAAAAGCCCTTCTGGATCTGGGAAAGGTCAATTACTGCTGCCAACTGACATTCAATCAGCAGGACCTGGGCAAAAAGTTCCACAGCCCCTTTGTGTTTGACATCACTCAGGTCTTGCGCCGCGGCAGAAACACCCTTGATCTGGTCGTCACCAATACGCTGGCCAATGCCTACTCTCCCCGTGAAGTTGAGCTGCGTCTGGAACAGGACTGGCCGCCCCGCTGCGCTTATGAGGGACGTCAGCGCGCCTTTGAAAGAGAGGCCCTGGACTCAGGACTTCACGGTCCTGTTCTCATCAGATACAAACACCACTGATATCTTCTGCCGGCTCTTTTCCTGATAAGGGTAGAGAGATCCGTCCCCATCCGCAGGCGGCGCCGTCCCTGACAGATGTAAAAAAAGGCTCTGTTCCCGATACGGGTAGATACAATGATATAAAACTAAAAATACTTCGCTTTTCTCCTATGAGAGACTATTTGTCAAGTTATATTTGCAAAAAAATCGTAAAATATCTGAGATAATCAGCAAAAGATGATTCA
>JAFVYP010000090.1 GCA_017508555.1 Lentisphaeria bacterium
CATGTCCTTCCTCAAAGACAATCTGAAAAAACGCAACAGTCGGGTCTGGGATGAAAACAATCTGGATATTTTCATCGATCCCTCCGGCAACGGTTCATACTACTTCCAGATCATTGTCAACTCACTGGGGACACTTTACACCGGTAAACTCGTCAACGGCAAAAGTACTCTCTGGAACGGCAATGTCCGTGCGGGGGCAAAGTATTTCAAAGACCGCTGGTGCGTTGAGATCGCCGTCCCTCTGAAAGAACTGGCCAACGGCAAAGAGTGGAAAAACAAAGCCTGGGGCTTCAACTGCGCCAGAGTGCGCCGGACAGTCAGCCCCCCCGAATACACCTGCTGGAGCTGTACCTTCGGCAAATTCAACATGCCGGGCCGCTTCGGTAAGATCCATTTCAAATAAACTCCCCCTTTTCACACCGTCCCGGCAGGAATTTTCCTCCGGGACGTTTTGTACTTTTCAGGTCACACTGCGGCGGAAAATAAAGAGGGCGCCGCCGAAAAGGATGCCGCCGATGCACAACAGTGCCAGCATTTCAGGCCAGACGACCTCAAGCCCCGCGCCACGGTAGAGGACACCCTGACAAAAAGCGATAAATCGGGTCGTGGGAAATATCTGCACGACTTTCTGAAGCAGGGGCGGCATGCTTTCAATGGGAGTTATCCCCCCTGAAAGCATCTCCATAGGCATGAGAACAAGGATCAGCAATATACCGAGCCGGGGCATGTTTCCGGCAATGCACGCCAGAAATATGCCGATGGATGTGACTGCAAAAAGATAGAAGATCATACCGGCGGCAAAAAGCAGCCTTGATCCTGTCATAGGAACTTTCAGCACCATGCCGATAATAAAAATGTGGGATAAAAACGCCGCAGTAAAAACCAGTGTCCCCATAGACCAGATCTTTGAAAGAATGATTTCCGGCGGATCGACAGGCATCACAAGCAAATGTTCCAGCGTTCCCCGTTCCCGTTCCCGGATCAAGGCGGCCCCGGTCAGGATGACCGCCAGAAGCGATATATTACTTATAAGCTGGACCACAGAGGCAAAGTAAACGTTGGTCAGATTGGGGTTGAAGCGGTTGCGCAATACCAGTTCCGCTGCGGGCGATCCTTTCTGACCGGTAAATGAATCGATCTCATCCATAATGATCTGCCGGATATAACCGGCGCCGGTAAAGGCCTGTGACATCCGGGTGGCATCTGCATTGAGTTGGATCGCCGTTTTTTTCCCGGCCGCCAGATCTTTCCGGAAATCCGGCGGGAACTCCACCGCAAAGGTGATATGTCCCTGATCCATGAGACTGTCTGCTTCCTGAGAAGTGACAAAACGGACTTTGGCAAACATGGGCATCAGAAATGCGTCACGGATCCGCCTGGAAAGCTGTGACCGGTCATCATCCGCAACAGCAATAGCGGCCTTGTACAGATGATCCGGCTTGGCGTTGGCACTGATCCAGATACTCAGCGTAAATGAATAAACGATCAGCGCCGCCAGCAGGGGATCCCGGAAAACGCCGCAGAACTCTTTCAGCCCCAGATAAAAAATGGTACGCAAAGACCGTTTGAACACTTTGTCAGCGCTCCTGTTTTTTCAGCAGACAGACCGCTCCGGCAAGCATCAGCGGAACAGCTGCGCCGAAGTAAAGAAACGAGGACCATAAAGAAGAAAATCCCAATGCTTTGTTGAAGATCCCCCGGCTGATGAGAAGCATGTGTGTCGTGGGATACAGTGTCCCGATGATCCGGGCGGCCGTCCCCTGATTTTCCACCGGGGTTATAAGTCCGCAGAGCTGCATCGAGGGGAGCATGGTGGCCAACATGGCAAGAAATATGACGGCGATCTGACTGCGGGTGAACATGGAACACAGCAAGCCGAAAGCTGTTGAAGCGGCAGAATAAAGGAATAGCCCGGCCAGCAGCAGAAACAC
>JAFVYP010000003.1 GCA_017508555.1 Lentisphaeria bacterium
CTGACAATGGATCTATTGGATCAGGGAACAGCACATGCTGTATCTTCCGTGTGTTTTTTTTCGTGATCAACCGAAATAAAACACTCTTTACCATAGCATCACTTCAGCTATCAGTCAAGTAGCAGCTCTTCACCTTTGGCTCCGACGAGTTAAAATACCCATTCTCGCCAAAGGGAGCTGCTGCTATTTGATAACCGGGAATAATATACAGGGAACAGCGCGAAATTTTTTTATTTTTTTTAGTATTTTCCATAAAAATCCTCTGATTTTGCGCCATTTTCTTCAAACAGGGGGGTGACAAATACCGTCTATTGCAGGAGGGTATTTTTATGTCAGAACCGACAACACCTGTGATTTTGAAGAAAAAAGAGGGCTGTCATACGGGAGAGCCCCTCGTCCGTGAATACACGGTCAAAGTCTCCCGGCGTCAGGAAGAAAAAAGCAAAGACAAGGGCAGCATCGTGTATATCTTTCCGGCGGCCTTCCCCTGTCCGGAACCGGGGGACAGCGTCGTTGATGACGGAATCGAACACACCGTTGCCGCCATTGGCTTCTGCCGTGACATCTCCGGCGTTCTCCGGGGAATCAAATGCACGGTACTCAACTGAAAAAAAGGAGGATTTTTATGGAAACTTACGACATCAGCCGCATCAAACAGCATCCTTATCTTGCCGCTTATGACGGCGAGATCCTGGGACCCCTTGCCGCAGCACCTCAAATCGAAACAGATACCAAGTGTCTCGATTCGCTGATCTACGAAAACGGCGGCGCCGAAGAGGTGAGCAAAACTCTGACCCGTAATACGGCCAAAATCACGATCAAGACCAAAAATATTGATACGGCTCTCAGTTTTGCGGCCAAATTTTCCCGGGGGACGGATATCAGTGCCGCCGACAAACGCAAGGTGTTGAGTTTTACTCCCATCACGGAATCATCAACGGAAAAGGTCCTGACTTTTCCCGCCGCCGTCCTGCTGCCGGATATCCAGTATATTCCTGCAATGGGCGCAGATCATGTGGCAACACTGACTTTTATGGCTTATCCCGATGCAGATGGAAAACTCTTTACATTTGCCTGATTTCAGTAGTTATATCCTGCTGGAATATCCCGGAGGCGGGGCGGAATTCGCCCTGCCTCTTTCTGAATCTGCCCGGCCCTTCTGCCAACTGGCCGTCAGAAAATACAAAACAGGAAAAGAAAAAACAGCCCGTGCGATCTTTGTTCATATCCTGAAGCAGGCCGTTTCTGAAAAGCTGTCACGGCAGTTCAGACATTTTTCAGTTCCGGAACTGGCCCGTCTGGCGGCCTGTCTGCTGAACAGCAAACAGACCGGCAGGGTCTCCGCAGCTGAACCGTCTCCTCAGGCGATGGCCAGAGCGGTCCGGCGTCTGAAAGGCGTTTTACCAGAGAGGGCGGCCGCCGGCATCAATAGCAATCTCCCGCCTGCCGGTCCGGGGCGGCTCTGAAAGACGCTTTTTCAAGTCATCGGCCTGCCACACGGGGGCATCGGTGAAATCGCCTGCGTCAAGATAAGCAAGGAGCTGCGCCTTGAGGAACTGTGCCGCCGGATCATCTGCGGTAAGTTTTAAGCCGCACATGATGATCCGTCCGCGCCCGACGGCAAACTCCGAGAGGACTGATTTGAAACGGATCAGCTTAAATGAGGGGATCAGTTCCATCAGCGGACGGAATTCAGGCATTTCCGGGTCGTAAACCAGAGAGGTGCTTTCATTCATGGCGGGATAAAACTGCCAATCCATAAACTCCTCATGGGGAAAATCTTTCCAGACCGGATGCTCATTGATAAGCACGCCGCCGTGTCCCAGAGACCTGCCGGAGGTGTAGGGGCGGAACGCTTCCGTGCGGGTCTCGCAGGGGAAGCCGCCCGTCAGAAGAACACCGCCGCCGCCAGAAGCAAAATCGATCAGTTCCCCGGTCATCTGCTTTGCGGTGCAGCAGCGGGAAGTCTCCTCAAAAACGGTCTTGGGGAACACCCAGAAGATCCAGCTGTTTTCAATATTCTCTCCGTTGAGCAGGGCTGAGACCGACAGGGTGTAAAGTTTGCCGCCCTCTGACCGGGGAAGTTCAAAACGGACATCGCACAGCGCTGCAATACTGCCGGGCTGGATCCCCTCTCCGGCAAAAGAGCCTTCTGCGGCACATATACCATCTGCATCTGCAAATTTCCATCCGCCTCTGACGGTGCCGGGGCCTTTGCCGAAGTAGCTCAAACGGATCTTTTCATCAAAGAGTTCTCCGGCAAAGCGGTTGCGGAAACGCGAAGCTGTATTGAACAAAAGACTTTCACAGTTGTACCGTTTGATATCAGCGATCGTTTCACCGTATTTTTCCTCATAGAACTCGTTCAGCATGCCGCAGGGATATCCGGTCAGATGCCAATGGGTGTCGATAGCCCCCAGATAGTCATATCCGGTGATGCTGGAACAGCTGCGGATATTTTCCACAAGCTGCTTGCGGACGGAGGATATAAAACGGCAGTTGTTTTGATAATAACGTTTCCAATTTTTGTAAACGCCTTTTTTTGTCATATATTCCCGGGCGGCTTCAAAAAGGTCTGTCCCGATAAATGTCCCTTTGTAGCGCTGTTCCAGGTCGAAATCAAGATAGCCGCCCAGAATACCGATCTCATGGCTCAGACAGGGTTTTTTATAGTGACTGTGCCGGTGATCCGTTATTTCAGGACCGGGAAAAGTATCGTGAAGATAACTGAAATAACCGCATCCGAGAGAACCGTAAACATCACTGAACACTGCCAGTTCCGCCAGGCGGGCGGCATCGTGGGGGATCGGCTCCTGTTCGATGGCGCGGTCGGGATGAAATTCATACTCCACCATACGGATAGCCTCCTGAGGATTGAACAGCGCCCCCGGCACCATCCGGCGGAACAGGACGACCAGCTGCTGCATCCGCGCAAGGACCTCATCTGTTATCAGCTTTTCATTGCCTTCGCAAAAAATCACCGCGCAGGCATGGCGGCGGATATGGCGGAAGATCGCCGCAGCTTCCTCCATGGTATAGACACTGGGCAGCTCCGTCTGAACAAAGATCCCCAGCTCATCGCAGGCCTGATAAAACTGCTCAGGCGGACACCAGGTGTGACAGCGGATAAAGTTGAAGCCCGCCGCTTTCAATATGCCCAGATCGTGCAGATACTGCTCTTTGTCAAAATGAGGATTGCATGTTTCAGCAAAATAACAGTGTTCCGTCGCGCCGCGGAAATAGGTGATCTCTCCATTGACGGCAATGCGGTTCCCCACAGCGGCAATGGTCCTCGGCCCCCAGGAAAATTCACAGGAATCCAGACATCCATCCTCATCGGAAAGCTGGAAACGGACGGTATAAAGAGTCGGTTCCCGGTCGGACCAGCGGCGCAGATGCCTGTTTTCAGAAACAAATTCTGTCACATCAGAGGAACAAAGGACACGCCCGCTGCCGATGACCTGTTCCCCATCCAGAAGCTGCCAGGAAAGAGTGGCTTCTCCTGTCAGAGCCAGCTCTGCATGTCCGTGGAGTTTTTCATCTTCAAAGGAAAACCAGGCGTCACGGATGGCACTTTTACCGGTGATCCGCAAAAAGGTATGATCTCCGATACCGGCCCGCTCGGACTGATACCCCTGGGCCGCCAGTCCCCGGTGCTGTCCGGGACGGGCCCCGTAGGGGATGCCGTCATGGGAACCATCCAAACGGCAGTAGGCGCCGCCGTCATCGTGAACATTGCAGACAACAATGATGATCTCTGCAAGTTCTCCCTGTTTGATAAAAGAGGTCAGCTCAAATTCAGAAGAGACAGAGTAACCTGTGGTCTTTCCTGCAAAATGTCCGTTGCAGAAAACAAAACATCCCCACATGGCGGGACCGACAGTCATAAAAACACGCTGTCCAGGCAAAAGATCCAGCTTCACCTGCTTGCGGTAATAACCGCTGCCGATCAGAAAAGAGCTGCTGGCGTGAGGCAGAATGGAGGTCCCGGAGGGAAAATGCGCCTTGCGGTAGCAGGGGTTGAAACGGGCGCGCAGGCTGAAAAAATCCTCTTCATCGAAAAGTTCGTAGTGATCGTCCCAATAGCCGGGAGTGACCATGCGCCCGGAAAACGCTTCCGCAGGAGGCAATTCGATCCCTTCCTCAAATTTCAGAGGTGAATAAAAAAACTCCCACATCCCGTCAAGGGAAATCATATCGTGCAAAGCCATTTTCCGGATACTCCCTGTAAATAAAGAATTCTGCCATAATGTATCCCTGCTCTTGCTTCCTGGCAATGGTAATTATGTATCATCACAAGTAAACATGATGCAGCAGGACCTTTCTTCAGAATCCGGAAAAATGGAACTACTTTTTCTTTGAAAAGAGTGAGACATCCAGATCCAGTTTGGCGCGCTGTATCTCCTCCATAAAGGTCGGGAGACTTCCCGTCGGTTCATAAACACCGGTAATGCGGTTGTTGCTGTCCCAGCCGGTCTGACGGAAAACGAAAATATCCTCCATGGTGATGATATCGCCTTCCATCTTGACGATCTCGCTGATGTTGATGACTTTGCGGCTGCCGTCCCGTTCGCGGGTGATCTGAACGATAATATTGATCGCCGAGGCCACCTGTTCACGGATCGCCCGCAGGGGAAGATCGAAGCCGGACATCAACACCAGGGTCTCCAGACGGGCCAGAGCATCCCGGGGAGAGTTGGCGTGGATGGTGGTCAGACTGCCGTCGTGACCGGTATTCATCGCCTGAAGCATATCCAGAGCCTCTCCGCCGCGGCACTCGCCGACCACGATGCGGTCAGGACGCATACGCAGGGAGTTGCGCACCAGATCACGGATCGTTACCTCTCCGCGCCCTTCAATATTGGGAGGACGGGCTTCCAGACGGACCACATGCTCCTGATCCAGCTGAAGTTCAGCGGCGTCTTCAATGGTGACGATACGCTCCCTGTTGGGCAGAAAACTGCTCAGAACATTGAGCAGCGTGGTTTTGCCGGAACCCGTACCGCCGGAAATAATGATGTTTTTCCGCACAGCCACGCAGACGGAAAGAAACTTGACCATTTCAGGACTGATGGAGCCGAAGTTCACCAGATCCCGCGCCTGAAGGGGCGTGCGCGAAAATTTACGGATGGTGATAGAAGGTCCCACAAGAGACAGCGGCGGGATGATCGCATTAACACGGCTTCCGTCGGCCAGACGGGCGTCCACCATGGGAGAACTCTCATCAATACGCCGTCCCAGGGGCGCCACGATCCTTTCGATGGAGGCAAGTACCTGATTATCATCGGCAAATGCGGCATCTGTCCGGTAGATCTCGCCTTTGTGTTCCACATAGACCTTGTTGGGACCGTTGACCATGATTTCAGTGATATCATCTCTGGCGATCAGGTATTCCAGGGGACCGAGACCGATGGCTTCCTGCACCAGCTCCTTTTCGATGATCTCCCGTGAGAGGCCTGCGGGCAGTTTGATGTTGAGCTGAGAGAGGATCTCGCGGATCATGTTTCGGGCCTGATTGTTGAGTTCCTCCTCAGAAATGCCTGAAAGAGCCATTTTTTTCAGATTGAGACGGATCAGCAGCTCTTTGTGAGCCTGCCGTTTGATCTCCTGAACGATGGGACGCATATTTTCCGGCACACCGGAAACATTGAGAACCGGGATCTCGCCCTTTTCCACCTTGAGCATATCCTCCTGACGGACGATCGTCGGGGGAGCGTTTTCTTCACGCTCAAGGATGATCTGAACATACTTGCCGATACGGATGCGCTCTCCGGAGGCGACCGGATACATCCTGTTGGACAAAATGGCATCCGGAGATTTCCCGATGAATGTGCCGTTGCTGCTGCCCAGATCCATGATGTTGACAGCCGTGTCGGATATGACCAGCTGCGCATGACGCCGGGAAACATCCGGTTTATCCAGCTGGATGTGACAATCCTGTCCGGCACCGATCAGATAAGCACCATTGGGCAGAGGCGCCTGAACAGGCTCTGAACCGGCCTGACGGATGGTTACTGTTGTCACTTTGACCTCCGGCTGCGGCGCTCTTCACGGCGGATATTGTAGTTGGGGATCTCTTTTTCAAGCAGCTTGAAGTTGACACTGCGTTTTTCGATGTCGCGGAAAATGCGGGTATCTTCAAAGTTGCGCAAAGAGAGGGAAATCTTGCCCTTCTGGGAAGCAAAAACCAGCATTTCGACCTCATCGGGCATCAGCTGCAAAGTGACGGTGCCGTAGTTTCCTGCCGGCACATTTTCTCCCAGCGGGGCCCGCCAGCGGTTGCCCACGGCCAGCACTTTCACATCCTGAAGGATGGTCAGCGTTACCGTATCCAGAGCGCTGTCGCCGCGCACATCAGGAAAGCGGAAGGTTCCGATCACATCCACATTGTCATTGGGCTGGATCAGGTTGTTGACGGAGGAAACAGGATCCACCGGGATCGCCACCGCGCGCCAGCCGTCCTGAACGATGCCGCTGAAGCCGTTGCGCCGGGAACCGAATTTCAGGTCGGTCGTCTGAAGAATCTGCCCCTTGTTGATGGAGGTATCCAGCTTATGGTCAATGACTTTATAAAGCTGCGACCAGGGGATCTCACGGCTGTTGGCCATAGCTTCTTTGCGGCGTTTGACCGTGTAGCGGGCAACATCCTTGTCGGTCAATGTTTCGCCCTCCACCATGTTGCGGGTGACCTGGATCAGAATGACGGTTTCGGAATCTCCGGCAATGCGGCGTTTTTCCATCTCGATCTGCTGATAGGTCAGCACGAAAGCAAGCAGACCGAAGATCACTGCAAGAACAAGAAGCATTCTCTGGCGCATAATAACAAATTCTCCTTTTTGGATTATTCAAAAGCCTGAACTTCAACAGCATCAAGAGAGAGAGCCCGGGCATCCTCTTCGTAGATCTTGCCTTCGGCCAGCAGTTCATCCAGACTGCGCCGCATGGTGATCATGCCGTCTTTGAAACCGGTTTCCATCACAGATGTCAACTGGCTGGTCTTGCCATCGCGGACAAGGGCCTGGATCGGCGGCGTTCCGATCAGGATCTCAAAGGCCGCCACACGGCCGTCTGCATCGGCGCGGGGCAGCAGACGCTGGGAAATGATCCCGACGATACAGCCGGAAAGCTGAAGTTTTACCTGATTCTGCTGTTCCGGCGGGAAGGTATCAATGATACGGTCGATGGTCTGGGCTGCGCTGTTGGTGTGCAGCGTGGCCATGACAAGGTGACCGGTTTCCGCAGCGGTCAGAGCGGCGCCGATGGTCTCGGTATCGCGCATTTCTCCCACGAGGATAACGTCCGGGTCCTGACGCAGGGCGGATTTGAGCGCCCGCGAAAAACTCATGGTATCGGCGTTGAGTTCTCGCTGCTGGATCAGACTCTTTTTGTTGCTGTGGACGTATTCGATCGGGTCCTCAATGGTGATGATATGCTCCGGACGGGTGCTGTTGATCTTGTCGATCAAACTGGCCAGCGTGGTTGACTTACCGCTTCCGGTAGGACCTGTCACAAGGATCATACCCTGTTTTTTCTCGCAGAGATTGATGATGGATTCCGGCAGATTCAGCGATTCCGGAGAGGGGATCTTGGTGGTGATAACACGGGCGACCACACCCACATATCCCCGCTGATAGTAGGCGTTCACACGGAAACGGCTCATCTCTTTGTTGCCGTTGGCATCCAGATTGCCGCTTTCAACGGCGATGGCCAGGTCAAGCTCTTTATTTTCCTCAAAGCTGAGTTTCTGCTGGGGCGTCAGCATACCGAAAAGCAGACGCCGCGTATCCATATCCTTGAGGACAGGCAGGCCCAGAGGCCGCAGCTCTCCGTGAACACGCATCATGGGATGGGCATTGACCGACAAATGCAAGTCGGAAGCCCCCAGTTTGACCGCGGAACGCAGCAGTTTCGGCAGATCGACTACATCGCCTTCAGCGGCATCTTCGGGCGTGCCGTACTGCTTTTCATTGCTCTGGGAATCCATGCCTTTGATAAGCAGCTCAAGATCATCGGGATCATCGCTGAAAACAAGAGAGAGCGCACTGTCAAGAAAACCGTCGCGGACCAGGTAGAAAAGAGACTTGTTGAAGTTGACCGTTCCCACGCTGCTGGCCCGTCCCAGCGTTTCGCGGACGGCAGGGAAATCCCGTTCCAGGATCAGCTTTTTAACGGCATTGGTACAGCGCAGAAATTCCACCGCTGCCACCTGTCCGGCGCCGTCGGCCCGGGGAACAAGACGCTGGGCCATGCTGGCCGCAAGGATCTGACTCAATTCGTAAGCCGCCTGCTGCTGTTCGCTTTCAGGGAACATTTTGACCAGACGGACAATGGCCTGAACGGCATCGGGGGCAACAACGACAGCGATCACAAGATGTCCGTTGAGGGCGGCCCGCAGCGCCGCACGGACGGCATCGGCATCGGGAAGCTCTCCTATGGCGATCACATCGGGACTTTCGTGCTGCGCACTGCGGATGGCGGCTCCGAAGTCATTGCCCGTCACCTCACGCTGGGTCACGACGCCCGTCTGATCCATGTGGATGAACTCAATGGGATTTTCCAGTGTGATGATGTGCCTGTTTTCGGTCATATTGATCTGATTGACCAGGGCGCCAAGAGTCGTTGATTTGCCGCAGCGGCTGGTGCCGGCAACAAGGATCAGACCGCTTTTTTCAGCGCAGACCTCTCCCAGAACGACCGGAAGACCAAGGGTTTCAATATAAAGCTCATTGCCGGAGGGAACGGGACGGGCGACAAGTCCCGGACCGAATGAGGTCTGAAGATAGTTGACACGGTAACGCTCTCCCGTTTCCAGAGAGAGGGCGGAATCCACGCTGCCGGTCTTGCGGTAGATCTCCTCCGCCTCCGGCGTAATATGATTTCTTCTGAAAGAATCGATTTCCGCCGCTTCGTTGGGCTCTTCTCCGCTGACACTCAACTCACCGCTGACCCGGAATGAGGGCGCTTTATTGGCCGTAATAAACAAATCGGATGCACCGCAGTTGGAGGCATATACCAGAAGTTCGGGGATCGTCATAATATCAACCTTCCTTATTATTGGGATTTGCAATCAGAGTACCAGACGTTTCAGGCATCAGAACCTGGGGATAAAAAAGCACGCCGTATCTGTCCCGGCGTTTTTGAGAAGCGTTGTGCTTTTCCGGCAGAGAGGCAGAAGCCGTCTGCTGCGGCTTTTTTTCCGCTTTGTTGGCAGAATCATCTTTATTGTCTTTCTTTTCCGGCGGAAGAGTTTTTTTCCAGGGAGCGACCCGTGAAAGCAGCGCTTTTCTGCGGGCGTCAACAGAGTATCCCTGCAAACTCATTTTATCAATAAAAACTGTCAGGGTGCAAACCCGTGAAACAGCTCTTTCCTGAAAAACAGCATCAGAGGCGGCTGAAGCGTGAAGGGGAGTCAGACAAATGGCATACCCCGCAAGACCGGAGGCGACAAAGCCTGAAAGCAATCCCAGAATGGGGATCAGCAGATTTTTGCTTTTAGGCAGATGATAACCGCCGCCGCTGTGGCCGGAAAGATTGCAGGCCGTCTGATAAAGTGCTATGAAAAATCCGATCAGAGGTCCGGTAAAAGCGATCCCTTTGGCATAACTGTTGATCTCCTTCGGCAGAAAGGCTTTGAAAAGATCGCTGCAGAGGGGGAAACACCACAAGGCAAGATATCCGGCCAGGGAAAGCGCAAGGAAAAAGCGCCAGTTCTGAAAAAAGGGCGACTGCATGGACATCATCATAAACAGCAGGGGTATCCCCCAGAAAATCAGGATCTCGATCATTGGATACCTCCGTCAAGAGCCAGCGTCACCCGGTCGATCTCCTCAAAGGAGGTCACGCCGGACGCGGCAAGATAAGCGGCGTGATAAGTGAGACTGTTGGCGGCATTTCTGGCTTCTGCGATCGTTTTGATCTGCGAAAGGGAGGTGTTTTCCTTTTCAAGTTCCGCTCTCAAAGAGGCGTCGATGACCAGAATATCAAAGCAGGCGGCTCTGCCTTTGTAGCCGGTTCCGTTACATTCGGGACAGCCGCAGGGGGCATAAATATGATCCGCAGGAAAACGGCAGTAGCTGAAATACTCTTTCCATCTGTCCGGGATCTCCGTCAGAGGTTGGCGGCAATGTTCACAAAGCCGTCTCACCAGACGCTGATTGACAATGACCTTCAGCGTGGCGGCCAGAGAACGGAAGGGGATACCCAGATTGCTTAAACGGTCAAGGGTATCCACGGAGTCGTTGCTGTGGACAGTGGAAATAATCAGGTGTCCCGTCTGGGCGGCATGGACGGCGATCTGTGCCGTCTCTTCATCACGGATCTCACCCAGACAGATCACATCAGGATTCTGACGCAGCGCATTGCGCAGAAGTTTGGCAAAGGTGATATCAGCTTTTGCATTGACCTCCATCTGGCTCACATGAGGGATCACCCGTTCCACTGGGTCTTCAATGGAGATCACATTTTTAAGCGAAAAGTCGATGTTGTTGATAAGGGCATACAAAGTCGTTGTTTTACCGCTGCCGGTGGCACCGCACATGAGGATCATGCCGGACGAAAGACCCACAGCGTTTTTCAGCAGATGCAGCTGTTCCGGATTGAACCCGATATCCTCAAGGGTCTTGGGACCGACTTCTGAACCCAGCAGACGGATGGCGACTTTTTCGCCGCCGAAGGCACCGACAGTGGCTACACGGAAAGCCACGCTGCTGCCGGAACACTCTGCGGCAAAGGAACCATCCTGCGGACGGCGTTTTTCCGTAATATCCATACCGGCGGCAACTTTGATGGCATTGACGACATTGTCGCCGAAATCAGCGGTGAAGTTTTCGATATTGATGAGAGAACCGTCCGCGCGGAAACGCAGCTGCATCCGTTCTCCCGCAGGATCAAGAAAAATATCGCTGGCACGCTTGGCTACGGCAAGGATAATGACATCTTTGAGTTTGTCGATGGCCGGATTATCACAGTCCGTTCCGTACATGGGCGCGCCGTGAGAATCAATGATGGTTATATCACGGTACTTGATGGTACGTTTGCCCCTGTTGAAAAGATTTTTGAGGCTGTTGACAAAAGAACTGTCCTGCTGTGAAAGCAAAAAAAACACCGGTCCGAAGAACAGTGTCAAAAATTCCCTGGATGCGCCGCCGGTATCACCGCGGTTCCACTTGGCCGGATTGGAATTCATCTTGTCAAGCAGAGCGATGCCGCAAAAAAACCATGCGGCAAGCACAAAAAACTTAACAATACTGAATTCCAAAACAGCCTCCCCGCGTTAAAATTACTTCTTTTCAGGAACAAAGAAATAAGAACCGCTTTTTACGACATCACCGGCAAAATTGTCGTTGATGCTGCGGAGTTTTTCTTCCGTGGTATTGTATTTGGCTGCCAGATCTTTGAGGGGGGTATCCTCAGCAACGACCAGCAAATCAGTGGCAGGCGCGCTCTCTCCGGCAGGAGCTGCGTTTTCGGAAGGCTGGGTCTTGGAAACGGTCTTTTCCAGATCGTCAGCCAGTTTGTCAGCCTCCTTGACCTCCTTGTTTTCCTGGGCGGGAACAGGTGCGGGAGCGGGTGCAGCCTCTTTTTTCACTTCAGCAGCGGCACTTCCGGCACCGGGGATGACCAGCTTCTGACCGACCCGGAGTTTGCGGGCATCGTTCATGGTCATGTTGTTGGCCTTGAGCAGATCAGCCACTCTGACCCCGTGTTTGCGGGCGATACGGGCAGGAAAATCGCCGGACTGGACCACATAAACGCCGCCCTGGGCAACTGCGTTTCCGGCAGAACGTTTGCCGGAAACGGCTTTCTTACCGCCGTTGACGGCTTTTCCCCGTCCGGGGATGACCAGCTTCTGACCGACCCGGAGTTTGCGGGCATCGTTCATGGTCATGTTGTTGGCCTTGAGCAGATCAGCCACTCTGACCCCGTGCTTGCGGGCGATACGGGCAGGGAAATCTCCGGGACGGACCACATAAACACCGCCCCTGGCGCTGTATTTACCGCTGGCAGAAGTGGCGGCAGCATTTCTGCGGCCGCAGGGAGCGGAGGAAACGCCGCCGGAGGACTTCACACCTTCCATAGGCGCAAAACGGGGAGCGGGAGCAGGTGCAGGAGCGGGTGCAGGAGCAGGTGCAGGAATCTTTTCCGCATCAGCCGGCTGTTTTTCCGGGGCTTCTTCAGATGTTTCCGCAAGTTTTCCGGCCTTCTGATTTTCAGCGATCGCCTTTTCATCCTGGGCAGGATCATACTTGCGCGGTTCCATGACATTTCCGCCGCAGCCGGTCAGAACGGCCAATCCGACGGCAGCCAGAAGCATACTGCTCTTGTTCATTTTTCAACTCCCTTGTGGTTTGATTTTTTTAATTTCAACAGAAATGATTTAACAGATATAATATACGGAACTTTTTTTTGAATTTCAAGGCGATTCCGCCCTGTTATCAGGAAAAAAATAAAAATATCTCAAACAGCTCTTGCAAACCTGATATAAAAAACCGTTGAAGAAGTTTTTCCCCGTGATCCGTCAGTCAAATTTGCGGCATCTTGCATTCCGCAGCAGTTTCCGGCAGATAAGGAACAATATGAAACCGTTGATCGTGGAAACAACGATCCACGAGACCGGATAAGAGATCATCAGACAGACCATGCTCCGGTCAATGGGGAAGACGCAGGCGACCCAGATGATACGGAACACACAGACACCGAGGATCGTTACAAGCATGGGCTTGAAAGAGTGCCCCAATCCCCGGAGCGACCCGCTGATGACATCCATGATCCCGCAGAGGAAATAGGTCACCAGCAGGATCCTGAACCGCACCAGTCCCCAGCGGATGACTTCAGGATCGCTGTTGTAGATACTCAACAGCTCTTTCCCGAACACCAGAAAAGTAAGACCGATACTCAAACTGGCAATGCAGGTGCAGATAAGGCAGTAGAAAATACTGCGGATGATCCGTTTGTATTTTTTTGCCCCGTGGTTCTGTCCGGTAAAGCTGATCGCGGAATAAAAGAGAGAACTGCTGGCCACATAGACCAGTCCTTCCAGACTCATGGCCGCCGTATTTCCGGCGATGGCCTGCCAGCCGAAGGAGTTGACAGAGGCCTGGATGGTGATGTTGGATATGGAAAAACAGGAGCCCTGAACAGCCGCTGGCGGACCGATCCTGAGCGTCTCATTCAAAGCCGTTTTATGGATACAGATCTTTTTGGGCATGAGCCGGATCCCCCCCGGTGATTTGCTCAGGACACGGTAGATCAGCCAGGCTGAAACAGCATTGGAGATCTTTGTTGCCAGCGCGACACCGGCCACATCCCATTTGAACACCAGAACAAAAAAGAGGTTCAGCAGAACATTGATGACACCGCAGATGAACATGAACAGCATGGGCCGTTTCGTATCCCCCACCGCACGCAAAATCGCGCTGCCGAAGTTGAAAAAGATCACAAAGGGCATGCCCGCACAATAGATCCACATATAGAGCGAGGCTTTATCCAGAATATTTTCAGGAGTCCCCATGAGCCTGAGCATAGGCCTGGATATGAGTATCCCGATGACAGCCATGCAGATCCCCCAGTAAAGGGCAATGGCGGCGGCAGTATGGACGTTTTGAGAGACTTTTTCAGGATCCCGCGCCCCCGTGTACCGGGCCACAAGCACGTTGATCCCCGTCGCCAGACCGAAAAAGACATTGAGGACAAGGGTCGTCAATCCAGAAGTGGCTCCCACGGCCGCCAGAGCGGTCCCGGGGGCGAACTGCCCCACCACGATCAGGTCAGCAGCGTGAAACAGCAGCTGCATAATATTGGTCAGCATCAGCGGGATCGTAAAAAACACGATCTTGCTGAAGAGAGGACCGTGGCACATATCTATCTGATTTTTCTTTTGGGAAGCCATAAAAAAATCCGGGGTTCAGTCAAAAAATGATATCGGCTATACTGTAATTCCATTCAGGCGTTTTTGCAAGCGTTCCCCGGAAATTTTCTGCTGCAAACTTGACTTGAAGAGCTTTCTGTCTTACATTAATGAAAAACACCCCGTTTCAAACAGATCTGAAAGGAAAAAAATGAAAATTCTTCAGGATATGCATATCCACTCCCATCACTCCTGCGACAGCGCCTGCAGCACCCTGCCGGACATCAGAAAAGACAGAGAGGAGCTGGGTATTGCCCACTTCGGCGTGACCGATCACCTGCATACGCAGTACAACATGCCCGACATCGTCAGCAGCCGGAGAGATTTTCTCTGCTTCAATTTCCCTGAAAATTACCATTTCGGCATAGAGATCACCTGCATGGCGGCCTGGGAGTGTGAACGCATCGCATCCGGAGACTTCGTCGCCAGAGGAGATGTGCCCATTTACGGTTTCCGTGACGACGAACGCCCCTTTGACGGCCGGATGTGCCTTGATATCACCCTTGAAGATATGCGCGCCAACGGCATCGAATATGTGGTGGGCGGCATCCACTGGCCCCAGGGATTCCCCTCTTCACGGAGCGAAGCTATCGACAACTATTTCCAGCAGGAGATGTTTCTGGCAGAACATCCTCTGGTGGATATCGTCGCTCACACCTGGTACTCCCTTGAAATGGCTTCCGGCGACTGGTACCGCAACAGAGACAAGGAACATATCGACTGGGGCGTGCATCTGGAGATCCCTGAAGAGATCAAGACCCGTCTGGGAGAAACCATCTGCAAAAACGGAAAACTGGCAGAACTCAATATCGCCACCTTGACCTCCTATTCTGAAGAAGTGGCCGTTTCACACATGAAAATGTATGCGCTCTGGAAAGAGATGGGGGTCAAGTTCACCATCGGCAGCGACCAGCACAGCGCCCATCCCAATAAAGAGCAGTTTGTAAAAATGGAAAATCTCCTGGACCGCTTCGGATTTACCCGGGAGGATTTCGCGCTGCCTGCATTCAGAAAATAATTGCCCTCCGACAGATGGCTGTGTTTCCAATACGGCTTGATAAATAACAAAAATTCAAAAAAAGCATCGCCTGCGCTCTCCATATTTTGAGAGGCAGGCGGTGATTGTTTTATCCTCAATACCAGTCGGATTTTACTGAACCGGGACGGGAATCAGGATTTTCCGGATCATAGACAAATCCGTGGTGGTCATCGTGATAAGCCGGCGGCTTTTCGGGAATACGCCAGGGTTTTTCATTGGTGAAGTCCCGGCGGAAAATATTGCCGATGCGTTTGCGCTTTTCCAGGTGGTTCATGCAGCTGATGATACATCCCCGGGCGCCGCAGATGGCAATGGGATAAGCCGAAAAAGCCTTCCAGGTGGGAACGGCATTGAAAAGGGAATGACCGAAATTCCATCCCTCGACCCAGGTGATGCCCTGCTCCTCCATGGGCAGATAGATACCGGGAAAGGCTTTCACAAAGTGAGGAGAGGTATTCCTGTTGAGCCCGAAGTGGGTCAGTTTGCATTTGCCCAGCTTGAGATCATTGCACTGCCAGGTGACGCCTCCGGCATGGAAAGTGTTGCATTTTTCCTTGTCGATGGCATTGGCGGGACAGTCTTTCACACAGAGTTTGCACCTGTCGCAGATGCGGTCGATCTGAATGGGATCCGGTTCCAGCTCCGCATCCGTCAGGATCAATCCCAGCCGCTGACGGGGACCGAATTCCGGTGTGAGAAGCACTTTGCTCCACCCCATTTCCCCCAGTCCCGCCATAACGGCGGCAATGCGCAGGCTGACATTAACATCCCGGGGATACTTGCCTCCCTCCGGCACAGGACCGCGGGGGCCGGCCTCTTTCAGCGTCGCCGCAGGAGGACAGGCCACAGACATATATCCGTGATCCTCAATGAAACGGCCGATACGGTAATTGGCCTGATGGACAAGTTTTGTCAATCCCGAATAGGCAAAAACCTGATAGCTGGGCCAGTGGGTCCCCTGCTCGATCCCCCGGTAACAGCCGCGCAGGATACGCCGCGCAAAGACGATCACCGATTTCGCCTCCGGAAAAACCGTCTTGGGATTCATATACTCCGGCGCTGTGACAAAACGCTCAATGGGCGCAATGCCGATGGCATCCACACCCACGACATTTTTGGCAAAATCTTTCAGTTCCTGAGATGTCATTTTTTGGCCTCAAGATGTTTGACACAGGCTCTGCCGCAGGCGGCACCGGTACGGTTGGGCTCAAGTCCCAGAGAGTAGGGACGGGGCCAGGTGCCGGTGGTGCAGACCCGGCAGCTTTCCACACGCAGCTTCCAGTGCTTGAGCGTTCCGGCAGGATAAGTGGACTCCACAAGACACTTTTCATCCAGCGCACAGGCCGGACAGGCGGCGGCACAGGCGCCGCAGTGGTCGCAGAGACTTCCGGAAAACACCGGATCGGGTTCCAGTTCCAGGTCCGTCAGTACCGCAGAAAAGACCTGACGGGGACCGAACTGAGGCGTCAGAAAGAATTTTCCGTCTCCCATTTCTCCCAGGCCTGCGGCAAAAGCGGCGTATTCCATATCAATGATAACATCCGGCGCAGGACGGTCGGGAGAGACAGGAACGCCCTGATTGCGCAGATCGTAAGAACAGCGCACAAGAGGAACGGTCTCGTAACCGTCATTTTCCACCTGACGGCAGAAGTTGTAAGTCACCTCCTGCATGTAGTTGGAAAATCCTGTGGGGTCGCAGCCGGAATAAGTTCCCCAGCTGGTTCCGTTCTCGATCCCCTGAAGTGCGCCGCGCAGGATGCGGAAACCCAGAACGATCACAGATTTCGTATCCGGTTTGATCGCGCTGGGGTTTTCGGGTCCCGGAACCTCTTTGAAACGGTCGATGGAGGCGATGCCTACCAGATCGGCTCCGCAGTCTTTTGCAATTTTTTTGATTGTTTCTGCATTCATTTTTTCAAATTCCTTTCAGCTTCAGCCATCATAGAAATCACTTTGATCCCCTCAACGATCTCTTCAGGACTTGTCTCTTCTGAGCCGATGCCCTCCCGCACAGACTTCTGGAACATGTCAAACTCAAATTCTCCGCTGCGGCCTTCGGCAGAAAGGACCTTTTCTTCGGTGAAAAGTTTGCCGTCAACGACGGTCTGAACAGACATCCGCACTTCTGTAAAAACGGTTTTATCCACAGGACGCATCTGCATTTTGCGGATGGTGCCCCGCTCAAAGTGCAGCGTCAGCGCCGAGGGATACATGGTTCCATCCTCAATACAGAAAGAGGCAAAGATCGAACCGATAGCCCCATTGGCAAAGCGCATGAGCAGCTGGGCATGATCCGGCATGGGACGGCCGGTGAAAAGACGGCTCGCAGCAAGTTCCACGGAATCCACTTTTCCGAAAATGGCGATCAGTTCGCTGATGCCGTAGATCCCCAGACGGAAGATGGGCGCCGCCGGACATCTTTCCGGATCATCGAACCAGGAACCGTCGGCCTGATGATTGTAACGGACATAGGTCTCCCAGTTTGCAGAGACCGGCATGCCCAGATCATACTCTTTCTGCCACTGCCTGATTTGAGCCAGATCCGCTGAAGGATAAGGTGCCGGAGAGTTCAGATGCACAACAAGATTTTTCTCACGGGCCTCCTGTAGAACAGAGAGGGCTTCATCGGCATCCCGTTCAAAGGGCTTGGTGGTGAGAATGTGTTTTCCCGCAGCCAGACATTTGCGCATGAGCGCCGCACGTCCCGCCGGAGGCGTAAAAACCATCACGGCTTCGATATCCGCATTGGCCAACATGTCATCCAGATCGTAAAACACCTGAACATCGTGTGCCTTCCCGAATTCATTGGCCAGGGTGTGGTCCATGTCGCAGACGGCAGTCAGCTGAACAAACTGTTCGTTTTCCGTTCCGTACAACCGGGTATCCACCAGATAAGCGCCGAAACGCAGACCGAGAAGTCCGGCTTTCACAGGTTTCATTTGCATAAGTTTTCTCCTATGTTTTGGTAAGGTGCAACAGACAATCCCAGAACGGCAAAACAGGGAACCTGTATTTCCGCTCCCGGATCTTCTGCGAAATGATTGTCAACAAGCAGACGCAGGGCTTCAAAGCCCATTTTCTGCGCCGGAACGTGGATCCGGATGACATCCGGATCTCCGGAGATCTCATCCGGTGTGAACTCTGCCCGGGTCACACCGGGAGGCGCCGCTTCAAGAAAGGCCGCCGTATAGGACTTGACTGTGATGTAGGCTGAACACTTCCGCTCATTCAAAATAAAATCTTTCAGCATTTGCTCATTTTCCACCGGAACGATCACACCCCTCATGCCGCAGGAATCAGCCGCCTCAAGAAAGGCCTGACGCCGGGAAGATATCCAGGCGTTTTGCCGGGAGTGGTCGATGAAAGCAGCGTATTTGTGTCCCGCCGCGCGGAAACAGTTGAGAACGGCACGCCATGCGGGATAACTGTCATACAAAACCGCTCCCGTTCCGGGAATTTTGAAGTTGACCACCACCTGTGGGATCCTGCGCTGGGCAAGTTCCGTGACCGCCTCCGGAAGGCTTTCCGGAAGCGCTCCCCAGAGAAAGGCATCGATCTCAAAATTATAATACATCTCAAGCAGAGAAGCGCAAGAGGTATCCTGAGGCAGCACTGAAATTTGTACGTTGTTGAGAGAGGCTGATTTATAAATCCCCGCCAGAAGTTCTCCCGCAAAGGGATTTTCAGCAAAATCGCCGGGAAGCATAACGGCAGCCTTCCCCATACAGCGGGGCAGCTTTTCCCGCTCAGTTGCGGGGATCACAAAATTACCGCAGCCCTGATGTTTCCGGATAAAGTTCTGAGTCCGCAGGTTTTCCAGCGCCTTGCGCACGGTTTTACGGCTGACGCCGTAATCTGCACACAAAACAAGTTCTCCGGGAAGAGCCTCTCCACCGGCAAACTCCCCGCTCAGAATACGCTTGCGCAGATCCTCTTCGATCTGCGCATAACGGGCGGCGCTGTTGTTGGAACGGTTCAGCATTTTTAACTTGTATCCTCTTGTTTACAACGATATAAAATACTCTCACTCTTCTGTTTTGTCAAGGAGGTTTTGAAAATTCAGCTCCGATGGTCCGGGAGGCGTGGCGTGGAATTGGGGCTGTAAGACTTGTCGGTACACCGCACAGACAGGCTTTATTGGAATGGCTCTGTTCCCGATACGGGTAGATACAATGATATAAAACTAAAAATACTTCGCTTTTCTCGAAAAGGGGTGGGGTGTGGGGAGGGGAAAAACCTCTTTTCCCGCGAAAAGAAAGATAACGGAGCCGACGTTCGGCCCCCTCC
>JAFVYP010000091.1 GCA_017508555.1 Lentisphaeria bacterium
CACCATCTGGGCCGGACACAGTTCCAATACCCTCTACGGCGATGCCGGAAACGACCGCATTGTCGGCGGTACCGGCGATGATGCGATCATCGGCGGAGAAGGTGATGACGCCATGCATGGCGGCGGCGGCAATGACACCTTCTTCTTCGGCGATGATTTCGGCAACGATACCGTGGAACAGCTCGATGACGGCACGATCACGCTGCACTTTGAGTCCGAAAACGGCTCCTGGAATGAGGAAACAAGAGTTTATACCAGCGGTTACAACTCTGTGACCGTCATCGGCAATGCCCAGGTGAACATCGTGTTCGGAGAAAGCGCCGTTGCCGGTGCCTTCGATGACAGCTCCAGCGAAAAGATCTTTGAAGAGAAGGCGCTGCTTGCGTAAAGATCAGGGGTATGAGTAAATAATATTTTGAAAAATTTTAATTTTACTTGACAAATAAACAGTGCAGTGTTATTTTCTCGTCAAAACAAGATAGAATAGAACTGCTTTAAGAAAGGAGTGCCAGTTATGAGTGTCGTCAAAGAAGGCTTGGTATTTGTCTCTGAAAAATATAAAAAATCCCTTCCGCAAACCGGTCCGGACGGAGAAAAACTGCTCTTGGGAGAAAATGCCTTTGTGACGCTTCAGGATGCCATTGACGGCAGTTACAATAATCCGATCGTCTTTCTGGATAAAAAGCTGGAGATCAAAAAGAGTGTTTCGGCTGATATCTGGACAACTTATGATTACGACAGTACTGATGCCAATTGGGACTTGAAATCGGCCAATACGCTTGTTCTTTCCGGGGCTGATGCCAGCAAATCAGTATTCCGCTTTTTCAAAGATGTGACTGTTTCCAACAAAGCCGTGGCAGGAATTCTCAGCGGCGGCAATAACACAATGACTGAAAAGGGTGGCGTTGTTACCGAAAACCTTTCCGCTGCCGGAAAACTGACTGTTAAAAATGCCCAGGTCAATACCTCCTACGGTATGGATACTGTTTCTGTCGAAAAAGTTGGGCAGGCGGGAAGCGCTGTCGGAAACTTTTACCGCGGTCTTGTTGACTCCAGCGGTACAAGTGTCTTTTCCGGAACAGGCAAAATCACCGTGAAAGACAACTCTCTGACCACAGATCTGACCGCGAAAAAAGGCGGTAAATTTACGGCGGAAGACAGTTACCTGCTCTCTGCCGTCGGTTACAATACCGTGATCCTGGAGGAAAGCTCCATTGAGCAGCTTGCTAATGATATCACGACGAAAGTAACAGAAAAATATACGGATGAAATCCTCGTCTCTCATCTTATTCAGGGGGCTGCTTCCGGCTCTCTGACACTGAAAGACGACAGCTTCGCCAAGACCGTTGAAGGATATTTGAACGTTACTTTGGATGATTCTTCAGCAGACTCACTCCTGGCCTACGGCGATCTGGATATTCTTGCAAAAGAAGAATACAATAACAAATTTTCGATCGACAGCAAAGGCAATGCCAAAGGCAGTGTTTCCTGTGTGCTTACCGGAAAATCCGCAGGAACAGCCAAACTGACCGATGAGTCCCGTGCCGGTGTGATCGGGGATTACACAACAGTTTCTCTGACTGAAGGAAGTTCCGCCGGTGAACTTGCCCGCAAACAGGATTCAACAGAGAACACCTCTGTTTCCTTCAAAACAGCTAAAGACGGTTCTGTTACAGCCGCCAGTTCTCTGACAAAAAATGTGACTCAGAATGGTTCTGTGACTGTCAACGCCGGCTTTGTCGGAAAGACGACAACAAACGAAGAGGGCGAAAAAGTGTTTGAAGGCGGCGCTATCACCAATTTTGCCGCCGTGAAACTTGTCAATGCCAGTGCCGGAGACATTTGCTGGAATACGGAAAATCTGTTCAAATACACTCTCAAAAACACAATGGACTTTGACAGTGCGAGTGATGTGGTGACGGATGAGCTGGCGTATTATATAGATGATACAGCTGAGGACCGCACAGAAACGCGTGAAAGCAAAGCGGCCGGTTCAGTGACTGTGACTCTCGATAAAAAGTCTGATGCCAAAGTCGATTACGTTGTCGGAAATATCTCCGGTTACAACGCTGTCACCATTACCGGGTACAATGACAAGAAGGGCGTGATCCGGACTGTCAGCGCCAGCAGTATTTCTGCTCTTGAAGGTGAGTACAGTTACGGTTACAGCAAGTACGACTACAAAAACGGAACAGAAACCAGTACTTGGAAAGCGGCAGGTGCTGCCAAGATCACGGATGCATCAGTGGAAAGCATCTGCGGTTTCGGAACAGTCGCTTTGACGCGGGCCAACGTGTCCGGCTCTGTTGTCAACGGTTTGACAGCAACACAGAAAGAGGATACCTTCACCCGAACTCAGTCCGGCTCTTTCGCTGCCGTTGATTCAAGCGTTGTCGGAGATGTCACGTTTTTCAAAACTGTCAAACTGACAAATTCTTCTGCCGGAGAGATCAGCAGTCTGATCGAAGATGAAAAAAATGCTTTGGCTGCCACTGCCGCATTGACAGACAGCAGAGCCGGTTCGATCATCGGTTATAAAACCGTGACCCTGACCGGTTCCAATGTTGCCAATATCGACGGTGCAGGATTCAAGGGAACTGCAGTCAACCTTTCTTCTTCTGCCGTTACCGGGGAATCCGGTATCGTCGGAGTCCAAAACGTGAATATCAAAAAAGGCCGCAATTATCTTTCCGGTTTTGCCGGAACTGAGCTGGCTGACAAAATCACCATCAACAAAGGAACCAGTCTGGAAGTATCCACGCTCACCAATGAAAGTGAAGGTAAGGATACGCTCGTCATCAACGGTACGCTTGTCCTTTCCGGCGAAGCTCCTGCTGTTGACGGCTTTGTCATCAGCGGAAAAGGTGAGATCGCCGCCGCCAATACTTTCTGGAACGGCGATGTTTCCTTCAAGGGATTCAGCGGCAAACAATTGGATTTGGGGGATACCGCTGTCAATTTTGCCGGAACTGCTGCTGAAAAAGCTGATGACACAGCCAAGAAAGCCGTTGTCTGGAATGCTGACAGCATTGAAGATTCTTTCACCGGCTGGCTCGGCTCCTGGACTGAGGTCGGCAAAGAAAGCCCCGCAGGATCTGATACTGTTGACTTTGTCAAGCTGACCGTCGCGGAAGATTGTACGGTATCTGCCAGTGACGATATCGTTATCGGCGGGATCAAAGAGGGAGAGATCCTCAAGGCCGGTACGGTCTATACCCTTGAGATCAAACTTGCTGAAACGGCAGAATCCTCCGTTTCTTACACGATCGGATTTGCTTCTGCGGAAGAAACAATCTGATTCTGGTCTTTATTCTTCCGGCACCGGTATATCCCGGTGCCGTTTTTTTGGGGTATGCGCGTGCCGCGCATACCAAAAAAAACGTCCGCAATATTTACTGCGGACGTTTTAATGCGATTTCCGGAGAAGAATATTATTTTGCTCCGTACTGTTCGTAATAAGCGTCAATCGCCGCTTTCAGGGTGTCGTCAATAATGACTTTTCCCTTGTAGGGACGGTTGTAGAGATGCTCAATGACCTCCTTCATAGTAACGATGGCGGTTGTTTTCAAACCGTATTTCTCTGAGATCTCGCAAAGCGCACTCTTTTCGCCCTGTCCTCTTTCCATGCGGTCAACGCTGACCACCAGGCCCAGTACATTGACATCACCCTGCGCACGGATGATGGGAAGCGTTTCTTCAATACTGGTTCCGGCAGTGGTCACGTCCTCGATGATGACAACTTTATCGCCGTCGGCAATGGGACTGCCCAGAAGGATCCCCTTATCCCCGTGATCTTTGACCTCTTTTCTGTTGGAGCAGTAACGGATATCGGCATCATATTTTTCAGACAGGGCAATCGTCGCCGTCACAGACAGCGGAATACCTTTGTAAGCAGGTCCGAAAAGCACATCAAAATCCAGTCCGAAGGTTTCTTTGATGGCCTGTGCATAATATTCGCCCAGTTTCCGCAGCTGAGAACCTGTGCGGTAAAAGCCGGTGTTGACAAAGAAGGGGGTCTTGCGGCCGCTCTTGGTCACGAAGTCACCGAACTTCAGCACCTGACAGTCGATCATGAATTCAATAAAATCTTTCTTGTACTGTTCCATTTTTACGATGTCCTTTTTATAGGGGTGAATGATTTTTTCAAAGATGAGAGAGTATGTCCGCCCTGGAAAACTCCGCCAGCGCAAAAGAGACATTCTCTTTGTTTTTCAAATCAACAACGGCTTTGCCGCCGGAAAGATACAACTCCGGCAGGATGATGTCGCCTGCCTTTGCCTGCATTTTATATTCGACCCTGACACGGTTGTAAGCAAAGTCATCCGGCAAAACATCTGATGCTGCGGCAAAATAAGCCGCACTGGTGAGATGGCCGTTGTAATCCAGAAGAGAAGGCGTCACTCGGAGAGAGGGACATTGGATTTTTTCCGCCACGGGGGCAGGGATCTTATGGGGAAGGCATTCCATGGGTTCTGCCTCATCAAAGGCAACCTGAAACACGGCCGGATCCAGTTTGACAGCTTTTCCGGCATCCAAATCAAAAAAAGCACCGGTGGCATTGGCGATCATGCAAAGTTCGCCGCTGTCTGTGTGCATCGTCAGCCGGCGCAGGCCGTAGATGGATTTGCAGCCGTAGATTTTGACAGCCGTCCGGACATTTTCCCGGAACCCGGGGAAACGCAAAATGTCGATCTGGATAGAGGCGAGGAAGATGGCGATTTTGTTGTTTCTCAAAAATTCACCGAAAGCCTTTTCCTGATATTCCTGAAACTGACAGCAATCCATCATCATTCCGACAGCCTCGGAAAGTTTGAGCCGTCCGTCTACTCCCGTGCGGGAGAAGGGGATCGGGCAACTTATCTCATACATTTTTCAGCACCTTGAATAAAAAAATCCTCATACGGGGAAATATACAGCATCCGGCCGTTTTTTTCAAGACAAAACCGAGCTCGGATAAAATGAAAAATCGTTTTTTGCAGTCCGTTTATTTCTTTTTGAGAGCTTTGATCCTGTCGCGCAGCTGTGCTGCCCGTTCAAACTCCAGGGCTTCGGCGGCTGACATCATCTCTCCCGTGAGTTCTTCCACCAGAGCATCCAGCTCTTTGACACTGAGGCCCAGTTTATCCAGATTGTCTCCGGCGGAGCCATCCAGCATGGTCTCTGCCAGACGGGGCGTTTTGATCTTTGATTTTTTCGTTTCTCCGGAACCGATGATATCGCTGATGGAGTTCTGCCGCTTTTTGACAACGGTTTCCGGCGTGATATTGTGTTCCAGATTGTAGGCGATCTGCTTCTTTCTGCGGGCTTCTGTCAGTTCCATCAAAGCCTTGATGGAGGGCGTGACCGTATCCGCATAGAGGATCACACGGCCGTTCTTGTTTCTGGCAGCGCGGCCCGCCGTCTGGATCAGAGCCCGCTCGGAACGGAGAAAGCCCACTTTATCCGCATCCAGAATAGCGACAAGAGCCACTTCCGGCAGGTCGATGCCTTCACGGAGCAGGTTGATGCCGATCATGCAGTCATATTCTCCATCCCTGAGTTTGTTGAGGATACGGACCCGTTCGAGGGCATCCAGTTCAGAGTGCAGATAACAGGCCCGGACGCCCAGTTCAGAAAGATAATCCGCCAGACGTTCGGAACCTTTTTTCGTCAGAGTCGTCACAATGGTCCGTTCGCCGCGTCCGGCTGTTTCACGGACCACACCGATCACATCGTCCACCTGTCCCTCCAGGGGACGGATCTCGATTTCAGGATCAAGCAATCCTGTGGGACGGACGACCAATTCCACCGGTTTGCCGCTTTTTTCAAGTTCATATTCTCCGGGGGTGGCCGATACATAGACCGTTTCCGTTGTGACAGCTTCAAATTCCTCAAACTTGAGCGGTCTGTTTTCCAGCGCGGATGGCAGACGGAAGCCGTGTTCGATCAGGATCTCTTTTCTGTGGCGGTCGGCCTTGTACATCGCCTGCAGCTGAGGCAAGGTCACATGGGACTCGTCGATAATGGTCAGAAAATCATCCGGAAAAAAGTCAAAGAGGCAGTAGGGCCTCGTTCCCGGACGGCGGTTCGACAGGTGCATGGAGTAATTTTCAATACC
>JAFVYP010000092.1 GCA_017508555.1 Lentisphaeria bacterium
CCAGCAGTTCTATGAGAGTAAAGGCTGGCTGTGCGGGGGGGAAAGGAAACTTTCTTTTCACGGGAAAAGAAAGTTTTCTTTCCCCCCCGCGCCCCCCCTTACTTTCAAAGAAAAGCGGGGTATTTTGGTGTTGGGCAGAACAGGCCGTTTGCGGCAGGGGCTGGCTCCGTACTCTTCCGTACTGATCCGTACCCATCCGTACCAATGCCCCGCGCCCCCCCTTACTTTCAAAAAAAAGCGGGTTGTTTTGGTGTTGGGCAGAACAGGCCGTTTGGGGCTGGGGCTGGCTCCGTACTCTTCCGTACTTATCCGTACCCATCCGTACAAACAAGGAATGTTGAAATTTTGGTTCAACTTCAGTTTGTGTTTTGGCCGCTGAGGTTCCAATCTCTCTCATAAACACACCGCTTTCATTGAGTTTGCAAAGTTTTTATTTTTCTGTTTGCAAATATTATACTCCGAAAGTATATTAAAAGCAATGGTCGTTTTTCGGAAGATTTTAACCGTTTTACGGAATTTTATGCAGATCAATTTTGATAAAAATATTTGGAATGACAGATCGGCACCGGCGCTGCTGAACGTCTCTTCTCCGTTTGCCCCGGTGGATAAGATCCACATCTGGTTGAGACAGCAGGGCGGAGGCATGCCCTCTGCCGTTTCCGGCAAACTCAGCGGAGCCTCTTCCGCCCATGAGTTCTACTGTCTTTACATCTGTCTGGAAGGCCGCGGGCATATCGAGATCGACGGCGTTCCCCACTATGTCGGAACAGATGAGGTTTTGGGCGTTCTTCCCCGGCACCCCCACCGCCGTCTGCCGGCAAATGGATATGTCAAGTATCTGCTTATACGCTTTATCTGTAAGGATCCTGAATTTATCCAGTCTCTTTTCAACGGGACTTTTTCTCTGGATGACTCATTCAGACCCGGTATCCAGGAGCTTGTGGAGGCCTATGAAAAAGTTTACCTTTCCGGTACTGAACAAAATCATAATGCCGTCGGTCTGAAATTAGGACTGCTTCTCAATCAGATGACGACATGTGAACATAATCCGCTTTTTCCGTCGGTTCAGGGGAAAAGAATCCACGATGCGCTTAAAATGATTATTGATCCGGAAAACCTCAATGTTCCCTTCCGTGAGATCGCCCGGAAAATGGGAATCACACCGGGACACCTCAGTGATCTTGTCCATGACAATCTGGGCTATCCGCCCCGCAGCCTCAAACATGCCCTGCGCCATCAGCTGGCCGTGAATTATCTGCTGCACTCCTCGATGAACATTACGCAGATCGCCGAAGCTGCGGGATTCAAAAGCGTTTATGCGTTTTCACGGTTTTTCAAAAACGTAAGCGGCGTCAGTCCCATGACTTTCCGCAAACAGAATAAGAAAAACAATCCGTTGGACTAAGCCTGAAGCCGGGCTTTTTCAAGCAATTCCTGCACAAAACGCGGGTGAGCAAATGCACCGGAACGGACTTCCGGATTGTAATAACGCAGCTCTTTTTGAAGGGCTTCAGAGGGTTCTGCCGCCTGAAGTCTGACATCGCGGGCATCGCTTGCCACACACATCCCGATCTGTCCCGTGGGATAAGTCGGCACCTGCATAACGGCATAATCCGCGTATTTGAAGAGTTTGCGGGTGATGGTATTGAGCCGTAAAACGATGTCCGGCAGCAGCCAGGGGGATTCTGACTGGGAGGCGATCACACCTCCGGGACGCAGAGCCGCTTTCAGATCAAGATAGAAGGCCTCTCCGAAAAGGGGTTCTCCGGGGCCGCCCGGATCTGTGGAGTCAACAATGATGATATCAAACTCCCCCTTGTGTTCGCGGACAAACTGACTGCCGTCCCCGATATGGATCCGGACTCTTTCGTCATCGTAGCCGCAGGCTGTTTCCGGCAGGAAGCGGCGGCAGGCTTCGATCACATCGGCATCAATTTCGCAGATGTGCAGCTCTTTCAGCTCCGGATGGCGGGCAAGCTCCCGCAGGACGCCGCCGTCTCCACCGCCGATGACCAGTGTTTTTTCAGGGCAGGGGTGGGTGTAAAAGGGCAGGTGAGCCATCATCTCATGGTAGGCAAACTCATCAAAACTTGTCAGCTGGATGATCCCGTCCAGCATCAGGAGTTTTCCCAGCTTGCGCGTCTCATAGAGATCGATTTGCTGGAAGGCGCTTTTTTTGCTGAAAAGATGCCTGGTGATCTCGATCGTCGTGCCGTAACCGTTGGCGACTTCATTGATCCATGTGCCGGAAGTGGACATATCTTATTCCTCCACGTCTTTGCCGTTCCAGCAGTAGGTGCAGAGTTTTTCCGGCGGCGCACCGATGGCGGCAAGCAGCTTTTCAAGGCTCTGGAATTTCAAGCTGGTCAGGTGCATGGCTTTGCGCATTTCCTCGACCATGCTGTTGTAGGCGGGGGAACCGTGAACAAGATACTTTTCGATCATTTCATCTGTCAGTTCCTGGGTGTTTTCCAGTTTGGCGATGGCTCTGCGCGCGGCCAGATCCAGCTGGCTGCGGGAGCGTGAGAAGTTGAGGAACTTGCAGCCGAACAGGAGCGGCGGACAGGCTGAACGCATGTGGACAGCTTTGACACCGTAATCCTGAAGACGGAATACTGTATCTTTCATCTGCGTTCCCCGGACGATGGAGTCGTCACAGAAAAGCAGTCTTTTCCCTTCGATCTGTTCCCGGACAGGGATCAGCTTCATCTTGGCCACCAGATCCCGGAGCTTCTGGTTCTGGGGCATGAAACTCCGGGGCCAGGTGGGCGTGTATTTGACAAAGGAGCGCTGATACGGCTTGCCGGAGGCGTTGGAGTAGCCGATGGCGTGGGCGATACCGGAGTCCGGGATACCGCAGATGGAGTCCACTTCGTTGAGCATATCCTTATCATCTTCTGCCATGGAAACGCCGTTGCGGTAGTGGGCGCTTTCCGTATTGCAGCCTTCGTAGTTGCTTGAGGGATAACCGTAATAGACCCAGAAGAAGCTGCATATTTTCATCGTGTCGCCGGGTTCCTTGCGGCAGATGACCTCTTTTGAAGATATTTCAAGGATCTCACCGGGACCCAGTTCATATTCCGTCTTGTAGTCCAGATTGGGGAAGGCCGTACTTTCCATGGTGACAGCGTAAGCGCCTTCCTTTTTTCCGAGGATGATGGGGGTGCGGCCGTATTTATCCCGGGCGGCGAAGATCGTATCGCCGATGAGCAGCAGTATGGAGCAGGAGCCGTCGATGACCTCCTGGGCGTATTTGAGACCGTCAACGATGGTGTCTTTGCGGCAGATGAGCATGGCGACGATCTCTGTCGGATTGAGTTCACCGTCGCTGGACTCCGACAGGTGGGAGTGTCCGGCATTGAAAGCCTGATTGGCGATCTCCTGGATATTGTTGATCCTGCCGACGGTGGCGATGGCGAAATTGCCGAAACTGCTTGAGATGACCAACGGCTGATCTTCTCCGTCGCTGATGACGCCGATGCCTGCTTTTCCGCGGAATTTGATGATATCGTCATCGAATTTTGAACGGAACTGGGCATTGGTTATGTCATGGATCCTGCGGTGAAACCTGCCGGTCCCGTCGGATACGGCCAGTCCGCCGCGTCTTGTTCCCAGATGGGAATGATAGTCAGTGCCGTAAAAGAGATCGCAAACACAGTCGTTTGCCGATGCAACGCCGAAAAAACCACCCATAATTGATCCTGATGAATTCGCAACCTCCGCAAAAAAAAGCGGAAGGATTTTGCGTTATTTCCTTGTATTTTCTGATTCCGTGAGATAAATTAGCATCATTGTATTGATTTTTCAACGTTCAGAAACGGATAAATGAAAAAATCCGGAAATTTTATTTTTTTTACTTGAAAAAGAGATACCGGAAGATTATATTATAGCAACAATTGTAATGATTGAGGCATTTTGGTGTTTGCCGTATCGCAAATTCCACCGCTCACGGGAAGCTCCGGAATGTCGTGAAGTCAAGCTTAGTTTGAGAAGTGTCATGTTCTTTTCTTTCTTTTGAGAGGGGAGTAACGTGATGCTCGGCTTGTATTTGTCGGCAAAATAAAAAGAGGTTCGAGGAAATTATGAAAGTTAGAGCTTCGGTTAAGCGCAGGTGTGAATTCTGCCAGATCATCAAGCGCAACGGAATCATCCGGGTGATTTGCTCCCGTGATGCCCGTCATAAACAGCGTCAGGGATGACCGGCGGACAATAACAAGGTTTCAAAGATTTTAACATAACAAAAACAGTATTTAGGAAAAAACGATTATGGCTCGTCTTATCGGCGTTGACATCCCGGGTAACAAACGCATTGAGTATGCGCTGCGTTACATCTACGGAGTCGGTCCTACCAAGTCTGTCTGGATTCTTGAGAAGGCCGGTGTTGATCGCAACATCAAAGCGAATGATCTTACACCGGATCAGATCTCCAAGATCACCAAAATCCTTCAGGATGATATCCTTGTTGAAGGAGATCTTCGCCGCAGCGTCGCAGCGGATATCCGCCGCCTGCAGCAGATCAACTCTTATCGTGGCATCCGCCATCGCCGCAATCTTCCCTGCCGCGGTCAGCGTACCAAGACCAATGCACGTACCCGCAAGGGCAAGAAGGTGACGATCGGAGCTATCCGCGACAGGACACAGCGTAAGCTGGCCGCCAAGGGATGATGTGTCCCTGTTCTGTCAACAAAGGCTTTTGTAAGTAAAATAAGTCTGGAAAGAGATTAAATCATGGCTGATGAAGTTATAAAAGAAGTCGCGGCTGAAGCTGTTGAGACCCCTGCTGCTGCTCCTGCTGCTGCTCCGGCAAAACGCGGAAAGAGCGGACGTTATATTCCCAGCGGAATCGCTTACGTTCTGGCTACTTTCAATAATACCAAAGTTACATTCACCGATCTTCACGGCAACGTGATCTGCTGGTCCACCGGCGGAAAGAACGGATTCAAAGGCTCCCGCAAGAGCACTGCTTATGCAGCCCAGGTCATCGCCGGCGATGCCGCCAAGAAAGCCCAGCTGCTCGGCATGAAAGAAGTTGAAGTTCGGATCAAAGGACCCGGCGCCGGACGTGAGTCCGCTGTCCGTGGAATTGCTGCGACCGGCATGGAAGTCCGTGTGATCAAAGATATCACTCCGGTTCCCCACAACGGTTGCCGTCCTCCGAAACGCCGTCGTGTCTGACCTCTTTCAAGGAGGTTGGCGCTCTTTCCGGAGTTTCTCTGGAAAGCGGCAATAGCGGCATAAAAGATGTTATATCAGTGCCTTTGCGGCACAAAAATATTTGGAGGATAAAAATATGAGTTCAGCAAACGGTTTTCCGATGCCCAAGTCCATCGTTGCAGATGAGGCGACCATGACTGATACCTATGCGAAGTTCATTGCCCAGCCGTTCCAGAGCGGATACGGTCACACACTGGGTAACTCTCTTCGCCGGGTTCTGCTGTCTTCTCTTGAAGGTGCGGCTATTTCTTCCGTTCGTATCGAGGGGGCAAAGCATGAGTTCGATTCTCTGGATAACGTGGTCGAGGACATCACCGAGATCGTCTTGAACCTCAAGTGCGTCAAGCTGAATATGCACGTTGAAGGACCCCGTACCCTTGAGATCCACAGTACCAAGGCGGGCCCGGTGACGGCAGGTGATATTGTTTGCGACAGCACTGTTGAAGTGCTCAATCCCGATCAGATCATCTGTACGCTTGACAAAGCCATCCCGTTCCACGCGGAGATCCAGGTGATCTCCGGCAAAGGATATCTTCCGGCCGAGAAAAATACCGCTGCCAGAAGCATCGGTACCATTCCGGTTGACTGCCTGTTCAGCCCTGTTACCAGGGTCAACTATCAGGTCGGTGCCGCCCGCGTCGGTGAAGAGACTGAGATGGATGGACTTGAGCTTGAAATCTGGACCGATGGCCGTATTTCTCCCCGCAGTGCCCTCGAAGAGGCTGCCAAGATCCTGCGCGATCACCTGCAGCCCTTCCTCGGAACTCAGGTCGTCGAGAAAGATGTTGTCCTCAGCGACGAGGAAACGAAGCTGTTCAAACTGCTCTCTCAGAGCGTTGAGGTCCTGGACCTTTCCGTGAGAGCTATGAACTGCCTCAACAGTGCCAATATCAAGCTGGTCAGCGAGCTTTGCACCAAGACCGAGAGCCGGA
>JAFVYP010000093.1 GCA_017508555.1 Lentisphaeria bacterium
GATGGTCCCGGGAGAGGAATCGGCGGCAAACCAATCCAGAGAGTGCATGTGCGTGCAGAGTTTATAGATCTCCTTCTGCGGCAGCGTTCCCGGGCCGGGAAGTTCCGGTGCAGGGGCGCCGGTTTTGAAGCGCTCAAAATAGGCTGTCAGATTGCGGATGAATTTCTTCCAGAAAGCGATGCAGCGGTCATTTTCCGCCGGTTTGACTTCGGGGAAAAGCAGCTGGCAGAGGAAGATCATTCCCTTGCCGAGGTTGCCGCGCAGCAGCAGCGCCCCGTCCCGGACGCCGGGATCCATGTAAGATCCCAGCACCTCCCAGGGGCCGGGGGCATAGTAGCAGGACTGGGCCGCCGTCCGCAGGACCTCCGTCGTATCATGTCCGTCAGCGGGACCGGCCACACGGAAAGTGTTGCAGGGAACACGCCAGTCAAGCATTTCATCGGGCGTGATCTTTTCCGGAATTTCAAAAAGCTCCCGGCCGCTGTTTTCGGGCCAAGGCATCAGGTAATTCATGTAGAGAAGATCATCCGATTTGCTGTTATTGTGTCTCTCGGTAACACAGAGCGTCGGGATATGACGGTGGATCAGCATGACACACCCCAGCTCATCCGGCAGAAATGAGGGCGCCCAGCGCTGATAATCCTGATGCATGAAAAGCAGGATGCCGCCCCGTCTCACCCAGTCCGAAATATAGGGTTCATCATTTTCGATATAATCATTGAAGCCGTGCTGTTCAATGATGACCGCATCGTATTTTTCCAGATAGCGGGGCAGAGAATAGTCGATCTGCTCGATCTCTATTCCTTCGGAACGGAGAAATTCCACAAATGTATAAGGCGGTTGATGCCAGTGTTTGAAATAACCGAGCTTCATTTTGATCCTTTCTGTATTCCGGAACAGCCGGAACACCTTGATTTTATTTTACCACTTGCCGGTGATCAGCAGGGCTTTGCCTGATTTGATGACAGCGCAGTTTTTTATTTTTTCCAGACGGATCTCTGTATCATCATCGCAGAAGATCAAATTCTGATCCGCGTCCTCCAGCTGGACCCGTCCCCGGGAGCTGACGGCGTTTTCATGGAAATCTTTGCGGGTAATCTCATAAAGCGCCCCCAGAGTCCCCAGATCGCTCCACTGGAAAGAGGCCTGTTTGACGACGACATTCTCAGCCTTTTCCATGACAGCGTAATCAATGGAGATCTTTTCACAGGTTTCAAAATCGGTACGGTAATCCCGGCCCCCGGCCCAGTCGGCAAATTTTTCATACAGCCCGGGAACGTACTTCCGGAACGCTTCGGCAATGGTGTTGACCTGCCAGACAAAGATCCCGCAGTTCCACCAGTAGTTGCCGTCCATCATATAGTGCTGAGCGGTTTCAAAGTCGGGTTTTTCCTTGAAGGAATTGACTTTATAAACGCCTGAAGCGATTTTTTCTCCGGCATTGATATAGCCGTATCCTGTGGCCGGTTTATCAGGCGTCACGCCCAGTATGGTCAAGCTGCCGTTCTGCGCCTGCTCGATGCAGTCGGTCAGATCTTCCTGAAAACGCTTGATGGGAGTGATCCTGTGGTCGGCAGGCAGAACGATCATGACGGCATCTTCGCATTTTCTGCGGATCAGCGCGGCGGCCAGGGCGATACAGGGAGCCGTATTTCTGCGGCAGGGTTCGGCGATGATATTTTCCTCCGGCAGCATCAGGATCTCCCTGGCAGAGGCGGCGGATTTTTCATCGGTGATGACAAAGACATTTTCTGCGTTCAGCAGGGGAAAAAGCCGTTGGACGGTCTCCTCCAGAAGCGTCTGCTGTCCGTCCAGGGATATCAGCGGTTTGGGACGTTCTTCGGTACTCAGCGGCCACAGTCTCTCGCCTTTGCCGCCCGCCATGATGACGGCAAAAATTTTCTCTCTTGCAATTTTCATATCGACTTTCTCCTGATTCCGTGCATCCATTGGGTATGCGGCAGCAAACGGCATCTGATATTGAGTTTATGAGGTAATTCCACCTGTTTTCCGGCAATGCCGGCAAGCAGCTCCCGGACCAGTTCCTTCTGCGGCCGGGCCAGACGCAGAAACGCTTCCCGGATCTCGGCCGGATCAATGGGATCATCCACCCAGTGCGCCACGTTTTCAGCCACACTCTCCGCATTATCCTCAGCATACCGGACAGCGAAATCCGGCAGCAGCGTATCCCGGCCGCCCCGGTTTCTTGTATTGACCACCGGCACGCCGCAAAGGCTGTATTCTCCGCAGGAAAACATCGCGCCCTCCACGGCGGATAAAGCCAATCCGCAGGCCGCTTCACAAATCTTTCTGCCGATCAGAAATGAGGGAACTTTCCGGCTCCACACCGCATGGGGGAAACGGGCGATGGTTTGCGTACAATAGGCTTGTTCTTTTTCTGAACAGCTGCCGATCAAATGCAGTTTTGTGATTTTTTCCGCCAGTTCATGGCGCTTGAACGGGGTGATGCGGGCAATGTAAAGCGCGTCAAATTTCCGGCGTCCGGCTCTGGCCAGCGGATAACGGCCGGGATCAAGAAATGCGTTGTGACTGGCCAGATAAACTTCGCAGAAATTTTTGATGATCTCCACCTCTGCCGGTGCATTGGCAAGGATGATGAATCTGGCTTCAGGGAAGGCGCTTTTGGCCTCTGTCAGACGGCTTTCAAGCTCCGAAGCGACCTCCGGCAGTTCAGCAGACCACCCCAGCTGCAAAACAAAAGTCACCTTTTCCCCCCGGGGAACAGCCATTTGAAATGCGGGAAGATTCCGCAGAAAATCCATCTCAAACGCCGCAATGATCTTGGGAGAGTGATTCAATATATAAGCCGGAAGATAATCGAACATTTTCATTTGAACTCCTTCCATTCCCTGTATTTGATCAAGTTCTGAGTCCTTTTTCGGGCATTGGCGGCAATGTTTCCTGCGAAAATGGAAATACAGTTTTTGGTAAATCTGCCGTTGACGACATGCAGCAGCGGCAGAGGACATTTGATATCCAGCACGCCCTTTTCAAGATCAATGACCGCGCTGCCGAAGTTTTCGGCCTCCACTTTGCGCCAGAAGATATTTTTATGCTCCGGCATGTAAAAAACGGCTTTGATGTTTTCACGGGCTGTCCCCGGAGTCCCATCCAGTTTCCAGTTGAGCGGATTGATGCAGTATATGCCCTTTTTCAGAGCCGGATCATTCATTTTTTCGTGATTGATACGGCTGACCCAGGTCACGATCACGCCGAAATCTCCGGCTCCGGCAGCGGCTTTCAGCCCCTCCCAGGAAAAATCGTCAGCGATCTCTTCTGCCGTTTTGGGCCGCATATCCGGCAGATAAGCGGCGATAAATCCGTTTTTGACCGTCATGCCGCTGACTTTCCGCATGGCCGCATAAAGCAGATCAGCCGCTTTTCCTTCGGCAAGCAGTACAAAGGGATGGCCGGGGGCGTGGAAATTTTCAAGATAATATTCCAGAGCGGCTGAGACATTTTCCTCATCCGGTTTCTGGATCTCCGGCGCAAAAACACGGACGCCCCGGCCGAAAATGTCGTTGGTATGGGTCTTGGTCCAGTTGAACTGGATATCGTGGGTATCGCCGTATCCGGCCGGCGCTTTGCCAAGGTAGAACAGGTCAAATTTTGAATAATACTGCGGAATGTCGTTTTCACGGATCAGCCAGTTGGTCCCGTAGGCATAGGGCGAAACGGATGAACAGCCAGCCAAAATAAAGACAACAGCGGCAGCTGCCAACAGAAACAGAAATTTTTTCATTTATTCCTCCATGATCTGCTTTGGAAAACTCTGAAAATGAACAGAGGATTTCCAATGATATAACGTTTGAACAGCCTGACAGGCTCGCAATAAAGCCGGAAACACCATTCGATGTTGAGTTTGCGCATCCACATCGGCGCCCGGGGGATACGTCCGGAAACAAAATCCAGCAGTCCGCCGACGCCGATAGCCGTACAGCCGATCTGCTCAAGATGGCTGCTGATCCACTTTTCCTGTCCCGGGACACCCAGAGCAACAAGAAGGATATCCGCTTTCAGTTCCGCAAGTTCTGCAAAGATCTCTTCTTCACTTTTTTCTTTGAAAAATCCGTCAGCACAGCCGACAAACTCAGCTTTTCCATTCAGCGCGCGGGCGTTTTCCAGAGCCTTTGCCGCCACCCCCGGAGCGCCGCCGAAAAGATAAATGCGGTACGGTCTTTGGGCCAGCAGCGGAAACATATCTGTTCCATTGACATTTTCCTCCACCTGATACCCCAGCATCCCGGCGCCGATCTTCGCGCCGATACCATCGGCAAAAACAGCGGAACACTCTTTCAAAATCTGTTTGTAGGCCGGGTCTTTATACGCAACATTGAGACAGTGCGCATTGATGAATGCTACCGGATGCGCTTTTCTGCTTCGGACAAAATCATCAATCTGTCCCAAAGCCTCCTCCATCGTGCCGATGAAAAAGGGAACGCCGAACACAGAGGCGCTCCGGCTGCGGTAAATATCTGTCAATCCCCTGGCCGTATGCTGCCAGCTGAAAGAGCTTGCGCGCGCTCTGCCCTTGGCGCTCAACGCCTGCTGATACAGGGGATCGGAAAGGATTTTTTTCATGGCCTCTGCAATCTCCTCCGGGGAATCAGGAGAAAAGAGTTCGGCCGCCCCCTCCCCCAGTTCTTCCAGAGAGGAGCTGTTGGAACACGCACAGGGAAGTCCGGCATGCATGGCTTCCAGAAGCGACAGACCGAATCCCTCAAAGTGCGACGGAAATATATACAAAGCACTTTGGGCATAAAGCTCCGGCAGTTTGGCAAAATCCACAAACCCGGTGAATTTGAATTGTTCCTTACACGGGGATTTTTCTGCGTATTCAAACACAGTTTCCGCACCGTTCCAACTTGCACCGGGCATGACAAGCGTGTACTCCCTGCGCAGCTCTTCCGGAAGAAGTTCAAAGGCTTTGAGCAGATTCAGATGATTTTTCCCGGGGTGTTCGATACGGGAAATATAGAGGATCTGCTTGAGTTTTTCCGTTTCGACCTTTGCCGGAGGGGTGAAGCCGTTGTAAACAACAGATATTTTTTCTTCCGGGATATGCCAATATTTTATCAGATCATTCCGGGTGGATCTGCTTATGGCAACGATTTTCTGAGCTTTTCTGACATAATGGGGCAACACCCGTTTGATGTAGAACATCCGGAAACGGTCATATTTTACCGGCACATGATACTGGGAGAGATCGTGAACCACCGCAATCGTAAATATCGGATAACGGCAGAATACCCGCCGATTGGCGGCAAGCATGATGCAGAAATCATACTTTTTCCAGTTTATCCTCAATGGCAGAATAAACAAACTGTAAAGCATGGAAAAGAGCGCACGCCGTTTTTTGATTTTTATAAGTTCAAAACGTTCAAACTCTTTTGCCCCGTCATCTTCCACGATCAGGGTCAAGTCATGCCCCTGCTGCTCCAGGGCCCTGACCACTTCACGGATATAAACGGAGATCCCCGATTTGCCGTTGTCAAACGGAATGGCTGAAAGAAGGATCTTCATTTCATGCCCTCACAAAGTTTTTCAAATTCTTTCATAAAGTTTTCTTCCGAAAAATGTTCCTGTGCAAAAGTCACAGCAAAACGGCTCATTCTGCCGAAAAAATCTTCAGGGTGAGCGGCAAGCAGCTTCAATGCCGGTACGGCATCGGCCCCTTCCGGTACAGCAAAACCGTTTTTACCGTTGACAAGCCACTCACGCACACCTCCCAGATCAAATGCAACCACAGGGATACCGTGCGCCAGAGCCTCCAGTCCCACAAGGCCGAAAGGCTCCTGCCAGCGGATGGGGAAAAAGAAGACATCACAGTTTTGCCATAATTTTTCCGGCTCACGGATAAAACCTGTAAAGTGTACTTTATCACTCAAATCAAATTTTTCAACCATTTTTTCAAGCATCGGACGGTCATTTCCCTCTCCGGCAATGGTACAGACAAAGGGAATATCCAGACGGGCAAGGGTTTTGAGCATCAGATCCGCGCCTTTTCCCCGGATGAGCTGCCCCAGAAAGAGGATGCGCAAGACCCCCTCCGGCATAAAGGAGCGCTCCTGTTCCGCCGTTTGGATGAAGGCCGGCAGCTTGACGACTTTTTCAAAACCGTTTTTCAGCAGGTTGTCTTTCATAAAATCCGACAGCACCAGCGCGGGAAACCTGCGGTATTCTGCCAGCGGCGGCGCAGGTTCCCGTCCCAGTGAACAGAGTTGGCAGACCGCTTTCTGACGCTTTCTGTGACAGTTGATCCTGCCGACGGGCCAGTAATAGTGATGCCGCTGGCAGTAAATATTGTGGTCATGGGCGAAAAAGAAGGTCTTATCTGCGGGCATGAAGGATAAAAATTCCACGCCGATAATATTGTGGATGATAACAAGATCTGCCGTTTTCAGCAGCTCATTTTCCGGCGCAAAAATCTGTACGCTGTCAAAGGCGGCAGCAAAATCCGCCTGCTCCCGGCCGCCGTCTTCCGTATAGAGATAATGCACAGCAAAACCGCTGCGCCGCAAAAGGGCCGCGCTTTTCTGCATATACCGTTCAATGCCGCCAATGATACCATTGTACCGGCCGATGTAAAGGATCTTTTTCATAACAGCTCCCGGTAAATGTCAGTCAGGTTCCCGGCAATGATCTGCCAGTTGTACCGGGCGGCTGTTTCCCTGCCGCCTGCGATCAGCGTTTCCCGCAAAGGAGCAAGGCGGTCATAGGCCTTCTGCAGATCCTCTGCATCATTATCTTCAAAAAGCAGGGCGTTTTTTCCGTCAGAGAGAAAATCCCTCAAACCGCCCACAGAAGAGGCGATCAGCGGCAGTCCTGCATCCAGCGCCTCCAGAGCGGCGATACCGAAGGGTTCATGGCGGGAGGGCAGAATAAAGCAGAAAGCCGTTTTCAGCGCCTGTAAAAGCTCTTCGCTGTCAGGCGGCAGACCGGGGATCACGGTCAGACGTTCCCGGAGACCGTCTTTTGCCGCCTCTGCCAGCAATTCGTCCAGATACCATTGGGCGGTAACAGGACCGATCAGGAGCAAATGCGTATCCTCCTGTTTCTTCAGCAGCGCCAGCAATATTTTCTGATTTTTCTGGTAGTCGATGCGGGAAATGCAGAGCAGCAGTTTTTTATCCTCCGGGATCTTGTATTTTCTGCGGAAATCCCCCGGCTCCGGCAGGTCACGGTGCAGGATGCCGTTGGGGAAAAGCTCAATGCGCTTTCCCGGATAACGGACTTGCAGTTTTTCCAACTCCTCCCGGCTCAACGCCAGAAGCACATCCGCAGACTGTTCCGGAGCTGTGCGCATACGGAAAAGGCGGTCGATGATGCCGCCGTAACTGAATTTATGCTTCAGGGGACGGAGCATCAAAGCCATCTCCTGCGCGGGAATGGCGCAGGAGCCGCCGTGCAAACTCATGACTGACGGTACAGCATATCGACGGGCCAAGCGCATGGCATAAAGCGCCAGACGTCCTCCCGCGTGGATGTGGAAAATATCATATTTTCCCTCTTCAAGAGCGCGCATCAGCTGCGGTGCATAGGGATTGCCGCCTTTTTTATCCAGCGCAAGTTTATCCTTTTCCGGCATGGGGAAATAGGGATAAAAGCAGGGATACCGTCTGATCGCGATCCCGTCAACGATCTCTGTTCCCGCCTTATCCAGCGCGTCCGTGCAGAGGATCTCGGGGGTCAATCCCTGAGCCTTCTGCTGACGGGCAATGTGCCAGACGACGCTTTCAGTGCCGCCCCATTCGGAAAAACTGAACCGGCGGAGAAGATGAGCAATCTTCATGACTTTGTCCCCCGGAAGTAACTCATTTTCTGCGTATAGCGGTAACGGGGCGCATAGAAAAACTCTTTGACGGAACCGCTTTTCACAAGATAGATCCAGTCCCGCAGGGTCTCGGCCGCGATACTTTTCCATGTCCGCAGCAGACCGGGAGAACTTTTCCCCATTTGCCGGTCAGCGACCCCTTCGTTGAAAAAGCGCTTTTCCACCTCCGGAAGCGTGTAATTGTGAGAGTGTTCCACCACAGCTGAAGGGACATAAACGATCTTCACGCTGCGGCGGTTGACCCATTGGGAATCCTCGGAATACTGGAATGTTTCGTCAAAGGGATTTTCTGTCAGCTCCTCTTTTCTGAACCCGGAGGAGACCAGAGAAAAGAACTGATGCCATTTGCAGGAAACAGAACCATCCCCGAAAGCCCGTTCATAATCTTTCCTGACCACGGCAAAGGCCTCCGGCCGCGCGATCTGATTGCCGAAAACACAGTTGACGCTCTTCTCTTTCAGGGGAGCTGTCAGATTTTTCAGATAATCCTTGTGCAGGGGAATGGCATCGCCGTTATTGAAAACGATATATTCCCCCCGGGCCTGACGGACCATGTGATTGAGGGTCTTTCCGGGAACATACCGGCCTTCCGGCGGAGCGATCCGGCGGAGCTGCGGTATGCCTGCCAGATATTCGGCCGTCCCGTCCGTGGAGCGGTCATCACAGGAAATGATCTCAACAGGCATATCCGTCTCCTGCTCCAAAAGTGCCTCCACCGTCCTGCGGATATAGAGCATGTCGTTGTGGGAACGCATCAGAACTGAGATCATAAAATATTCTCCTTCCGGCAGCTTGCCACGGCTTCCTCAATGGTGGGATAGATTTGAAACACCCGGTAAACCCGGGTTATATCCAGCACGATCTGCATATCGGCACTGACTCTTGCCAGTTTGATGACCGTATCATTTTCCAAGGCTTTCTGGGCCATCGCCAGCAGCGCATCCAGACCGTAATTGTCGATATTGACCAGTTTTTCAAGATCAAGAACGATCATTTCACGGGGCTTCAACCGTTCACTCAAAACATACTTGAAATTTTCTGCGCCGTTCCGGTCAAGAAACATTTGCAGGTGAGCGACCAGAACGTTATCCACATATTCAAAACGCATTTCCATATTTTATGCCCTCCGCAGTTTGGCTGTCACTTTGCCGATGATCTTTTTGGCCCTGAGCTTTTCGGCCTGGTCGAACATCATAAAATAAAGCGCCGGGAAATAGATCAATATGCCGGAAACTCCCGCAAGGGCCAGCAGGACAAATTCCTGGAGCTGTCCCCGCAGAAGATAATACTGCCAGTAACAGACCATTCCTGTTGCCAAAGCCAGAAGTGCCGGTTCAAATAATGAATACAGAATAAAATAAATGACTTTCATCCGGGCCCTTTTGATGAGATGGGGCAGACAGAAAAAGACCGTTCCGATGAATTTTGTCAGAATCATGGCTCCCACAACGACCAGCTCGTGGGGTCTTATCAGCAAACCGGCAATGGATATGCCGATGAAAAAGAGACTCTCAAAACTCTGGACATGGGCAAGAAACTTATGCTCCCCCGCCATGGTGAGAAATTTTTCCGGAATGATCCGGCAAACCAGCAGAAAATAGACGAACAGCACCATCAGACGGCAGATGAAAGCCGCTTCATCATTTTCCACATTAAAGAGCAGCAGGATAATCCTCGGCGCGTAGATCATGACCATCACGGTCGCGCCGGCGGCAAAAAAGTTCACCCAGCGGATGGAACGCATCAGGATCTGCGCCAGATGCCGCGTGCGCTTCCGGCTGTGGAGCAGCGCCGATATAGGAGAGATATTTTCCACATAGGGCAGCGCGATCTGCTGGATGAGAAACGGTATCCGGCTGCCCAGCTGAAAAATCCCCACGGAGGCAAGACCGCAGAAAATACTTATCAGCAGAAACATGCCCCGCTCCCAGATCATGCGCCCGATGGATATGATATAAACAGCACTGGAAAAATTGAATATGCCTTTGAACACCTCTTTATCAAAGGCCAGCCGTATGCGGAAACCGGGAATACTTTTCCATGCGGCGATCAGCATGACCAGCTGGGTCAGTCCCATGACCATCATCACAAAAAACAGCAGCACAAAAAGTCCCTCGCCCAGAGCGAAAATGGCGATCACACCGGCAAGCTCAACGACTTTGGAAACAATGATGATATAGTTGCGCAAATAGAGTTTCTGCAATCCCACCAGGATCTCGGGAAACACCCCCAGCGGAAAAACGACCGTTGCAGCCACGCCGCTCAACAGCAGGGCGATCCGGCAGAAACGGATATATTCCTGCGTGGCATCCGCCGGCAGATGAAAGAGTTCCCGGATATAATACATGCCCGCAAATGTCAGCGGCAAAATCAGCAGCGCCATGGTCACGTGACTGAAAAAAATGCTGGAAACTGTATGATTGTATTTGTCGATATCTTTTTTATACAGCTCCGTCGCCGTCACCTTCTGGGCCGCTACGCCGAAGCCAAGATCCAGCAGGAGGGCGTAACTGAAAAAACTCCACAACATGACCCACAAGCCGTACTGGGCCTCTCCCAGATGGCTGATGAGCCAGCGGGTGACAAGAATGCCCTGCACAAGACGGACAAACATGGAAAAGTAATTGGTGACGGTGTTTTTGAAAAACGGGATTTTCATAACTGTTCTGCTCTTTCTATCATCAAATCAAAATAATCTGCAACCTGTTCAAGTTTTTCCGGCAGGGCCTCATTGGAAAGGGCCGCCGCAAAGGAGTGTTCGTTTTCAGGAATAAAGCCGTGCATGCCGTTCAAGGGTTTTCCCCCCATATCCGACGGAACGATCTGGATCCCGGCATCCAGCAGGAAGATACTGTCTCCGAAAATACGGTCAGCACGGTAGATCCCGTAACGGATCTCCTCCTCTTTGCTCAAAAAACGCCCTGGGAAGGACTGCATCACGCGGGGAATGACCTGCGCCGCCTTTTCAGTCAGATAGTAAAATCTCGCCATGGTGGAGTCGTAACAGGCGCCGTAATCTTTGCCGAAAACAAGTCCGCTTTCAGCCATGGCCCCCATGACATCCACCGTTCCGGCAAGGGGGGTCATGCCGTGATCGGAGATGATCGTAAAATGCACTTTTTCAGCATGTTTTTCAGCCTTTTGATAAAGGCTTTCCACCTGCTGCCGGATCTCATCCAGCTTGCGCCTGACAACTTGAAAATCCCCGACTCTGTCGTGCAGCAGACCGTCCAGACTGGCGGTATAGACGAAGAGAAAATTTTTGCCGTTTTCAATGGCTTTTTCTGCAGCCAGATAATTCTCTTTATCGCTCAGATGCCAGTCGGAAATATGGAACTTGACGCCCCGGGCTGTCAGCGTATCATGCAAATTGGCAACAGGCGCCATTCCGCGGGCAGTAAAAAGATCCTGTTTTTCGCAGTAATCCATAAATTTCAGTTTCCACAGCGGCATCCGGTACAGCTGAAAATAACCGGTAAAACCGTAGTATTTTTTCAACAGCAGGGATAAATGGTGCCGTACCCGTCCCCGATCCCAGAAAGCGGCGGGGGTGAAGAGAAAAGCCAGACGGGAAAGGGTTTTGAAGGGAGATGCTTCCGGCGCAAAACGGAACAGTCCCAGATGGCCGTGTTCAGCGGGAGTCCTGCCCGAAAGGATCGTCGGGATGGCACTGCTGGAGTAACCGAACTGCATACCGGTCTTTTTCCGGAACGGCAGCAGACCGGTCAAAAACTGATGATCGGTGACGATCTTCCATCCTAGGGCATCTATAAACAAAAATATTTCTATGGTCTTATGTTTCATATCCACCTCATGGCAAGGCTCTGTATCCGGGAAGCTGCCGGAAATCCTCCGCCGGTTTGCGGTTCTTCCATTCCGCAGCAGGCAGAGCGGGTTTTTCAATGAGATAACCGCTGGTCACGGCCGCTGGAGAAATGGTTTCCCACACGCTGTACTCGCTTGACGGAACACTTAAAAACTCCAGATTGACACAACGGCGGAAAACAGGGAGTTTATCCGCATGTTTTTTATACACCATCCGGACAGCATTGCGGTCAAGACCGAAGGTGTTGCCGTAGGGGGTGATCCCCGGAACAAATTCGCCGATGCCGTCTGCGTAACTGACAAGATCGAGAAATACCGCCGGATAAATTTTTCCCAATCCGGAAGTCATGCTCCGGCCCAGAGGATTGGCGCCGTTATGGTAATCATTGGCCAGATAAGCCCCCTGCAAATACGCCTCTTTCCCCGTTATCCTGTGGGCGGCGATAAGCGTCATGGCCCGGCGGAGAGGATGATGATTTCCCCAGGCCATGGCGTGGATCCATCCGGCGTTGTCGGCGTGCCAGAGCGTGCGGTAGGGATAAGCATTTTCCTGATCGGCCAGCATTTGGTCTGCAGTGCGCAAAATCACTTTTCTGTACGCCTGACGGAATGTTTCCAGCTCCTTCACGGGGAAGAGTTCAAGAGCCATCAGAGAGAGAGCGGACTGCTTCCAGAAATTGCGGTGGAACGCATCCAAAAGGCGTTTCTGCTCTTCCAGAAGGGGCGTAAGATACTTTCTTTTTCCGGTGAGCATGTAAAGAACGCTGCCGGCTTTCAGCAGAGTGACCCCCTCTGTAAACGGTTCCTCCCGGTAGGAGATCATTTTGTTTTTCAGCCGGAACCATGCAACAAGCCGGTTCCGGGGATCAAGGGCAAAATCCCAGGCTTTCCGGGCGGAGATCAGATATTTTTCCGCCTCTGCGGCAGCGCCGCTCTTTTTCAGAGCCAGGGCGAGGATCCCGGCGGCGGCGGCATATTCCAGCGTACTGTTGCGGCTGGGGAGGGAAACATAATAGGGGCGGTCATCCTGATCCGGCAGTCCCTCTCCCGGGCCGGGATGAGAAAAGGTTTCAAACCATGTCCCGACAGCGCCGTCGGCCTGCTGGACAGCCAGCAGATGTTTCAATCCCCAGGCGGCTTCATCCAGAACATCGGGGATGCCGTTGCCGCTTTCGGGAATATTCAGACTGCCGTCAATGAAGTTGCCGGGCTTCATCAGAAAAACCGCTGCCAGATCGCTGACGATCCGCAGGTGGCCGGGTCTGCGGTCATAATCAGCCGCGTCATGCCAGCCGCCGGGAGAGGTGAGGCGTTCTCCGTTATATCGCCGGTATTCTTTTATCAAATCAAAGTGTTTGACTTCGATACGGTTATCCTTGATATCAAAAAATCCCGCCTCTCTGCCGCCGGAGCCTTTCCGGTAATGGGCGTCATTCCCCGGGAAACGCCCCCGGATGACAGTCGGATGACACGCTGGACTTTCCCACGCGGTGAAGGGCTGTGTTTTGGCGATGCCGCACCGCTTGTGGTACAATCCTCTTGCATGGATATAAAAGGCTTCGTTCAGCGCCCGGGAACCGATGACAAAGGCCATGCTCCTGCCGATGCCGTCAACGTAAAAATAATATCTGCCGGGAGTGGCGAAACGGGAGTAATCCAGTTCCAGAACCTCTTCTCCGGTAAAGGGGATCTTCCCCTGATACAGCGGGTCCTCCCGCCGGAGACGCAGGGTGTTTTTATAAACACAGCTGTTGTCGGAGACCCGGCGCAGCTCAAATTCTTTTCCGGCCAGATGCCTCAAAGGCAGCGGACCGGCACTTCCCAGCCACGCTCCCAGATAGGCGTATTTTCTTTTCTGCTTTGAACCGCTGCCCACTTGATTGAGTTTGAACAGCGCGGAGGGAACGGCAGGATCATAACAGAGCGTCACGCCGCCGATCACGCGTTTTTCTCCGGCAGAAAAGGGCTTGGCAAAAACAAGATATTGAAAGAGGGTTATATCCGGTTTACGCAGGATCTTCCCCTGCTTATCCCGCAGCAGGGCATTTTCTTTTTTCCAGAAGCCCTGTTGGATACATGTTCCGGAAGCGGTGACAAGAGGCTGCACATTTTTGATGACAACAGCTTGCGGCGTCAGAAATACATACTCCAGGGCAGAGAGGGCAAGAGGCAGCAGCAGAAGAAGCTGAAACAGATTTTTCATGCGATCACCTCCACACTTCCGGAAGCAAATTTTTCACAGTATTTCTTGAGGATCCCCACCGCAGCGAAAAGGATCATCATCTGGATAAAATTCACCTGCTGTTTCATCACCCATTCCAGCGTGGACTGCATATAGACGGCAGTCAGACCGCCGACGATCCCTGCGGGAATATAAAAGAGAGTTGTCCGGCGCAGCTTTTTAACCAGTTTGCAGGCGGAAACATAATAATATCCCAGCCAGGCCAGAAAAGCGCCCAGCGCCAAAAAGCCGCATTCAGCGCCGACCAGCAGATAACTGGTTTCAACGATCCCCTCTTTGAAGTCTTTGGCAATGCGTTTGTTTGCATAACGGTATTCACAGTAGGGATAAGGCGGATTGATCTTGATGCCCCAGTTGTTCATCCCCACCCCCGCAAAGGGTTTGTCTTTCATCATATTCCACGCAGAAGCCGCCAGATACTGCCGGGTCATCAGGGACTCTTTGGGCGCATTTTCAAAACGTTTGATGATATTGGGCAGCAGCAGCAGGGCGCCGAAAAAACAGATCAGAAAAATCGGCAGCAGGATCTGTATCTTGCGCATGTGGAATTGATAACGCAAAGAGAGCAGAGCCGTGATGGCGCATCCGAAAGGCAGACAGACCATGGCGCCCCGGGAATATGTGCGCATGCACGCCGCCGAAGCAGCCAGAAAAAATCCGGCAAAAAGAAAACGTTTCCATCCTTTGTTCCGGTTGAAGTAATAGGCAAAAAAGATCGGCGCCACAAGGCACATATACATCCCCATACTGTTCTGATGGGGAAAAAGTCCGTTGGCCTGATGGATGCCTTTGACATGCTGAAAGACCACCACAAGAAAAGTGACCGTTGCCACAATGCCGAACCCGGTCATAACGGTATTGAAATCCCGGGTGTAGTAGAGATAGTAATAAGTACAGAGAAAGACGATATACATCATCATCATCTTCCAGAGTTCAAACCATGAATACAGACAGTTATCGGCATTGACCAGAGAGGGGAGACAGAGACAGAAATAGATCCAGTATATTTTGCTTCCCGTATCCGGACAAAAAGGCTTCATGCGGTAGAGGATCACCATGCCGGTCAGCATGGCGGCGGCGATCAGATAGACCAGCGAGACCTCCATGCCCCGTGATGTCCCCCGGTAGGTCTCGTGGGAAAAAAAGTTGATGGATACCTGATTGAACATCATCACCGGGAGCAATACCGCCAGAAACGCATAGCGCATATACTTACGGTCCAGCGTAAGGATATACCCCAGCGGCAGCACCCCCAGAAAAGCGATGAGAAAAATCAGATATTTCATACGTTTCCCTTAAAACAGCACATTGAATACAGGTCCGGTGAAGGTACCGAGGAACTGAGCCGTCGGCAGCAGCTTCCGGACAAAGACGTTGTATTCGGAAATATTGTCATGCGGCACATAGACCACATCTCCCGGCTGAAGTCTGACATTGGCACAGCGGCCCTGCATGATGCCGTCGATATCGATCCGGTAGAAGCGGGGATTGGCCATGCCGCCCCGGATGATGACACCGTACTGCCAGTGCTCCTCTTTCAGCCCCATGCCGGAGGAGATCAGCTCAAGAATACCCAGGTTCTGATCCCACAGTCTCTTGTGGGGACGGTGGATGCTGCCGATGATGCTGACCATGGCTTCAGAACGGACGGCGATATAAATGTAATCGCCTTTTTTGAGTTTCACATTGTGCCAGCGGTCGCCTTTTTCGATGGCAAGAGAAAAATTGACCGGCAATATCCTGCCATTGCGCACGATGATACTGTTTTGAAAATCGGCGGCATCCAGCATCTGATCGTCAAAATCCCGCACAGCGGAACCGCCGGCTTTGGCAAAGAGATCGGCCAGACGCATGCCGTTGGAAATAACGAACATCCCCGGATTGTTCACGGCGCCGGCAATGGTGGCTGTCTGACTTCTTACGTCGATGGCAAAAACACCCAATTCGGGATTTTTGATGTATTGAGCATAGATCTTTTTGATCTTTTGAGAGGCCTCCTCCAAAGTCAATCCGGCCACCTGGACCTGTCCGGCAAACATGACACCGATGGCGCCGTCAGGGGTAACGAGGGACTCCATGATAAGATCGGGGTGATTATAGACACGGATACTGATCTTATCTCCTGCATTGATCCGGTAAACAGGTTCTTTCTGTTCATCGAGTTTCTTGAGAAATTCCAGCTGGCGGCGTTTATCCTCATCGGTCAGGCCTGCCTGATCGACCACGCCGCTGGGCAGATTGTTGATATCAGGAAACTGATCGAAATTGCCGGTAAAACGGTTGTAACAGCCGGTCAGGGAAAGAACTCCCCAGAGAAAAAGTACGGATAAAAGCAATTTGTTCATCGTATGTAATCTCCTGAAATAATTCTATCAACGTTGGTCACGCCGGTCAAAATAGCATAGACTTTGTGTTCGTTGTCATGCAGTTTCAGCGTTCTTCTCAAAACAGAACGTGGCGTTTTGTTTTTACCGATATAAAGCAAAGTGGCATCACAGATGTCATGGAGCTGCCTCATCAGCAGACAGGAGGCGTCAAAGGGCTTTTCTCTGGATATACGGATCAGCTGATAGTGTTTTTTCAACTCATTGACGATCCTGTAAAGCGTCGAGATCTCATCCGGTTCCAGCACAGAAAGACTCCGCACCGGGAAAAAGGCAAAGCCGTAACCGTAGCCGTAACCTTTGCCGTCACCGGAAGAAAAACCATGCAGATATTCGATGTTATGCTTCACATCCTTTTCTGTATAGTTGACTCCGGTATTGCCATTGTCGGAATAGTAGAAATCGCCGATTTTCTGCATTTTGCCGCAGATCTCCTCTACATGACTTTCCGGAATAAGACGTACCAGAACGGTATTGCGTTTGGCTTTGGTGAACTGTTCGTCAAAAATCACAGAACTTAAAAAGGCGCCGTCGAGAGAGCAGGAAAAGAGGGTACGGGTATCTTTCAGCCGCAGAATAAAGCGGTAAAACATTTCATTGTTGACGACTTTGCGCTGTTCGTTCGTAAAATTGGCTTTTTCATGGGGAATGATCCCCACGGTATCGAAGAAATCTTTATGGAACGAGGCCTCTTCGATACCGCTGAATTTACCGTTCAGGATATCCAGGATCACCATGACCGTTGCATAAAGGCCGCTGACAAAGACTCCCGCGATGAAAATGACCACCAGTATCTTGACGGGAAATACCGGAAAGACCTTGGTGCTGATCACACGTTCATTGATGATGATATCATTGGGGACATGAGCAATATTGCTCCGCACACGGGTCACTTCCTCCACCAGAAGGGAGACGCTCTTATTGGCCGTTGTCCGGAGTTGTTCGACAGCATCATGTTCCGGGATCATGTGCTGGAGTTTTACCTCTTTATCTTTCACAAGAGAGATTTCCGCCTGAAGAGACTTCATGCCGATTTCCAGCTGCCGGAGCGTGACTTCCGCCTCCTGATAGCGGTTGACGACACCATCCAGACCGGCGAGCATATGTTCTTCAAAAACGGTGATATTGTTCCGTTTTTTGAAACTTTCAAATTCCTTTTTGACTGCTTCATAAGCACTCCTGGCCTCCACAAAGCGGGGATTGCGCTCGGCAAACATCAGCTTGGCCTTTTCATATTCACGGGAGGCCTTGCGCAGATCCAGCATAAATTCCCGCAGCGTCACACGGTTTCTGATAACAGTCAACGGAACGGCTTTGTAATTCTTTTCGGCCGCGGCAAATCTGTGGCGGGCGTCAGCCAGTTTGACGTTCAATTCAGCCAGAGCGGCATTTTGTTCCCCCTGGATCTTTTTGACCGTATCCATTTCCTCTTTCGGATGGATGATACCGTATTTTTTGTGCAGACCGTGCAGTCTTTCGATCAGTCCCTTCTGATATTCCTGCAGCTCCCGCAGACGGCGCTCACGGGAGTCGAGATAGTTCCGCAGCTCCGCTGTCCGGTACTCTTCGTAGTTACGGATACCCAGGGCCACAAAGGTATTCACAAGCTGTTTGACATATTCATCGCTGTCTCCGATACCGGTGATGACAAACATATCGTTCTGGTCCCGCAGCAGTTTGACCTCGATACACTGCTTGAGGATGCTTCTTTGCTTTTCGTTGAGATGCATCTCTTCGATCAGCTGATGAAAGAGCTGCTGACGGCTGAACACACCCATCACGTGATTGATGCTCAAGGGTTTCACCTCTTCACTGGCACGCGGCGTGTAAAAGAGCGTTACACTGCCTTCGTGTTTATGATGGGAGTATTTGAACTGGATATACCGGCAGATCACTCCGGCAACAACAGTCAGTACAAAAACAGCAATAATACTCCATTTGAACTTCAGCAGGGTAAAAAGAACCAGTTTTTGATACAGCTGCAAGGTCTGCATCTGTCTGGTCTCTGCCTGCACATTCAATTCATTATCCAGTGTGTCCATTACATTCCTCATTTAATTAAAAATCAGCCAATGCTGATAAAGTTTGCTGTGTTCCAATTTTTCAGGCCTGTTTTCCAGAGCCGCATACAGCTTTCCCGGGATGAATATAAAACCCACCGGAAATTTTTCAGGCCTGTTTTCCAGAGCCGCATACAGCTCCGGCATCAGAGCCACTACGGCAGGAAGCATATATTTCCGCGGAAAGCCGGGGATACTTCTGCTTTTGATACAGTATTTGATCAGATTTTTCAGCGCACATTCCCTTTTGCCGTTTGCTTCAAGTAAAGAACACTCCTTTCCGCAAACAGAGATCATGCACGCTTTGAAAAGCTCACGGACAGCAGACCACAAGGCCTGCGGGTCCTGTTTCAGCTCCCTGCCGGGAGATTTTTTGAATTCCGCCGCATCGGCATAAAGTTTTTTGCACGCGCCGTCTGATATCAGCTCTCCGACAGCCGTTACCCGTTCATCCAGAGTCCACCTGTACTGCTGCGCCGCAATAAGGACAGCATCACAGCCGCCGAGGACCGCCTTGTTGATATTGCGCAAGATAAAATCTGTATCAGAGGAGCCGCTGGAGATCTTTTCCCAAGCCAGCAGCAGTCCCATGCCCCGGTTGAGCAGCAGACGGCAGGCTTCGGAATAGGGCAGTTCTTCCGCAGGAAGGGCCGGCAGATGCTCCTCAAGCAGATCTTTGCCGCAGACCGGACGGTATCCCCGTTTCAATTCCTGCATCATCAGACGGGCGGCATTGTTCCGGATATCCCGGACAGTCATCACGCGGCTGAAATCCACATCCACTTTCAAAAGCGCTTCATATTTGCGGGCAATATCCCGGAGAAGTTTTTCCGCGCCGTTCGGGGCGTTTTCGGCAAACACAAAGAAGTCCAGATCGTTGTAGAGAATACCGTTTTCCCGGTCCTGTCTCACGCCGCCGTCGCCTCGGCCGTAGCTGCCGCCGAGGAACACAGACAGCCCCGTTCCGGAAAGCGCTTCCCCGATCTCACAGAGAACGCCTTCCAGCAGCTGTTCGGCCTCTGAATCTCCGCAGGCTGTGAAATTTTTATGCTTTTTTACGTTCGACATAGGTGGCAAATCCCCGTTTTCCCAGACTGCGCAGGACAACCTGCAAAACCAGAAAACATGAGCAGTGATAATGATAATAATAATCGTAGATCCGCCGCTGTTCCGGCGTATTGAGCAAGCCGTAGCTTTCCCCCATCTGGAACACATAGTGTTCATTGGCCGGATGACTTTTGACCAGTTCCCGGCGGAAAAACAGCACAGCCCAGTATCCGGGATAACGATCCATTGAAAGTTTCCAGCACCAGTGGGAGTTCTTATGCGTCAGATAAAAGGGCAGCAGCAGCAGATAGGGAACGGCCAATCCCACTGCCAGCACCAGCGCGATCAGGTGTTCCCACAAACGCAGGATCCAGGCCGAACGGTTCTGGATGGGGGAAAAGGCGTAACTGAAACTGTTGCGTTCCAGCACACCTCCGGTATTGGGATCAATGATCCGTCCCGGCGTGACGATCTTGTTTTTGATTTCCAGATTTCCGGCCGCATAGGTCCGGTCAAAGATAATGGCGTGTTCAACGGTACAGCCTTTATCCACCAGGGAACGTTCCCCGATAATGGCGCAGCTGACTGAACTTTTGCTTTCAAGAAAAGTATTGTCTCCCAGCACAAGAGGTCCCGACAAGGTGCAGTCGTTCTTCATCACCACATTGGTCCCGGCATGGACATTTCCGGTCATAGTATAACCGGGCAGATTGTAAAAATCATCGTTCAGGACCTGAAAGTTGACCTCAAAATAACTTTTCAGAGAGTCGATGTGATAAAAGGCGGCAGTGCTTTTCAGCAGAACGCCCTCTTTGTAATAATAGATACCGTCGCTGCTTCCCTCATCTTCGCAGAGAACAAAGGAGTTTTCAAGCTCTTCACAGGTATAGACTTTGGGCATGAGCATACCGTGGAGAATGAGACAATCATCGCCGCACTCTTTTGCATAGACTTCAAGCAGATGACGGACTGTATCATGTCCGCCGCCTCTGCGGTAATCCAGAGCCAGCTCGCCATGCTGATATTCATACAGATGTTCCGCCAGATGTTCATTGTAAGTCGGCCCCAGCAAAAGAAGAGACTCCGCCTTGCAGCGCAGGGCAAGATCAATAAAGTATTCAGCGGCACAGCGTCCGGCAACGGGCATCATCCCCAGACTGCGGTCGGGAAAATAATCCTTGCACCACTCCTGGGCTTGAGAATAGGGATTGACCAGCAGATGTTTCATTTTACCAGGCCCCCTTTCCCGTCAGAATGGCCGGAACCGTTTTCAGCAGGATCAAAAAATCTTTCCAGGCACTGCGGCTGGAAATATATTCCTTATCCAGCGCGATCTGCTTGGAAAAAGGCAGTTCACTGCGTCCGGACACCTGCCACAAACAGGTGATCCCCGGCGTGACGTTCAAGCGTTTGCGTTCCTCCAGCGTATAGGTCCGCACCTCAGAGGGCAGCGGCGGGCGGGGACCCACAAGACTCATGTCCCCCAGAAGCACATTGAACAGCTGCGGCAGTTCATCTATGCTGAATTTGCGGATGAAACGGCCAACAGGCGTGATCCGGGGATCATGTTTCATTTTGAAGATCACACCGTCACCGGACTCATTGTGTTTCAGGAGTTCCGCTTTTCTTGCCTCCGCATCAATATACATGCTGCGGAACTTGTAGAACTTGAAGTGCCTGCCGAAACGCCCCACACGCACCTGACTGAAAATGATCGGACCGGGACTGGTCACTTTCACCAGAAGCGCCGTCAGCAGAAAAACAGGAGAGCCGAAAATGATCGCAAATATGGATAACACAATATCCATCAAGCGTTTGAAAAATACGGAACCGCGGATCGTCAGGTGCCACAGCACCATCCGCAGCTGGATGCGGTTGTACCGGAACACTGAGGGACGTTTCAATTCCCGCCGCAGGGCAATGATCTCTTCGTATCGGTTCATGGTCTTTTCTTTCTTTTTAACGTCTGCACAAAACTTTTCAACTCTTTCCGTCCGGCTTCATCACTGCCGTTCAACGGAATGGATATCTGATATGTGTAATAAATCCCCCCCGGCTTGAAATGCCGCCGGAAGCCGAGAAAACCCGGGGTGGAAAATCTTTCACTGCTGTACCAGACCCAGACAAGGATGTGACTGTCTCCCTTCCGGGCATTGATCTCTGTTACAGCAAAATCCTCCTGCAAATACAGGATCTTTTCAGAAAAGACCGTCCAGAACCCTGTCCGCAGACAGTGGCTGGCCGGATGGATCTCGTGGATGTTTCTCCCGCACCGGACCGCCAGAACGGAAATATCCGTATTGTTTTTCGTATAACGGTACTGCTGAACATTTCCGGTGGCAAAAAAACGCTTCGTATTGCCATCAGGCTCCATGCGTCTGCCCCAGAAGCCGCCGCAGCGGGTGCCGAACTCCGGAATAAAACTTTTCCCTTCAAAATACAGCTCTCTGGTGTGCAGTAAAATAAATCCGGTCATCAGCACCGCCGCCGAAAAGAAAAGCGTGCCGCGTTTGATCTGCACGGAAAAACGCTGATTGCACTCTATCCAGACCAGACAGAGGACCGCCAGAAAAAACTTCACCGCCCATGCCGCCCATACAGGACACATCATCAACAGAGACAGCTGATAACTGGAACTGGGCGTTCCCAGAAGCAGAATAACGGCCGCCGGCAGCAAACGGTACGCGAACGGCCACGCCCCCAGCAGCCATACCGCCGAAAAAATCACTCCGACGGCGGAGGCAACACTCAGCGCATGGATATGGTGGAAAGACGGAAAGGCTGTCAGAAACAGCGAAGGCAGCAGCAGAAAAAGTGCATAAAAATCCAATTTGCCGGTCTTTACTTTCCGCAAAGCCCACACAGCTGCCGGGATCGCGGTCAGATAAAAGATCCAATCCCAGCGGTCGAGACGGGAACTGCGCCACGCCTGCAGAAGATAAGGAGAGTGCAGACACAGCGGCAAAAAAGACAGCAGCATGAAAAATACTTTTATCATCGCTTTTCCTCCTTTGCCGGATCGTTGGAAAAAACAAAGATTTTGCCGACAGCAAGAAAGATCAGCAGGGCAAGGACGATCTGAACATAGCCCAGCGCAACGTGCCAGGTGTTCTGCAAAATGACCTCTCCGAACCGGCGGTACAGCAGCACAGTCAAAGCGATCCGCAGAGCGTTGCCGGCCATGATCGCGGGAATGATGAAAGCAAAGTGCAGCATTTTCCACAAGCGCTTTTTATGCAGCATTTCGACCGCAATAAAAGCGATCAGCACAAAAGCATCCAGCTGATTGATGCCGCTGCAGGCATCGGTGATGGCGATGTTCAGACCGGGCAGGCCCAGAGTCGTCCCCGAAAAGACCACGTCAACGCCGCCCAGTTTCAACACGCCAGCGCTCAACACCGTTGCACTTAAACGCAGGGGAAAACTCAGCAGCAGCATCCACTCTCCGTGATAGGGCATGAACACACAGCACCACAGCGCAGGAATAATACTGCTGACCGCCATGACCCTGCCGCTGAAATACAGCACAAACGCACAAATCAGAAGCGTAAAGGCAAAGGCGGTACTCAGACTTCCGGGGAAATCATGGGAAGGAAGCAGAGCAAGAATATTGGCAAGCACAAGCATCATCCACGCCGCTCCTTTTTCCGGCAGCGTCGATTGTCTGCGGAAAGTGGAGGCAAAATTTTTCAGCATCAGACAGACCAATATGCCCGTCATGACCAGATCCACAAGCGCCGCATCCCACATGCCGGAACGGAACAGAGGGACCGCCGCAGAAAAAGCGACAAGCCCCAGAAGCACTCCATACAGCGCTCCCAGGGGATGTTTTTTCAAAATTCGGCTGTGGAACAGTTGGATATTCATTGCGGCATCTTATGAAGTTTTTTCAACGTTTCAAGGGCGAGACTGTCAGCAGGAGAGATCACCAGCAGCTGACGGCACAACTCACGGACCGTCTCCCGCTGCGTATTGATATCACACGCTTTGATCCGCTGCTGCATCCCGGCGATCCACAAGGGCTCCATCCGGCGCCGGTAAGTGCCGGGAGAGGTGATTTTTATCACATCGGGGATCCGCTGCACATCACCTTTTTTATACAATTTATCGGCGTAACACAGCTGCGTTTCAGGCAGTTGCGGCGCCTGACCGTACGCCCGGGAAGCCAGAAGCAGCGCCTGATCCAGACGGCCGTTTTCCGCATAAAGCTCAGCCATGTTCAACAGCACAGCGATCTTGTAGGGGGACTCTTCCGGAAAGAGCGCATATTTTTTCAGCGCCGCCTGATTCCGGCCGTTTTCCGCCAAAATCTTTGCCGCAAAAAACAGCAGGGAAAGGTCATTTTGGGCATCGGCACTTTCCAACAGGTCACAGGCCGCTTTGGTTTTCCCCTCTTTCAGCAGAAGCAAGGCCCGGCAGAAGGGCGCATAATGTTTATCCCTGCTCAAAAAACGCAGATCGTCCTCCCGCATGGAGGCGCTGGCAAAAGCCCAGTACTCCGGCAGGAGCGCCGGAGAAAAATGCTTCCGGAACAATGCGGAAACGCCATCATGGTCTTTTTTCTGCATTTTCAAAAAGATCTCATACCGCAGCATATCCCCGGCTCTGGACACAAATTTCTTTTTGTAATCGGCGATCAGTCTCTCTGCTTCAGCCAGTTCATGCCGCAGATAATATTCGATCGCGATCTTCAGCACCCCCTGGTCGCCGCCGAACCGCGCAAGAGCATCCTTCAACAAAACGACATTGATCGAATTGCTCCTCTTTTGCGCAAGTAAAATAAGTTTTGCCGTAAAAAGTTCAGGCTTGCGGCTGTAAAGAAGAGCCGCAAGCGCCAGCAGTTTTTCCCGGGGGATCCGTTTCCCGAAAAAGGCTTTTTTCAAAAAGGCAGAAAGGATCACGTCGGCCTGTTCCTGCAAATTCAGATAATTCCGGCGGGCCGACAGGCTGCTGTAACTTGCCTGTATCGCCGCAGAATCCCCTTCCTGAATATCGGCACAGAAAAACATGAAATCCGCCAGAGGTGTATGGATATTGTTCCGCAGGGGAACTGTCAATTCTTTCAAAGAAGCCATATCCTTTTCCGCCAGAGCAGTCAGGGCATCAAAATAGTAGCTGCACAGCATGGCGCGGCTGCCGGAATCAGCCTGATATTCAGAACGCAGTCCGGCGATCTTATCCGTTTTTCCCAGCAGACAGTAGATCTCAGCCGTCTGCATGGCGATCATCTGATCGTGATACACGGACAGATGTTTTTCAAAAATTTCCAGCGCTTTGCCAAAACTGCGGTGATTGGCATAGAACCGTCCCAGAACCGGAGCAAAGGCGTAAGGATTGAGCCGGTACGCCTGAAGCAGAGATTTTTCGGCGCTGTCGATATCCCCGCCAGTTAAAAAAAGCTCCGTCTGCGCCGCCAGGAGTTCCTGCTTCAGAAAAGTATCTTTTTCACTTTTGAAGCGTTTCAGAAAGGCAAGTTTTTCCTGAGAAGAAAGCTCTTTACGGACAAAAAGCAGAAGGGCCAGTTCACTGATATGCCCCTCTTTCCCCCGCCGTTCGAGCTGCCGTTTGTATTTGTTGATATTGCCGTTGTGTCCTGCGGCATAGAGAAGAAGCTGTCTGTTTTTATCGCTCAGGGACTCATCCTGCGCCAGAAAATTTTCCAGACGGTCAAAGTAGCGGGCAAGGCACAGACTGTCGATATACTTTTCCTTGTTTTCGCTGCTCAGCGGATCAAGACGGCTGGCCATGAAGCAGTAATAGACCTGCTCCGGATAGACCTTCCTTTGCCGGGCGATCTCGCCCAGCATGATAAAGGCCGCCTCGTGATCGCTGTCTTTGCGGATGATCTGCTGCAAAAGGGTCTCTGCACGCGTCAGAGACCCCTCATCCCCCTGGTGAAAAAGCTCTTGAGCCTTTTTGAAAAGACGGACGTTCTGGTAATTGAAAAAAAGCAGATAAACCGTCAGACCGATACAACTGAAAAGTATCAGCACAGATAAAACGATCAGAATAAGACGGGATTTTTTCATTTCCGCTGATTGCGCAAAAAACAACGCATTCCCGTTCAAGATCACTTGGAAGCGTAGAGTTTTTTGCGCTTTTTCAGGTAAACAAGAGTTCCGCCGCCGACAAGCAGGGTGGCGATGATGCCGGGCAGAGGCTGGCCGGAGGGAGTCTTGTTGGAGGCATTGCCGTTATTGACCTTGAACACATAAAACTCGTGCGTTCCGTTGCTTCCCATATTGCCGCCGCCCAGCTGCAGATTACCGTCAACGATCTTGGCCTTGCCCCAGATGTCATCTTCAAAGGGCTCGGTCGGTTTGGTGGAAAGGAAAGTTTTTCCAGTACTATCAGTCACATACAAACCGATACGGTCACCGGCAGAAAAGGTCGCGGAAAGACCGTTGCTGAAAGACCCGCTTTCCCCGGTTTCCAAATTGTACCAGCCGTAATCAGCGACTCCTTCGCCGCGGTCAATAAAGTTCTCATGGTCCTTGTCTTTACCGCTGCGGGCAAGATCAAAACCGATGGTCATGGTCGAATCAAAGCTCAGCCAGCCCTGATTGCCCTTGGCGTTATACTGATAAGCAGCTGTCACGGAGAAACTTGATGCAAAAAACAGTAAAATCAGAAAAATATTTTTCATAGGCCACCTTACGCTTTCAAAAACAAAAAATCAAGACATCTTCCCGAACCGCACTGCGGCAGGAATCGCCCCCTCCCGGTGCACTTCACTTAATATAGCACAAAATAATTTTTTTTCAAACAGACTGCTGATTTGCAAAAACACACCGCAAACGCTATATTATCAGAAAAAAACAGGAAAGATCAGGAAGGAAAACATGAAAGAAAAACCGATCCTTTGCCGTCCGGTTCCCGGCGGCATGACTGAGCAGGAAAAAGCTGAAGCGGGCCTTCTTTACAACCCGAACAACACAACAGAAATGGCCGATTACCGTTTCAAGATCCAGGATGCCATCCACGAATACAACCAGTTCCGTCCCTCACAGGTACAGGAACGGCGGGATTTTCTCGCCGGGATCTTCGGAAAAATCGGCAAAAACTGCAACATCCTCCCGCCGTTCAAATGCGATTACGGATTCCGTATTGAGGTGGGAGAAAACTTCTTTGCCAATTATAACTTCATCGTCCTCGACGGCAATTACTGCCGCTTCGGAGACAATGTCTGGATCGCACCCAACGTCTCCATCCTTGCCGCCGGACACCCGCTGGATGCCCGGGACCGCATCGACGGATGGGAATACGCCTTCCCCGTCACCGTGGGCAATAATGTCTGGATCGGCGGTTCTGTCACCATCATCGGCGGCGTGACCATCGGAGACAATGCTGTGATCGCCGCCGGTTCCGTGGTCATCCGCGATGTGCCCGCCGACACCCTGGTCGCCGGAAATCCCGCGCGGGTCATCCGCAAGATCACGGCGGAAGACCGTCTGAAATACCAGTGGGCGGAACAGGATAAAAAATAATCCTCTCTGCCGGACATCTCCATACGCCGGAAAAATCAGAAGCGGCGTATTTTTTGATATTCCGGCCTTGATCTGCCCGTACCGGGAACGTGGCCTTGTCATAAAGGCTCAGTTCCCTATCCGGGCATTTCAGATACTCATACGATTTTGTAAAGATCGTTTTTCAGCACATGGAGAAGGTCTGCGCTGTTTTTGACCTCATATTCTGTTTCCGCCGCCGTCGTTCCCACATCCTGGACCCGGTGGCAGTCGGAGCCGCCGATTTGGTGAAGTCCGAATTTTTCCGCCCAGGTAAGAGCGATGTCATTGCGGCTGTCATGGCGGGGATGGGTATTGCGCACCTCGATACCGAAAAGATGTTCCGGCGCCGTCACGGTCATGTGGTTTCTGAAGGGATGGGCCTGATAAAACAAAATGCCGTTTTCACGGGCAAAACGGCCGAATTTTTCCGGCGTGGAGGAAAACAGCGCCTCACAATCCCGGCACTGTTCCTCTGTCATGCCGTAAACAAGATAGTCATTGTCATTAAGATCAAACCGCAGTTCATAAGCGCCCAGGATCAGCAATCCCGCCTCACGCCCCAGACGTTCCGCGCGGCGGAGCGTCTGGTGAAAAAGGGCGTGAAAGGCTTCAGGGGTTTCGCTTTTTTCCGCCATGGCCTTACGGCTGAAATGATTGGCGATGACAAGAGCATCGAATCCGGCCTCTTTATAAAGCCGGATCAGCTCTTCCACTGAAAGATATCCGCAGGGAGAAACCTCCCGGGAGTGGGCATGAAGTTCGATCTTCATGCTGTTTCCACTTTGCCGATGATATCGTAAATGCTCTTGCAGTTGTGCCTGTCAAGGTAGTCATTGATCACTGCGATCACCTTGACCGGCGCAAAAGGATCGACAAAATTGGCCGTTCCCACGGCAATGGCAGTTGCTCCGGCGAGGAAAAACTCAATGGCATCCTCCGCCGTCATGATCCCGCCCATGCCGATCACCGGGATCTTCACGGCCCGGGCCGTTTCATAGACCATGCGCACCGCAACGGGTTTGACCGCAGGACCGGAAAGACCGCCAGTTTTATTGGCAAGCACAGGACGGCGGGTCTCGATATCAATGCTCATCGCAGAGAGGGTATTGATGAGAGAAACGGCATCGCTGCCGCAGTCCTCGGCGGTTTTCGCAAAGTCGGTGATCTTCGTCACATTGGGACTTAATTTGGTAATCAGCGGCAGCGTTGTCGCTTTGCGCACAGCGGAGATCACCTCCGCAGCAAGAGCCGTATCCGTTCCGAACGCCGCCCCGCCGGCCTTCACATTGGGACAGGAGATATTGATCTCCAGAGCCGTTATTCCCTCTTTATCCGCCTCAAGGCGTTCCGCAACTTCGGCATATTCCGCCACAGTCGTTCCCCAGATATTGACGATGACAGAAGCCCCTGTTTTCCGCAGGAAGGGCATGTATTCCTCGCCGTGGAGAAATTTTTCCACACCGGGACCCTGAAGGCCGATGGCATTGAGCATGCCCCCTGTCACCTCCGCCACGCGGGGCGTCGGATTTCCGTGGGAGGGCGTCATGCGGATACCTTTGACCACCACAGCTCCCAGCTGGGATATATCATAATATTTGTTGTATTCAAAACCGTATCCGAAGGTCCCGGAGGCGGTCATTACAGGATTTTTCAGCTGGAATTTACCCAGATCGACAGCAAGATCAGCCATAATAAGATTTACTCCTCAACATAAACATCTTCAAGATTGAAAACAGGGCCCTCTGAGCAGGAACGGGCATAACGCCAGCCGTCGGCAGTTCCGGGGGCATTGACTTTGACCACGCAGGCAAAACAGGAGCCGACGCCGCAGCACATACGGTGGTCGATACTCAACTGTCCCATCTCGCCCAGACTCCGCAGCTGTCTGGCAAGAGCCATGAGCATGGGATGCGGTCCGCAGGCGTAGAAACAGTATTTTTTACCGGGATTTTCTGCCAGAAGCTGCGGAATAAGATCTGTAACGAACCCCTTTGTTCCGGCACTGCCGTCATTGGTGGCAAGACGCACGTCAAAACCGGCGGCTTCATAACGTTCTGTCAGAATGATATCCGCCGTTGAGCGGGCGCCCAGAAGCAGAACGCCTTTTTCTTTCTGCCGGGTCAGCATGAAGGTCGCTGCCGCGCCGTAGCCGCCGCAGACCGCCACAGGAATCGTTCCCGGAACGGGAACAAAACCGTTGCCGAGAGGACCCATGACATCGCAGCAGACGCCGGGAGCCGTCTTTGCAAGAGCGGCTGTCCCCTTGCCGACGACTTTGTAAACCACGTTCACGATGCCCTTTTCAGGATCGGTATTGCAGATGCTGAAGGGACGGCGCAGGATCCAGTCCCCACGGTCATCTCCGATCTTCACATGGACAAATTGTCCGGGCTGTGCTGATGCGGCTGTTTCAGGAGCATAAAACTCAATGGAGTAGTAGTCGCCCTTGAGATTGACATTGCTCAATATTTCCCCCGTTTGACTCATTTTTCACCTCAGGATATATAAGGATTGGTTGAACGTTCCCGGCCGACTGTTGTGGGACGTCCGTGACCGGTATAAAGAACAAGGTCCTCCTCCTGTGCGAGGATCCCGCAACGGATGGAGTTGACCAGAATATCAAAATTGCCCCCCCAGAGGTCTGTCCGGCCAACGGAGCCTTCAAAAATGGTGTCCCCCGTGAAGAAAGCGGATTTCCCGCCGTGACGGAAGAGAAATCCCGTCCCTCCGGGACTGTGACCGGGCAGACGCACCACTTGAAAATCCCCTTCCGGATCGAACTCACAGGTTTCAGGACGGTCCTCGGCGCGCCGGTAATAGGGGAATATCTGATTTTCAGGACTGTCATAAAGAGGCTTGTCTGCTTCGCCCAGCCAGGTGTGTTCCACATTCAGCGCGGCGGCGACTTTTCCCGCGGCCCCGATATGGTCTGCGTGGGCATGGGTCAGCAGAACGGCACACTTTTCAGCCTCATAACGCCGGGCATGTTCAATAATGGTATCGGCCTCCGCGCCCGGGTCGATGATGTAAAGATGTTTGACATCTTCCAGATAGACAAGATAACAGTTGGTGGATAACGGCCCGGTGGGCAGCATCTCGATCTTCATTTTTTTCCTCCGGATTTGGGAATTAAGATGATCCTGCCCGCATCAGGACGGGCCAGGCGTTGTTTCAAAGTGAAAAGACGGTCAAAATCCACAGCCTGCACGATCCCCGCCGGCAGCTTCAAACGGCAGTCGATCAGGAGCCGGCCGGAATGGAAGGCAAGATCCTTGAGAAAACTGCCGACAGCATAATCTCCAAGCGTCATGCGGGCAGACGGCCGGCTGGAGAGAAAATAGCCTTCCGGCAGGGTGATATCGTATTTGATGTCAAGTTTCACCGCAGTTCTTCTGATAAAGGGAGTCCGCCGCAGTTTACGGACAGGACCGGCGGCATTGGCAAAATGCGCAAAGTACGGCAGATCAAAAGCAAGATAATCCCCCGTTTTCCGGGCAAAGCCGGGAACTTTCACCGTATATTCCACGGTGCCGGGATAACTCTCAAAATCTTTTTTGGGCGTCCCCGTGATTTCCGCAGCACGGGAAAGCTCCGAAGCAAGAGAGGCAAAATGTCTTTTTTCAAGCTCCGGCGTCATTTCTGAAAATCTTCTGTTGCCCGATTCAAAGTGTTTCCCCGCATAAATGGTTTTGATGCGAAGAACGGCTGAACAATCCTTCTGAAGTTCTATTTTGATCTCCTTTTTGAGTTTGCTCTCAAAACGCAGCCCCTCCCGGAGCGCCTCCAGACGGCGGTTTTTCAGAGAAAGCATCACCCGGTCGGAGCTATTGACACTCCCCAGACGGGCATACTGTCCGGTATCGTTGAGATAGATCCCCAGCGCCGGAAGATACAGCAGCACATCGCCAAAGATCATTTGGGGAAAACGCTCCAGTTTACGGATCGTCTCCTCCTCATAAAGCAGATGGGATACGGGCAGAAACTCCACATTGATATCCAAAGAACGGAGCATGGCAGCAAGCTGGACCGCTCTGTCTGCGGAACTGCCGTAACCGGCCTGAAGCGTCTCATCCGCTGAAGAAATGCAGTTCAGAGGCAGAGACTCCAGTCCCGGCCCCGCCTGACGGATATATTTGGCGGAAAAATCACGCAGGGCTTTGACCTGCCGCTGAAGCCGTTCCTTTTGCGTCCCCTCCCGGGGCAGCTCTTTGACAAGGCGGGTTGCCAGCTGCGCTGAACGGGGATTTTTTTCAGGCGCACTGTTGAGCTGAAGGAAACTTGCGATCGTTCCGGCCCGGTCCTGCCATTTGCCGGAGGAAACATAGACCGTCGGCACAAAGGTCCTCAGGGGTGCCTGTCCCCCCTCTTGCTGCACCC
>JAFVYP010000094.1 GCA_017508555.1 Lentisphaeria bacterium
GCCGAACGTCGGCTCCGTTATCTTTCTTTTCGCGGGAAAAGAGGTTTTTCCCCTCCCCACACCCCACCCCTTTTCGAGAAAAGCGAAGTATTTTTAGTTTTATATCATTGTATCTACCCGTATCGGGAACAGAGCCTTTTTAATTGAAGTGTAAAATTTTGATGAATACAAGCGATACGATCACAGCTCCCGCCAGCGGGACAGGCGGCGCCGTTACCGTGATCCGGGTCTCCGGTCCCCGGGCCGTTGCCATCGCCGGAGAGGTCTGGAAGGGGCGCAAGGAGCTTGCCGCCGCCGTTCCCCGGATGATGTATCTGGGCAAAGTCGGACAGGATCCCGCATTGGCCGTTTATATGAAAGCCCCCGCCAGCTACACGGGGGATGATGTGGTCGAACTCCACTGTCACGGCGGCGCCGCCGCTGCGGACAACGCCCTGCGCGCCCTGCTTGCCGCCGGATGCCGCATGGCCGAACCCGGAGAATTCACCTTCCGCGCCTTCATCAACGGTAAAATGGATCTGGCTCAGGCTGAAGCCGTATCAGATATCATCACTTCCGGCAGTTCCGCCGCCTTTGATTTGGCCCAGAAACAGCTGGCAGGGGCTTTGAGCGAGAGACTCAACGATCTGTATGACAGGGTGAACGCCCTGCGCTCGGAATGCGAAGCACGGCTGGATTTTCCTGACGAGGAACTGGATTTTTCTTCAGATGAAGAACTGGCTCTCGCCTGTATAGACATCGAAAAAGAGGTCCGGGAACTTTTGAGTACCCGTGACCGGGGCAGTCAGCTGCGGGACGGTGTGGAAGTCGTCCTTGCGGGGCGCCCCAATGCGGGCAAATCCAGTTTGCTCAACCGGCTGCTGGGTTTTGAACGGGCCATCGTCAGCAGTATTCCCGGCACGACCCGGGATACGGTCGAAGCCCGCACAGTCCTTAATAATATTCCCGTGATCCTGACAGACACCGCCGGATTGCGTGAAAGCACAGATCCCATTGAACAACAGGGGATCGAACGCAGCCGCCGCTCCATCGCCGCCGGAGAGGTCACCTTCTGGCTGCTGGATGCCTCAAGTCCCGACAGGGAGGCGGAGCTTGCAGATCTTGCGGCGGCACAGGCTCGGAACATCATCGCCGTCTGGAACAAAGGTGATCTTGTCCCCGGCTTTGTACCGCCTGCCCTGAAGATGCCGCAGGTGGTCCTTTCTGCGGTGACAGGAGAAGGCATCCCGGAGCTGATTGAGAAATTTTCCACTGTCCTCAACGGGGAAAGCGACGGCAAAAAACTGCCGGATGTGGCTGTCAATGTCCGTATTGCCGGAGAGTTGGAAGAGGCCCTTCTCTCACTTGAGACAGCCCGTACCCGTTTTCTGGATGCGGACCATGAACTTGCCGCCGCCGATCTTGCCGCCGCCGGACAGGCGCTGGGAGAAACGGTGGGCAAAACCGCCTCTCCCGATCTGCTTGACAGCGTATTCCACCGTTTTTGCATAGGGAAGTAAAACCATGAGCGAACCATTGTGGTCCGGCGAGAACATGAATCTTGCCATCGGCCGGCAGATCATTTTTGATGATGCCGATATGTATATCGCCTCCGGCGAACGGGTGGCGCTGATCGGACGCAACGGCGGCGGCAAATCCACCCTGCTCAAAGTCGTTGCCGGACTGGAAAAGGTCTCCTCCGGAAACATCAGCGTTGCCAGAGACTGCCGTATCGCTTACATGCCCCAGGACCCCGTTTTTGAATCCGACAAGAAAGCCGGTGACGTGGTGGCTGAGGGGCTTGCCTTTTTTGAAGAACTGCTGAACCGCTACAACAAACTTTCCCCCACCTCCGGACTGGCTCTTGATCTGGAACACAAGATCAATCTCCATCAGGCCTGGAACTGTGAAAACAAGCTGGAAAGCATGATCGGAAAACTGGATATAGATCCGGAAAAACCCTTTATCCGTCTTTCCGGCGGAGAGATGCGCCGCGTCCTGCTGGCAAGAACCCTGATCGCTGAACCGGATCTGCTGCTGCTGGATGAACCCACCAACCACCTGGATGTGGGAACTGTCACCTGGATCGAAAATTTCCTCGCCGCCTACCGGGGCGCCTGCCTCTTTGTGACACACGACAGATATTTTCTGGATAGGATCGCCAACCGGATCGTTGAATTGAACAACGGTAAATTTTTCTCCTGCACCGGCTCCTATGCGGATTTTCTTGAGGCCAAAGAGGCCCATGAGTACGCCGAAGATGCCGAAGCGGAAAAACGGGAAAAGTTCCTCCGTCTGGAGATCGACTGGGTCCGCCGCTCCCCCAAAGCACGGCTCCGGCGCAATCTGGGACGTCTGCGCCGCTTTGAGGAACTTTCCGCCATCGAACGTCCCAAACGCACCGGCAATGTGGAGCTGATTATTCCCGCCCCCTCACGGCTGGGCAACAAGGTCGTGGAGCTGGAAAACGTCTCTTTCAAATACAACAGCAGAGAACTGATAAAAGATCTCACCTGTGAATTTCCCCAGGGAACCAAAACCGGTATCATCGGTCCCAACGGCGTAGGCAAAACAACGCTGCTCAAACTCATTACAGGCGCTCTTGAACCGGAAAAGGGCAAGATCCATATTGCCGATACAGTGGAATTCAACTACATCGACCAGACCCGTATCACCCTTGATCCGGAAAAAACCGTCGCCGAAGCCGTTGCCGGAGACGCCGATACGGTCAATCTGGGAACAGATAAAATATCCATCTGGGGCTATTTGAAACGCTTTCTCTTTGAGGATGAACGGATCAATACAAAAGTCAAATACCTTTCCGGCGGCGAAAAGGCGCGTCTGCTGCTGGCCATCGTGCTGAAACAGGGGGGGAACTTCCTGATCCTCGACGAACCGACCAACGATCTTGACCTGCCCACGCTGCGGGTACTGGAAGAGGCGCTCTGCCATTACGAAGCCCCCGTGATCGTCGTCAGCCATGACCGTTACTTCCTCAACCGCGTCTGCAACCGGATCATCAGTTTTGATCCCGGCGGCGGCATGACCATCCAGGAAGGGGATTACGATTACTTTGCCTTCAAGCAGGCGCAAAAAGAGGCCCGGCGGAACGAGGCGGCAGCTCCGGCAGGAAAGACACAGCCCCCTGCGGCCGCACCTGTCAGAAAACAGCAGCAGAAACTCTCTTACAAGGAGCAGAAAGAGCTGGACGGCATGGAAGAGGCCGTTATGGAAAAAGAGGAGCTGATCTCCTCTCTTGAAGCTGAATTCACGGCGCCTGATTTTTACACCACAAGGGCCAAAGAGGCCCCCGTCTTTCAGGCAAAACTGGATGCCGCACGGGCAGAACTGGAAAAACTCTACGCCCGCTGGGAGGAACTGGAACAGCTTAAAAGTTCCTTTGAAAAAGGCCTTGTTCCCGATACGGACAGATGAATAACCAAAAATCAAAAAAAACACACCGCTCTTCTTGAAAAGGGGTGGGGTTTGGAGAAGGAAAAAATCATTCTTTTCAATCTTGACAAAAACAGCTTTTGAGTGTATCTTCATAAAACCATGAAAAAGTTCAGTATCCAACAGTTTGCTGCAGGAGAACTTTCCGGCTGGACTCCCCTTGAAGGAGCCTGGTTGCTGTTCTGCTGCGGATCGGTCATTCTTCTCTCTCAGATCATGGGAGACAGCATCGTGGGCATTCTCTCTGCCGTCACGGGGATCCTTTACACCGTCATCGCCGGCAAGGGAAAAGTCAGCTGTTATCTCTTCGGCATCATCAATACGCTTCTCTACGGCTGGATCTCGTTTCAGCTGCGGCTTTACGGAGAAGTCATGCTCAACTGGGGCTGGTATCTGCCCATGATGTTCGCAGGCTTTTTCTGCTGGAAGAAAAAGACGGATGAACAGCATATCGTGCGCAAAACAAGATTGACACCCTTGGGACGCCTGACAACCGCTCTGCTGAGTATCGCAGGTATTGCTGTTTATGCCGTCATCCTTCATCTGCTCAACGGACGCTCTCCCGTTCTGGACAGCACAACGACGGTCCTTTCCGTAACGGCCATGGTCCTGACCGTCAAACGCTGTATCGAACAGTGGGTGATCTGGACCATCGTCAATCTGATTTCCATCATCATGTGGCTGAAGGTCTATCTGGAATCGGGCAACTCCGCCGCAAGTCTGCTGATGTGGTGTATTGCGCTGGCCAATGGGATCATCTTTTTTATCACCTGGAGCCGGCAACTGGAACATAAACAGGAGGAGACACGATCATGTCAGAAAATCTGACCGTTATTCTGGCCGACGGAGATTTTCCGGTCCATGCCGTTCCGGTCGGGCTGCTCAAGCGTGCCGCCCGTGTGGTCTGCTGCGACGGCGCGGCCTGCGCGCTTCTGGCCCGGGGCAGAGAACCTGACCTGATCGTGGGCGATCTGGACAGTCTCCCGCCGACGATCAAGGAAAAATGGACCGACAGAACTGTCCACTTTACAGAACAGGAAAGCAATGATCTTTCCAAAGCCTTCCGCTGCTGCACCGCCCGGAACTGGCACAACATCGTTATTCTGGGGGCCACAGGCAAGAGGGAGGATCATACCCTGGGCAATCTTTCCCTTCTAGCAGAATATGCACAGATCGTCCCGGATATCCGCATGGTGACGGATCACGGTATCTTTTCCGTGGCCCGGGGGCAACAGCGTTTCAAAGCTGTTCCCGGACAGCAGATATCCCTGATCGCGATCGATCCCGGTACCCGGGTCACCGCCCGGGGACTGAAATATCCTCTGGAAGATCTGGCCCTCAATATGTGGTGGCAGGGAACGCTCAATGAAGCGCTGGAGGATGAATTTTTCCTTGATATTTCTCCGGATCGCCGTCTGCTGGTTTACCACAATCTCAACGGTGTTTCCGAAAACTTCACGGATGGATTTTTTCCGGATCGGCGGAATAAAACACGGCGCCCCCCAGCCCGTAAAACTTTGAAAAAAATCTTTGCCGGTGTATATTAAACACCGTCAACACAACCTCAAAAGGATTCTATTATGCTCGATTTTCTGGTAAAAACAGCTCAGGATGCCGGCGTTCTGGCATTGGAATATTTCGGCAGACTGCAGCCGGATCAGGTGACCCTCAAGGGAACGCCCCGGGATCTTGTTTCCGTGGCCGATAAGGCCGTGGAGGAATTGATCGTCAGCCGGATCAAAGCACGTTTTCCCGATCACGGCATTTTCGGCGAGGAAACGGGCAAAAGCAATCTTTCCTCCCCTTACTGCTGGGTTATCGACCCCATTGACGGCACACAAAACTTTGTTAAAAATATTCCCGCATTTTCCGTTTCCATCGGTTTGGAATACAACGGCGTTTCCATCGCCGGATGTGTTCATCAGCCCGCTCTGGGAACAACTTTTTATGCCGAAAAAGGAAAAGGCGCTTTTGAAAACGGCAGAAAAATCCATGTTTCCGACTGTCCCTCTCTCGAAGAGGCCGTCTGCGCCACTGGATTTGCCTGTTTGAGAGCAGGACTGGAACACAATAACCTGCCCTATTTTACCAAACTTGCACCCGTACTCCGCTCTGTTCTGCGCACAGGTTCCGCCGCTTACGACCTCTGTCTGGCGGCCTCCGGCAGACTCGATGGTTTCTGGGAATTGGCTCTTCAGGAATACGATGTGGCCGCTGGCGTCATCATCGCCCGGGAAGCCGGTGCCGTCGTTACAGACTTTTACAACGGTACAGAATTTCCGCAGAAAGGGATCATCTGCGCCAATCCTGCCATCCATGACCAGCTTTTGAACACATTCCGTTCTTTATAAGAACGCGCTGTTCCCGACAAGGGTAGATGGCATCGGGGGAAGAGGAAAACTTCTTTTCACGTGAAAAGAAGTTTTCCTCTTCCCCCGAACCCCCAACTCTTTTCAAGAAAAGCGAAGTATTTTCAGTTCTGTATCATTGTATCTACCCATATCGGGAACAC
>JAFVYP010000095.1 GCA_017508555.1 Lentisphaeria bacterium
GGATATCTCCCCTGTGACAGCAAAATGGAAAAGCGCCTGCCTGAGTATTTCAGAAAAGTAACCAACATGACGACGGCACTTAAAACCAATGCGTTCTGGATCTGGGGAAATACTGCCAGTGATCTTTTCTGCGGTACTTGTACCGTTGATATTTCAGCACCTCTGGCAAGTGCCCGTCTGCTTTCTGCGGCGGATGATACCTATATGCTTTACGTCAACGGCAAAGCGGTTCAGTCCGGCGCCTACTGGGTGCAGTATCAGGAAACTGATCTTCTCCCGTATCTTAAAAAAGGAAAAAATGTCATTGCCGTTTATGCGGGCAATCAGGGCGGTCCTGCCGGCTTTCTGGCTGATTTGCTTCTGGTCTTCAAGGACGGCAGAAAAGAGCATATCGTCAGTGATAAAACATGGTCGGCGGCAGAAGAAGTTCCTGCTTCCAACTGGCTGAAAGAGGGGATCCGCAGCGGCAGAAATGCCAAAGAACTGTTTCCGTTCGGAAAAGGCCCCTGGGGACGCTGAGAAAACGTTTGCAAAACGGGTAATATTGTTATATATTAAGAGAATGTTTTTTACAGATCCATAGATTATTCAGAGGATTATTTATCATGGTCACAGCTATTATCGTCGGCGCCGGACACCGCTCCATGTGTTACGGTTCGTTTTCTCTGGTCCAGCCGGAACGTTTCAAAGTTGTCGGCGTTGCCGATCCCAATATGCTGCGCTGCAAAAAGGCGGCGGAGCAGTTCGGTTTCGGGGAAGATATGATCTTTCACGATGCCGCTGAACTTGTCCGTCACGGCAAACTTGCTGATTGTGTCATCAACGGCACGATGGATGAGGATCATGTCCGGACCACCGTTCCGCTGCTTGAAGCGGGGTATGATGTTCTGCTTGAGAAACCCTTTGCCGTCTCCAAAGAGGAGGTGAAGATCCTTGATGAAGCCGTCAGGCGCACCGGGCGCAAAGTCATGATCTGCCATGTTCTGCGCTACTCGGATTTTTATGTTGCCATCAAAGAGCGCATCCTCAAGGGAGAGATCGGAAAAATCGTGAGTATCCAGACATCGGAACATGTGAGTTATCACCATGTGGCCAACTGCTTCATCCGCGGCAAGTGGAGACGTGAAGATGTGTGTAAATCCACGATGCTCATGTCCAAATGCTGTCACGACATGGATCTGCTCTCCTGGTTTATGAGCGGTGTTGAACCGGTGCGTGTTTCCAGTTTCGGCGGCAGGCATTTTTTCCGTGCGGAAAATGCGCCTGAAAATGCCGGTGAATACTGCCTGCTGGATTGTCCGCTTGAAAAAGAGTGTATTTACTCCAACAGGAATATCAACCTCAATCACCCCAAACGCTGGGGCTCCTATGTCTGGACAGGGCTCGAACATATTGCGGAACCCACAGAAGAGGAGTACACCGCAGAACTCAAGCGCAAAGACAATCCTTATGCCCGCTGCATCTGGAAAATGGATAACAATGTGGTTGACCGTCAGGCTGTTATGGTCGAATTTGCCGACGGCGCTGTTGCCGTGCATAATATGATCGCCGGAACCAGCCGTCCCTGCCGCAAGATCCATATCATCGGAACGGCTGGGGAGATCGAAGGAACGATGGATGACAGCAAGTTCGTTGTCCGTAAAATAGATACCCGTCCCGGACATGAATTTTCTCTCGAAGAGGTCGATCTGACCCGTTACGAAGATACCACCGGCGCTTTCGGCGGTCACGGCGGCGGCGATATGGGCGTGATCGCGGATTTTGTATCGGTGATGGAAGGCAATGCTCCCTCCATTTCATGCACAGCTCTGGCTGACTCCATCAACGGTCACCTGATCGGATTTCTGGCCGATGAGGCACGGGTCGAAAATAAAATAGTTGAGTTCAAATAAGATGCGTTTCATAGATCAGACAAATTGGATCTGGACGGATCAACAGGATAATACGCCTGATTTGTACCGTCTTTTCCGTAAAGATTTTACTTATACACCGGGAAGGGAACCGGTCTTTCTTGAAATATCGGTCTGTTCCACCTTTGAGCTGCAGATCAATGGAAAAATGCTTTGCGGTCAGCAGGTATCTGATTTTCCTGCTTTTCCCACCGGTGCATGTTTTGACGTGACCGATATGCTGATTGCCGGAGAGAACCGGCTTCTGCTTCAGGTGCATTATATCGGCGAGGACTTCCTGACCGGACTTGCCGGAAAGCCTTTTGTCAAACTGGCTCTTTTCCGTGGAGATGAACTTCTGCTGGGCAGTGACAGCACCTGGGAGTGGTGCATCGACAAGCATTTCCGCTCCGGGCTCTGCTGCAAGGTGACGCCGCAGCTGGGATTTGCTTTTGAGTATTCTGCGGAGATTCCGGCAGAAGAACTCTGGCAGAAAGCTGCTGTGCTGGATGAGGCTTTTGACGGGATCAGGATTTCCAAACGCCGGGTCCCTCAGCTTCAGGAACTGCCGCATCCCGAAGCCGAAGTCGTGCAGACGGGGGTGTTGCAGCGGAGTTCTCGGACGGAAAGTTTTGCCGTCAGCTGCATGACGGATTTTCTGCGTTTTGTTCCCTTTTTTGACTTTTATGACGGCGTGGATCAGGCATTTTTCACGCGGTATGTCAACCGCAACTTCAAACTTCTTCCCGATGGCAGCACGCCTTTGAAGATCCGTGGATTTGATGCTGACGGGGTTTATGTGATCCTTGATCTGGGCCGTGAGCAGGTGGGGTATCTTTCTCTGGATATGACTGCGCCTGCTGGAACGGTCGTGGATATTGCTCATGGAGAACATCTGGCTGCCGGAAGGGTTTCCGCACAAATCGAAAAACGCAATTTTGCCGACCGTTATGTATGCCGTGAAGGCAGAAATAAATTTGTTTTCCGCCACCGCCGTCTGGGGTGCCGTTATCTTGAACTGCATATTTTGACAAAAAGTCCGGTGGAGATCACTTATTGCGGCTTGATCCCGCTGGAACTGCCGCTGCCGCAGGAGGCCACCTTTGATTGTGAGGACAGGCTTTTGCTCAAAAACCGTGAACTTGCCGTCCGGACGCTGAATTTGTGCATGCACGAACACTACGAAGACTGCCCCTGGCGTGAGCAGGCATTGTACGGGTATGACTCCCGCAACCAGATCCTTTACGGCTACTATGTCTGGGGAAATTACGGATTTGCGGCCAACTCCATAGATCTTCTGGGGAAATCCTTTGACGGGGAGCGTTACTTTTCCCTTTCCGCCCCCGGCCGGCTGCAGTCCCGGACGATCCCGATCTTTACACTGATCTGGATAACTGAACTGCTGGAATATCAGCTTTTCAGCGGCAACGGAGAACTTTTTACCAAATGGCAGTCTCTGACAGATCAGATCCTTGAGGCCGCATTGGTCCATAAAGTTCCCGGCAATGAGGCCTTTTATCATCCCGGAAAAGAGGCGCATATCTGGAATTTCTGCGAATGGAACGAACGTCTGTGCGATGTCCGTGAACATCCCTCCAGCACCTACAATGTCTATCTTTATGAGGCGCTGATCGCCGCGTCAAAGCTCCACCGCTTTGCCGGAAATACCGGTCGGGCAGAGCAGTTACAGTGTGTCGCCGGGCGTCTGGGAGAGGCTTTGAAAGCCCGTTTCTGGAATGACAAGCTGAAGGTTTTCATGCTGACGCAAAATGACGGCTCTCTGGAGGAGTATGAACATGTACAGGCTGTTTTTCTTGCCAACGGTCTGGCAGAAGAACATCAGGATGATCTGCTGCAAAGTTTTCTTTTCCGGCGTCTCAACGGGATCACGTTCAGCGGTCTGCCCTATTTTGTCAAAGCTCTGCAACGTCTGGGCAAAGAGGGCAGGAGCTATCTTTATGAGTATCTGGATAAACTCTTTACACCGATGCTGCTGGCAGGATCGACCAGTTTGTGGGAGACTGCTGACGGGAGTACGGCCTTCAACCGGGCAGGCAGTTTGTGCCATGCCTGGAGCAGTGTCATTCCTTATTATTGCGGCAGTCATCTTCTGGGTGTCAGACCTCTTGAACCCGGCTTTGCCCGCTTTGAGGTGAGGCCTTTCTGCGGAAAACTGACCCATGCCGGCGGCGAGATCCCTGTTCCCGGCGGATTTATCCGTGTCAGCTGGCAGTTGCGCGATGGCATGATCGAGCTGGAATTGGAACATCCTGAAGGCATGGTTCCCGAGATCAGGGCCTTTGAAGAGTTTCCCATCCGTTCCGTCAACGGAAAGCCCCTTTGAAAAACGCACAGTTTCCGATAAAAACGACGCCGGAAAGAAACCTTCTTTCCGGCGCCTGTTGTTTTCCTCTTCCTTGCGATATCCTCTTCCCCTGCCGGGGAGAGAGGGGGCTTCTGACATCCTCAAAGCGTATCAACTGATCTGGATGCGGTGGACGGTCGCCCGCTCTGATTTGGGCAGACAGAGGGTCAGGATACCATCTTTTGTCGTGCCGCTGATGCCTTTGACATCCACCATGTCGGAAAGCTGGAAGGCTCTGCGGTAAACGACGGGATAACCGTTGCGTTTGAGCGTGGTGCAGGCACGCATTTCCAGCACGCCGTTTTCGACGGCCACGTCGATGGTATCGGCATTGGCTCCGGGGACCTCAAACTGGATCTTGACGCCGCAGTCCTCCTGGGAA
>JAFVYP010000096.1 GCA_017508555.1 Lentisphaeria bacterium
ATGATCGGTCTCTATTTTCTTATGATGCGCGGATTCGTTTTCTACGATCTCTTCGCCGCCATATTCGCTATGCTTTTCACCCCGGCGGCGGTGTTCGCCTGGTTCAGCAGCTGGCTCTGGCCCTATTCCATCATGGGCTGGCCTGAAAAGACCAAAGAGCTTGAAAAATTCTATCCCACCAACGATCTGGTGACCGGTCCGGATATCATCTTCTTCTGGGTCGCCCGTATGATTATGGCCGGATGTGAATTTGCCGGAACGATCCCCTTCAACAATGTTTACTTCACCAGTATCATCCGCGATGAAAAGGGCCGTAAACTTTCCAAGAGTCTGGGCAACTCCCCCGACCCGCTGGATGTGATCGCCGAATACGGCGCCGATGCGCTGCGTTTTTCCATCGTCTATATCGCTCCTGTCGGTATGGATATCCGTTACAACAACGAAAAGTGCGAGATCGGCCGCAACTTCGCCAACAAGCTGTGGAATGCCTGCCGTTTCCGTCAGATGCAGGGAGGTGTTTCCGCCGATTTCAATACGCTGCCTGCCAACCTTTCCAGCGATGAAAAGTGGATGATCGCCAAGCTGGATGCCGCTGTTGCCAATATTGAAACTGAATTTGAAAAGTTCCGTTTCCACACGGCGGCCCATGCCCTGTATGATCTGGTGTGGTCCGACTTCTGCGACTGGTTCGTTGAAGCCGAAAAGCTGCCCATGCGCGCCGGCGGTGCGGATAAAGAACGCGCTTTGGCCGTGCTGGATTATGCGCTTTTCCGCATCCTCAAACTGCTGCATCCCTTCATGCCTTTCATCACCGAAGAGCTGGCGCACAGAATGGGCTTTGTCGAAGAGGGCAAGTCCATCATGTACACCGCCTGGCCCACGCCGGATGCCGCTGCCAGATTCGACGCCGCCGAGACCGCCATGACGGACGGAAAATTTGAAATGGTCCGTATCGGCCGTTTCCTCCGTTCCAGCTACAATATTCCGGACGGAAAGAAACTCAATTTCCACATCAAGGCTGTGGGAGAAAAAGAGCTGGTCTTCCTCTGCGCCCAGAAAGATTCTCTCAAACTTCTGCTCAACGCTGAAGAGATCGAGATTTCTCTGGAGGCTTTTGACAGTGCCGCCAACGGCGCCGCTCCCTCCCAGCCGGGAACCATGGGCATCATCAGTCTGCCTCTGGCCGGTCTGATCGACGTGGCCGCCGAAGTCGCCCGTCTGGAAAAACAGCTTCAGGATCTGAACAAGTGGATCGCTTCCGCCAAAGGAAAACTTTCCAACGAGCGCTTTGTCAGCAATGCGCCCGCTCAGGTGGTGGCCGATGCCCGGGCCGGTCTGGCCGATCTGGAAGAGAGAAAAGGACGTACCGAAGAGCTGCTGGCTTCCCTCAAGGGATAATCATGATGCTCTGTTCTCCGCAGAGATAATGATGTTGCGGGAACAGAGCCTGTTGTAAAAATTTGTGAATTTGGAGAATGTGAGATCATGGACAGTTTCAGAGAAAAGGCGATCGCATCGATCGCATCTGACCGTATAGGAGAGCCGGTGAAATATACCGAACCTCTCAACGAGTTGTTCGGCGCAGATGTGTTCAATGAGAAGGCAATGCAGCAATACCTTGCCGCCCGGACTGTGAAACAATATGCCGCCTGTCTTTCCGAACGCACCCCCATTCCACCGGAACTGGCTGAAGAGATCGCCGATGCCATGAAGGCATGGGCTCTGGAACGGGGCGCGACGCACTACTCCCACTGGTTCCTGCCTCTGACAGGTTCCAGTGCAGAAAAGCACGATTCTTTTGTTGAGCCGGATCACAAGGGCGGGATGATCCTCAAATTTTCCGGCAAGAACCTTATTGTGGGTGAGCCGGATGCTTCCAGCCTTCCCAACGGCGGACTGCGTTCCACTTTTGAGGCCCGCGGCTATACCGCCTGGGATCCCAGCAGTCCCGCCTTTATCAGACGGGGAAACAATACAGCGACCCTGTGCATCCCCACTGTGTTCTGCTCCTGCAACGGCGAAGTGCTGGATAAAAAAACACCTCTTTTGCGTTCCATTCAGGCTGTTTCCGCTCAGGCTGAGCGCCTTGCCCGCTGTTTCGGCATTGAAGGCAAAGCCGTTCTGACGCTCGGTGCGGAACAGGAATATTTTCTCATCGACAAGCGGCTGTACTTCTGCCGTCCCGATCTTGTGCAGACCGGACGCACTCTTTTCGGAGCCCGTCCGCCCAAGCACCAGCAGCTGGGAGACCACTACTTCAGTACCATCAAGCCCCGTGTCCTCAACTTCATGGTCGAAGTTGACCACGAGCTGTGGCGTC
>JAFVYP010000097.1 GCA_017508555.1 Lentisphaeria bacterium
ATGGTATCGCGGGGAGGGGAAAAACCTCTTTTCGCGGGAAAAGAGGTTTTTCCCCTCCCCACACCCCACCCCTTTTCGAGAAAAGCGAAGTATTTTTAGTTTTATATCATTGTATCTACCCGTATCGGGAACAGAGCCTTTCAAAAAAAGCGGGATGTTCTTAAAGTAAGGACAGTACCCTATCGGTAATATCTACCCGTATCGGGAACAAAGCCTTTTTTCAACGCGCTATTCCCGATACGGGCAGATAACAAAACCAAAATCTTAAAATACGCCGCTTTCCCCTTCCGCGATACCATCGCCCCTTGTGGGGAACAGCGCGTTTTCAAAACACAACTTCTCCTGATTTTGCAAAAGAGCGGTTGATTTTTTGCAGAATGAGTTTTTATTGAGGAAGGAGCGGAGAAAATCCGCTTGGAGAGGAAAATAAAAACATGAGGAGAAAAAGATGGAGTCACAAACTCTTTCCTGCTGTGCCCTGACCGCAGGCGGTGTTTTCAAATTATCGGATGAAAAGGAACACAGGGTCTCTCAAGAACAGGATTTTGACGGCGGCCGTGTGGTTCAGTTTCATCTCGGCGTCTTATCAGCCTATTCCTATTTGCTTTGTTCCTGCGATGCGGCCATGCTGATCGATCCGGGGCGGGATGTGGATAATTATGAGAAATACCTTGACGAGCATCATATCCGTCTGTGCGGTGTATTCCTGACCCATCTGCACACCGATTTTGTGGCAGGACATATAGAGGCGGGGGAGCGTTTCAATGTGCCTGTTTTCATCGGCCGCAATTCCCATGCGGGCTTTTCGCATATTGCCATTGACGATGAGGCCAACTTCAGTCTGGGGCGTCTGCGTCTGCACTTTTTTTCCTCACCCGGTCATGGAGACGATGGTGTCTGCATGTCAGCGGGAACGGTTTCCGGCGAACCGGAAATGATTTTTACCGGGGATGCGCTGGATGTTCCGGAACATGTGAGTTCTTCAATGGATTGGCTCCATCATCTGGAAAGCCTTCCTGATGAGATCAGGATCTATCCCGGTCACGGAACTGTGGCGGAGTCAGAAGAGCTCCGCACGCTCGGCATGGAAAGGCAGCTCAATCCGCTTTTCAATCCGCAGGCCTCCCGCCGGGAACAGCATGGCGGCAGCGGACTGCATCTGGAGTCTCTCCGGCGTATCAACTCTCAGGGGCCGCAAATGGCTGATTGGGATGATCCCTTTGAAGAGATCAAGCCTGATATCCGGCTGGCCTCTCCGGAAAGCAAGGTGCTGGATATCCGGACCCACAGCATTTACGCCCCCCGTCATGTGCCCTATTCCCTGAATATCGAATCCAACGGCCGTCTGGAATACTGGGCCGCCCGTCTCTTTGATCCCCTTGACGGCGCGCTTGTTCTGGCAGGAGGCAATTTTTTTGAACTGTCTGAGGCCTCTTCCCGTCTCAAAGCTGTGGGATTTGACTGTCAGGGTTTTGAGATCGAGACGTGGCTGAAGGCGGGATTGCCGGCGAAAGAGAGCCGGGTGGTGGAGCCGGAAGAGCTGGATACCCTTCTCTGGAGTGATGAACCGCCACTTGTCCTGGATGTCCGTACAGCTGCCGAGTGGAAAAAAAGCCGTCTTTCCGGATCGGTCAATATCCCTCTGGCAGAGCTGGCGGAAAAATTGGAAACTCTCCCGCAGGATCGGGATATCGTTGCCGTTTGTGCCTCAGGTTTCCGTTCTGCTGTTGCCGTAGGGATCCTTGAACGGGGAAATTTCCGGAGCATCAGCAATCTCTACGGCGGTCTGGGTGCCTGGATCGAGGCAGGGAAACTTCTGGATACCACCGGGATCAAAGCGCCTTCCCCCGGCGGTGCAGGGTGCGGCGGAAAAGGCTGACTGCGCCTATACGCCAGTGCCGTCAAAAAGAGGAATGAAATCCTGAACGGCTGATTCCGGGTCCTGAACAAAACCGTCTTCGATGGTGGAGGAAAAGAGATAGTCTTCCACCTCCTGATATTCCTCATCAGAGACTCTGCGGTTGAGTTCAGGATATTTTTCCGCAGAGACCTCTCCGCAGGGCAGATATTGGCGCATAAGGCTGAAAAGCACCTGTCCCGGCTGGAAATTTTCTGCGACAAAATCAATGACTTTTTTGCTGTTTTCAACGCAGCCGGGCAGGATCAGATGACGGATGACGACGCCCGATTTGAGCAGACCGTCCTCCCCCATGACAAAGGGACCCGTTTGAGCATACATTTCAAAAATGGCCTCTCTTGCCCTGTCAAAATAATCCGGTGCATGGCTGTACCGGGCGGCAAGAGCATTGTCGGCGTATTTGAGATCCGGCAGAAAAATATCGACCCGGCCCTTCAGAAGCCGGAGCGTTTCCGGCAGCTCATAGCCGTTGGAGTTCCAGACAACGGGCAGGGGAAGCGGTTCCGCAAGACTCGCCGCAACAGACTCCGTAAAATGCGTGGGCGTGACCAGATTGATATTGTGGGCTCCCTGAGCCGCCAGTTCAAAATAGATCTCCCGCAGACGGCTGGCGGAGATCTCTTTGCCCTCCGGCGCAGAGCTGATATTGTGATTCTGGCAAAAGACACAATGCAGATTGCATCCGGTGAAAAAGACTGTTCCGGAGCCTTGTGTGCCGCTGATGACAGGTTCCTCCCAGAGG
>JAFVYP010000001.1 GCA_017508555.1 Lentisphaeria bacterium
GGATGATGTTTCCAAAGAGCTGTCTCTTCTGGTGGCGGCAGATCCTGCCGCTGCGGGAGGAAAACTCAATAAGGCCCGGAAATACGGGATCAAAATCGTCAGTCTGGAAGAGTTTCTCGCCATGCCCGGCAGCGCCCCGCAGGAAAAGCCGGAGCCACTTCAGGAAACCGCTGTTCAGGGAGAGTTGTTTTGAAAAAAATCGTTGCGCTTTGGGGAAAATATGCGGAAGAAAATCCCCGTACCATTTTGCTGTTCATTCTGCTGACTGCGGTTCTGCTCCGTCTGGCTTTCTGCCTGCCGGGACTCCTCAGCGGCAGTGAAAAACGGTATTGGAGACCCGACTCGGATTTTTACATGCAGGCGGCGGGATCCCTTGCCCGGGGAGAAGGTTATCCCGGTTCCATCCGGGCGCCGGGATTTTCCGCCGCAGCGGCAGGCTGCCTCAAGCTGACCGGAAAGCCCCTTTCCATCTGCCTCTTTTTTGCTGTCACAGGCGGCCTTGCTGCCCTCTTCGTCTATCTGGCGGGAAAAACTTATGCGGATCAGAAAACCGGACTTCTGGCAAGCGCCTTTTACGCCCTTAATCTGACAGCCGTCGTCAACGCTCCCATGCTTTTATCGGATACTTTTTTCGGCATCATGACGGCGCTGCAGCTGTGGTTCTTCGTCCTGTTCTGGAAAAAGGGCCGTTTTTACGGACTTGTACTCTCTGTGACGGCGGCGGCCCTGGGGACATTGATCCGCCCCATCAATCTGCTCTGGTTCCTGCCGGTGCTGTTTCTGCTGGTCCTGCATCCGGGAACAACGTGGAAAAAGAAACTTTCCGGCGCGGTTCTGCTGCTTTTGATCTTCTGGGGGATCATCTCCCCCTGGATGGTCCGGAACGCCTCCCGGGGAGCGGGCTTCTGCATCGACGTCAACACCGGCGCCATGCTGCTGGCAGAGGTCAACCGGACAGGCTTTGAAGAGGAAAAGGCGAAAATGATCTCTCAACTGGATCAGCTTTTTACCGACAAAACACGTTTTCCTGACGAAAAAAGCAAGGTCGATTTCCGCAAAAAGGCCTACACCCGTCTGATCCTGCAGCACCCCTTCATCTGGCTGAAGCAGCAGTTTCAATGGAAGATCCTTCTGCCGGATGTCCCCACTGGGTTTGAACTGCTGGGACTTACCTCTTCCGGCAGAGGGACCATGGGCGTACTGGCCAAAGAGGGCCTCTGGAAAGCCCTCGATCATTACTTCAACGGAAAGCCCTTCATGCCGCTTCTCTTTCTGCCGCTTCTGCTGCCAGTCCTGCTGACTTATGCCGGATGTCTGCTGAAACTCTTCCTTGATCTCAAAGGGATCAAAAAGCATTTTTTTGAACTGCTGGTCTTTCTGGCCTTCGCGGAGTATTACCTGTTTCTGCCCGGTGCCATCACAGCACCCCGGTATCAGATACCGGCCCTGCCCGTCATCTGCGTTCTGGCGGCGGCGGCGTGGACGGCCCTGCTGCGCCGTCCCGGATCAGAGAACGGAACATCTCAAGAGCGATCTCCCGCTCTGTCAGACCGGGAAGAAGCTGCCAGCAGGCTGGATCATTGAGTTTCTTTTTCAGGACCGGAATGGAAACCAGAAGATAATCGCTGACCGCAAGAGAGACGGTATCCTTTTTCATTTCAAGACGGCCGTTCCCGCTTGAAGAGATGTCTCCGGCAAAGAAATACCGCACTTTGCGCCTGGAAGCATTGATCCTGCAAAAATCTTCCAGCTCTTTCAAATCATTCCGGCTGACTTTCACCAGACAGATCCTGTTGTTGAAGGGGAAGAGGCGGTAAAGCTCCAGATAAGTGCCAACTCCGGCCAGCGTATTTTTGAAGCGCCTGTTTTTCTTTCTGATAAACTTGAGTTCCGGACGCTGGACCAATGCCGCTGTCCCCGGCGTCTTTTTCACAAACATTTCTGCAAGGTGTTTTCCAATGAGCATACGGGGAAGAACGATCCGTTTCCCTCCCGGCACAAGAGGAGCGCTTTCCAGCCGACGCTGTTCTTTTTCCATATCCAAGCAGAGACGTTCCAGCTTTCTCTCCCTTTTGCCGGGAACAGTATCATAGAGTCCGGAAGTGATCTTTCTGATCCGACCGCTTTTATCATCGACGGTCACTTTGATGACAGCAGCCTTCTTTCCATAACAGCCCGCCTGAACGAACCAGGCATTGGCCAGACGCTTGCCGGGAACATCCTGATGGGAGTGACCGCCCAGAATAAGATCGATCTCGGGAAAAGTCCTGCTTAAAGTAAAGGTACTCCCGTACCGGGAATATTCGCCGTTATGACAGGCCAGTATGATGACATGCGGACGCGCCGCATGGATCTGCGGCATGACCGCTTTCAGCGCCTCGATCTCGTTGCGAAACACGCCGCCGTCACCGGGCAGCACCCGGCTGAACATGGCCGGATCTGTCAATCCGATCACAGCGGCCCGCACGCCGCTGCGCACAAAGAGTTTCCACGGCAGAGGCCGGATATCGCGCCAGGACCACTGAGCGCCCAGCACACTGCCTTTGAATTCACCGACCCGTTTGGAAAACGTCCCGTATCCCGTTTCAAAATCGTGATTGCCGGGAACCCAGACATCATATTTCAATTTATTCAGAAGGGTTATCATGGGTTTGCCGCCGCGGCTGTCTGAATAAGGCGTTCCTGTCAAGGTATCCCCCACGTCGATCTTCAGCGCCTCTTCACCGGCAGAACGGATAACGGAACTCAGGGCGGGAATACGCTCAAAGTGACCGTGCAGATCGGTGGTGCAGACAATGTTCAGCTCCGCAGCTGAAAGCAGAAAAGAAAATCCGGAGAAAAAAAGAAAGAACAGGAGATTTTTCACGTTTCACCTCTTTGTTTCTGCTGATCCGGACTTTGTTTTCAAGATAAAATATCACACGCTTTCACGGTTTGCAAATTGCGCCGCCCTGTTATATATTATTCGAATAACATTTTCAAATCATTTTCAACGGAGAAAATCATCATGCCGAGAATTTCTGTCCCTGCGGGGATCAACACAAAAATATTCATTCTTGATGACAATGCCCTGCCGATGGTCTCTGACGTTCTCAAAGAACTCTGGCCCGGCAAGACCCCCTGGATCGTCGCCGACGGCAACACCTGGGAGGCCGCAGGAAAACAGCTGACTCTTCTTCTGGAACAGGCAGCTCTTTCCCCTTGTCCTCCTTACATGCTGCCCGCTGCGCCCAAACCGCACCCGGACTATGCTCTGGCGCAGAAGATCGCCTCCGCCATGCCGGAAAACAGCGTTCCTGTGGCCGTCGGGTCCGGTGTCATCAACGATCTGGTCAAAACGGCAGCGGGCATCAACAAAACCGGTTACTGCTGTGTGCCGACGGCCCCCTCTGTGGACGGATATACCTCCAACGGCGCCGCGCTGTCGGTGGAGGGATTCAAAAAAACAGTTCCCTGCCCCGCGCCGGTGGCTGTGGTGGCGGATAAGGGAGTTCTCCTGACTGCACCTGCTGAAATGGCCGCAGCCGGTTACGGCGATCTGGCCGCCAAAGTCGTCGCCGGAGCCGACTGGATCATTGCCGATGCCCTGAAACAGGACCCCATCCGCCCGGAGATCTGGGCCATCGTCCAGAAAGATCTTCAGGACTGGATCTTTGACCACAAAGACCTGAAAGCCGTCTTTATGGGATTGGCCGCAACCGGATACGCCATGCAGCAGCATCACGATTCCCGTCCCGCCTCCGGCTCGGAACACATGTTCAGCCATGTGTGGGAAATGGAGGGCCTCACCCATAACGGCGAAGAGGTCTCCCACGGCTTCAAGGTCTCTGTGGGAACGATCGTCACCTTGAAACTGCAGCAGTTTTTCCTGAACACCTCTCTGGAAAAAGCACAGCAGACAGCAGCTGCCCCCGTCTCGTTCGAGGAGCGGAAAGCAGAGGTATTGGAACTGTTCAAAAAGGGCTGTTACGGCGATCATCCGGAAAAATGCGCGCTGGAAAAATTCCTCTCTCCGGAAGAGACCCTTGTCCGCAGAAAAGAGATCTATGCCGTCTGGAACGATCTTCAGAAAAAGGTCAGAGAACAGCTCAAAGACCAGCAGCTTCTGGTGGAAAAGATCCGTTCTTCCGGCTGTCCTGTCACCTTCAGCGAGATCGGTTTGAGCAAAGAGCAATTCATCCACGGCATCTTCACAGCTCAGCTGATCCGCAACCGTTACACCATTCTTGATCTTCTTTACGAAGCGGGACTATTCAAAACCGCCATTGAAACGATGTTTCAGGATTGATCTCTTCTCACGCCCCGCTTTTTTCTGACGCGGGGCTTTTTGTATCCTTCAAGAGCAAAAGAAATTTTTTGTTTTTCTTTCTCTTCCGGACTTGTATTTGGATTTTCAAGAGCTATATTAACCTATAATATTACAGGTATTACAGGTTATTCAAAATGACATTAAGCTCACAAATCGCCAGCGATGTAGAAAGATCTATTGCCGAGGGTCTTTACCGTCCCAATGACAAGATCCCCTCGATCAGCGAAACCGGCAAAAAGTACGGTGTCAGTCACATTACTGTTCTGCGGGCCTACCGTGAACTTGAAGCTAAAAATCTCATCGTCAGCCGCAAGGGTCTGGGGAATTTTGTAAAGCCTTTCCATGCCGTTCCGGTCAGGACCGGACGGATCGGCGTATTCACCCGTCCCCAAAGACCGATGGATCCCTTCGACAATTATTTCAACTGCATCAACATCGGCATAGAAACAGCTGCGGCTGAATTCCGTCTGGATATCCTGCGGCTCCACAGTTCCGCAGTTTTCAACCAGAACAAAGCAACCGCCGACCAGCTCCGCAGCGTGGCTGAAGATATTGTCAAAACGGAGCCTCTTGTGGATGGTTTTATCATTGATGAACGTTTTCCGGATGAGATGCTCCAAAAGATCCTGCCGCGTCTCAGCAAACCGGTCGTCATCATCAACCGTTTTTCAAAACTGCCGGTTTTCAGTGTTGCCAATGACAACCGGAAGGCCCTCGAAAGCATATTCAGCTGCGCCCGCAATGCCGGATGCCGCCACACGCTTTTCATAGCCAACAAATACCGGCATGAACTTGATCCGGATATGCCCTTTGACCGTTTCAGCAGTATTCTCAACGCACAGGACATTCCGGATCTGCACATTGCCGACGGCTGTCAGCATAAAAAAAGAGAGGAAGCCGAGACAGCTGTATCAGCGCTGCTTGAAAAACTTCTTGCAACCGGAGAAAAAACCCTTGTTCTTGCTGAAACAGAGTATAATATGAGATTTTTTCAGAGCAGCTTTTCCGTTGATGACCGGCTTCTTCTGGCTGGCATGACAGGCCTCAAGCTCAACGACAGCTCCTGTTACGCAGGCAGGTTCCGCAACTCGATCCCGGATACCTATGCCATCGGCAAAAAAGCCGTGGCCCTTCTGGGAGATACACCGGCTCATCCGGAAATGATCGCCATTCCGCCGGAATTTTATCTTGGAAATATCGATCAATTGACCATATTATAAACGGAGACAGGACTATGAAAATCATCGACGCACACAACCATCCAGACTGGTGGGGCCACGACCTGGCAAAAACCCTTGCCAACATGGATGCCAACAACATCTCCCAGGCCTGGATCCTTTCCTGGGAGTGCGGAGCCAATGAATTCATGCAGCATTATCATCAGGCCTTTCTGGCCTCCCGTGATCACGGTCCCATCCCCTTTGAGCGCTGCGTGGCCTACAAAGAAAAAGCGCCGGAGCGTTTCATTATCGGTTATGCGCCCGACGCCCGCGATCCCAACGCCTGCCGCCGCCTGAGAGCGGCCCATGACATCTACGGGGCGAAAGTCTGCGGAGAGGTCAAATGCCGTGCCATGTACGATAATCCTGATTTTCTCCGGATGTTCCGGACTGCGGGAGAACTGGGCATGCCGGTCACGCTCCACTTTGACTACGACAGACAGTTCAAATGCGACGACGAAAGAGTGGAGTGGTGGGGCGGAACGATCAAAACTCTTGAAAATGTTCTTGCGGCCTGTCCCGATACAAACTTTCTCGGACACGCGCCCGGTTTCTGGGTCCATATTTCCGGAGATGACATCTGGAAGGTCAAACAGTATCCTGCTGCGGATGATCCCATTCCCTGCGAAGGAGAGATCAGCCGTCTGCTGCGGCAGTATCCCAATCTTTTCTGCGATATATCCGCAGGTTCCGGATGCACGGCTCTTTCACGGGATATCTCATTCACAAAAAAATTCCTCACTGAATTCCAGGACCGGGTGGTCTATGCCCGGGATTACTTCGATACCCGCCATCAGGATCTCCTGCGCACCCTTGACCTGCCTGTGGAGATCATGGAAAAAATTTACTGTAAAAACGCCGAACGTCTTATTGAAAACGCATAAAAAGAAGGGATCCCATGATGAAACAGTTGGCTATTTCAGCTCTCCTTCCCCGTTTGACAGCAACCGGAAAACGGCATATCTGTAAAAGCGAATCCTTTACCCTGATTGAGCTTCTTGTGATTACTGCACAACACTGCCGTGATTTTTTCAGAGGCTTTATTTGTACGGATCAGTACGGATGTGTACGGAAACATACGGAGAATGCCGCTCTCAAAAATACGCCGCTTTTCTTTGAAAGTGAAAGGGGGTTTGGGGGAAAGCGAAAACCCTTTACTCTCATAAAACTGCTGGTGAATGCTGCTTGTAAAACAGGTGTTTTGTATAACC
>JAFVYP010000098.1 GCA_017508555.1 Lentisphaeria bacterium
GTTCCACGCCGGTTGCGCTCCGGCGCACTTCGGCAGGATAGACCCGGAAACCGGGGAGCTTCAACTCCGGAGCCTTGAGCTGTGAGGTGTCTGCTCCGGCGACGTTCAGCACAAGGTCGAGTGCTTCGCCCTGCGCGATGGATGCCGCGGAAAGCCGCGAAGAAAATTCGACCGGCGTGAACACTTCAAGATAGTTCACACCATCCGGAACAGGCGGCATAGCCGCGATCTCCGGCTGTTTGACCGCCGGAGCGATTTCGATGGTCAGCGGCACGATACGCTCGTTCATCCGGTCGAAAAAGCTGTCGAAAAATCCGTCATATCCGCGCGGACGCTCCTCGTCGCGCCGGACGATACCGAGGGTGATGCGTCCCTTTATCTCATTGAGCTTGCCGGTTATCGCCCGGACGCGCGCCGGAAAGATGACCTGCGTGGCATTGACGTTCTTATAGACCGTCCTGCGCTGGGAGATCTCGCCGAAAACGCGCTTGGTCTGACTGTTGGGGGTGTAATTGTAGAAGATGAGGTTTTCAGTACCGCTCAGGCGCGGAAAAGAGTAGTTGCCGACCGCCATACCGTCAGGAACGGTGAGGACGACTTCGAGGGGTATCCATTGACCGGTATAGAATTTTCCGGTTTCCGGCCAGACCACTTCGGCGGTCGCCGGAACGTTGTCCGCACTGCCGGGGGAGCTGCCGGGGGAAACGACGGAAAACTTTATGCTCCGGGTATCCGCGCTCTCTTTGCCGCAGGTGACTTTGAAGGGGGGTATCTCGTAATTTCCCGGCTCCTGAACAGTAAAGTGGATGCTCCGGGTGATTTTTATGCTGGTGACGCCGTTGACCGAACTGTAAGAGCGCGAGGTCGAAACGCGGTTGCGGAACCATCTGATGCCTTTGACATCGGGCAGCTCAAACTTCATATCGCCCTCGCGGTCGCAGGTTATGCTCAAGCTGGCGAACTCTCCGGCAAGGATGCCCGCCGGAGTGACTTTGACACTGACTTCCAAAGCTCCGAGCAGAGTGGAAAAAAGTGCCAGAAGAAGGGTGAAGAAAATCTTTCTCATTACCAATCCTTTTCTACGTTTATGCGGCGTCCGCGCGACCTTCTTTTGAGTTCATTGCGCCGCTGTTGTTCATCTTTTTTGAGCATATCCAGCAGTTGTTCCGCACTGCGGGGGTCGATCTTGCGTTCCTGCTCCGGAGAACCGCTTTTGCCCTGATTTTGCGGCTGACGGTCGAGTTTTTCCGGCTTGGGCTGCTCCTGCTTTCCATCACTCTTTCCGTCACTTTTATCCTGCTTTCCGTCATTTTGTGAAGGATTCTCTTTTTCGTTGCCGGAGAGAGCTTTGACGGCGTCATCGAGGTGTTTTTTTGTCTCCTGGTCACGGTTCTGCGCCTGGGATTTTTTAGCTTTTTCCAGAGACTCCTTCGCCTCTTTCGCCTTTTTTTCCAGCTCTTTCTGACCGAGTTCTTTCGCCTGCTGTTCGAGTTTTCCGGCGGATTCGCGGGCTTTGTCCATCGCGCTCTGCTGTTGGGAGTTTCCGGCGTTCTGACGGTTCTGCTGTTGGGCGTTGCGGGCGTCCTGCTGTGCCTGCTGCTGCTGTTTTTTCAGCTCTTCGATCTTTTTTTTCAAATCCCGGATCTTTTTACGGTCAGCTTCAAGAAGCTGAAGATTGCCGGAGGCCTCTTTGCTGAAAGCGGCGGCCTCCGGGACAGCCAGAGCTCCTGCATAAAGTTCCTCTGCTTCATTGAGGCGTTTTTCCGCCTCCTTGAGTTTTTCAAGGGCCGGATCAAGCTGCTGAGCCTGCACCTGCGCAAAAGCACCGGCGACAGAGGCCTGCCCTCCCCGGTGGACACCGCTGCCGATATTAAAGAGAGAGCGGGCCTGAAGATCCGGACGGGAGGCGGCTTTTTTCAAAACCTCTTCGTAGAGTTTGACGGCATCAGAAGAGCCATTTTCCTGTTTTTCCCGGGCAAGATTGTAGAGCTGCTCCGGCAGTTCCGGTAATTTTTCCTCCTGTTTCACCTCTTTGACCGCTTCTTTTTCCGGCTGCGGATTTTCCGCTGCGCCGCAGATCAGAAGAGCCGGCAGGATGAATAAAAGCATACTTCCCCTCATGGGACGCTCGGAGATCACCAGATACAGAAAAAACACGCCCGCAGCACAAATCAGAGCCAGAGGAAACTTTTCCACGGGGATCGTCCGGACACCGGACTCCTGTTCAGCAGTATCCAGAGCGGCGATGCGTTTTTCAAGAGTAGTCAATCCCGTATCCGTCACGGTACTGCGGATATAGATACCGTCCGTGGCCCGGGCGGCTTCGATCAATTTATTTTCGGCCAGTTTCGTCACGATGAGTTTACCGGCCTCATCCCGCCGGAAACCGCCGGAACCATCCGGCACAGGCGCGCCTGCTGCGGGATCTCCCAAACCGACGATAAACAAAGGTGTATTGCGCTTTTTAAGCTGCTCAAGGATGCGTTTGAAATTTCCCTCAAGCTCATCACCGTCGGTAAAAAGAACAATGGCCCTGTTGGAACCGCCCGCGGCTTTGAATGCCCGCAGAGCCGCGGCAAGCGCCTTTTCGATATTGGTTCCGCCCACAGGCACAAGATCAGGAGAAAGCTCGTCGATATACTGACTGTAAGCCACCGGATCTGACGTCAGCGGACAAACGGTATAAGCTGTTCCGGCAAAGGCCACCAGACCGAATCTGTCCTGCGGTTCATCTTTCACCAGTTCCCTTAAAATAAATTTGGCATGTTCCAGCCGGGAGGGCGCGGTATCTGTTGCCAGCATACTTTTGGAAACGTCAAAAAGCACCATGATATCCCTGCCCTGGCGGGAGTAAGGCAGTATCCTGCCGGACCAGTAGGGCCTTGCTGCGGCCGCCAGCAGAAAAAAGAGAGCCAGCAGAAACAGAAATATCCTGAAACGCCGCGCACCGGCCGATACTCTCACGGCATCAGGATCATCAGAAGCACTGCCCAGAAGCAGTTTCAACTGTTCTTTTCTTTTTCTTCCGGCACGGATCGCCAGAATAAAAACCAGCGCCGCAGCAGGAAGCATCCACCAGAACCATTGGGGATCATTGAAATTCATAACACAAGCCTCCTCATTGTTTTCCGAAAACAGTTTTTCTGCCGGAATCAGTTTCCGGCAGCTGCCTCTCCGGGAAACAATATACTCAATTTACGGAAAAAATCAAGCTGTTTACTCATATCTCAATGCTTCGATCGGATCCAGCTTCGACGCTTTCCACGCAGGATAAAATCCGAAGATCACCCCCACGGCAGCAGAAACAACAACAGCGGAAACAACGGCTCCCGGACTGGATTCGATCGGCCAGTTGAGCTGACTTTCAACCAGAAGCGCAGCACCATGCCCCAGCGCGATCCCCGTAAATCCGCCCACCAGACACAGCACGATGGACTCAATGAGGAACTGTTTCAAAATATCTCTGGAACGGGCGCCGACGGCCATACGCAAACCGATCTCACGGGTACGCTCGGTCACGGAAACAAGCATGATGTTCATAATGCCCACACCGCCCACGATCAGAGAGATCAGTGCGACAACCAGAAGCAGATTGGTCATCATGGTCGAGGTATTATTGAGCATCTTCATAAAATCAGCAGAGTTGCGGATACGGAAATCATCATCCTGATTGTATTTCAGACCATGTCTTTCGCGCAAAAGACGCGTGACCTCCCTCACGGCATCGCCCACTTTATCGGGCTTTACCGCTGAAAAAATGATCTGGTCGATATAGGTGAAGCGGGGAACCAGCAGTTTGTCTTTGGTCAGACTGCTGTCCTGCTCCGGATAAAGGGCGATCCCCGTACCGGAAAAAAGCTCTCCCGGTGTGGAGGCGGCCGTCCGCGACGTGCTGGTGGCGGAACCGCTTCTGCGACCGGTCACACGTATACGGATACTGGTCCAGGGGGCGAGGACGACATCATCTTCATCCCACCCCATCATATTGGCCCCCTTGCTTTTGAGGACGCCGATCACTTTGAAAGTGGCATTTCTGATACGCATTTCACAGTCGATGGGAGATCTGCCGCCGAACAATTCACGGACGATCGTTGCCCCCACAAGGCAGACACGGGCATTGCGTTCCACCTCCCGTTCAGAAAAGAAACGTCCCTCTTCCAGCTCCCAGTTGCGGATCTTCATGTAGTCGGGACTGACCCCGTACATCTGTGCAGGGATCCAGTTGCTGTTGCCGAAGATCACCTGCATACTGTTGGCCCGGACGATCGGGGAGTAATAGGCGACAGAGGGACATTCCCGTCCGATGGCATCTGCATCCGCAGGCGTCAGAGAGACCGCCGTTCCGGCCCCCTGGCTCACACCCGCCGGACGGACCCAGCCGGGAAGCACAAGGACTGAATTGGCTCCCATCTTTTCAATAGATCTCTTGATGGATGTGGAGGAACCGTTGCCGATTTCCATCATCGTGATAACTGCGGCAATACCGATAACGATGCCCAACGTGGTGAGCATGGCGCGGGAGGGATTTCTCATCAGGGCTTTCAGGGCGACCCGGAGCGTGTTCCACAAACTCATACGTTCCCCTCCTTTCTGTTGTAATAATCTTCTTTGATCTCTCCGTCGGAAATACGGACGACCCGGCGGGCAAAACCGGCGATCTCCATGGAGTGCGTGACCAGGATCACCGTGATCCCCTGGGCACTTAATTCATCGAACATCTGCATCACCTCTTCGCTGGTGTGGGAGTCAAGGTTGCCGGTGGGTTCATCCGCAAACAGCACAGGCGGATGATTGATAAGCGCACGGGCAATGGCCACACGCTGCTGCTGACCGCCGGAAAGCTGTGAGGGATAATGTCCCATCCTGTCGGCAAGCCCTACCCGTTCCAGAGCGGCAATGCCCCGCTTTTTGCACTCTTTGCGGGAAAGATCTCCGGCAGTGTAGGCCAGAGGCATGATGACATTTTCAAGAGCGCTTGTCCGGGGCAGAAGATTGAAACTCTGAAACACGAATCCGATCTTCTGATTGCGGATAAGAGCCCGCCGGTCTCCGGAGGCCCGTCCCAGCTCCTCGCCTTCAAAAAAGTAGTCGCCGCCGGTCTGCCTGTCCAGACAGCCCAGAATGTTCATCAGCGTACTCTTGCCGGAACCGGAAGCCCCCATGAGAGCCACGTAACCGCCTTTTTCGATATCAAGGGTAATGCCCTTGAGGACTGGCACATCCATTTCACCCAGATAATAGGTCTTGGTGATATTTCTCAATTCAATAAGAGCCATAACCGTACTCCCCCGCCTTTTTTTATCTGCCGGGCTGTCCCGTGCGGGCGCGGCTCTGGTTGCGGGGACGGCGGCGGGGAGCCTGGGGCAGGAAGGGACTGCGCTGGACTTTGTCACGGGAAGAGGCTGTCAGCTCCATCTGTCCGTTGACAACCATCGTCCCCTCCTTGAGGTCTCCGGAAAGGATCTCGCAGGAGACGCCGGTGTTGAGCCCCGTTTTGACATAAACAGGTTTGAGCAGACCGTCTTTTGCAGGGATCCAGGCACGGCGGCCGCTGCCGGTCTTTTCAAGCTCTTTGCGGAACTCAGGCACAACATATTTTTCATCAGGCGTATAGCGGAAAACGGCGTTGGAGATCGTCAGGACATCCCGCCTTTCTGCACGGACGAATTTGACATTGGCCGTCAGATACGGCAGCAGTTTTCCCTCAGCGTTATCTGTCACCACCTCGACGACATAGGTCACGACGTTCTGGGACATGGTCGCATTGAGACGGATCTTATGGACGACGCCGGTGAACTCCGTATCAGGATAGGCATCCACCGTAAAAATGACCTTCATTCCCGGTTTGATGCTGCCGATATCCGCCTCGTTGACGGAAACCCACACCTGCATCTTGCGCAGATCTGTTGCAATCAGAAAGATACTTGAAGCACTCATGCTTGAAACAAGGGTCTGTCCCACACTCACCCGGCGATCGATGATGATGCCGTCCACAGGAGAGGTGATGACGCAATAGCTCAAATTCCGCTCCGCCTTGACCAGAGAGGCCTCCGCCACCTGAAGCTGCGCCTCCGCCTGTTTCAGCTGGGCATGGGCCACAGCAAGATCCGCCTCTGCGGAAAGATAGGCAGCCTCACAGCTGTCATAATCGCTTTTGGAAACAGCCCCTTTGGGGTGCAGCTCTTTTGCACGTGTCCAGTTCAGCGTTGCCAGACTCAGCTTGGCTTTGGCCTGCCGGATATTGGCTTTGGCACTTAAAATGGCCACCTCTGCCTTGGCTTTTCCCGCCTTGGCTTCCCGCAGCTCCGCCTCATACAGCACTTCGTCGATCCGGGCAAGAACCATACCTTTTTTGACTTTGGAACCGTAATCAACAGTTTTTCCGTCGGCATCCTTGCCGAAACTCATAATCTTTCCCGTGACCTGAGCGCCGACATTCACCAGTTCCTCCGGCTCGACGGTCCCGGAAGCGCTGATAACGCTCATCAAATGCCCTTTTTCAACAGGCTCCGTCCTGAACTGGACCATACGGACCGGAGAGGAATATTTGCGCCAGGCATAAAGGCCGCCTGCAATGATCCCGAGGACCACGATCACACTTAAAATTTTGACTGCTTTTTTCATAAAATGCTCCTGTATATCAATGTATTTTCCGATCAAAAATCATGTCCCGTTATATTGTATATAACGTCCCGGATAAAATGAATATTTTACAAGTTATATCCGCCTGAGATATTTTTCAAGTATCCCCCTCCTGTTTTTCTGCAAAAAAACGGTAATTTTCCCATTCAGGCTATTGCAATTCCTCTCAAATGTGGAATATTAATAACATGATGAAAAGAGATGAGCTTTTACAACTGGACGATGCGGCCCTTTCCGCACACTGCAAACTGGAGTTTTACAAAGATTCCGGCCCGGGCGGCCAGAAACGGAACAAAAGCTCCAGTGCCGTCCGCGTCACTCTGACGGGATCTGACCTGACAGCCAGCGACTGTACCGAACGCAGCCAGACCAGAAACCGGGCCAATGCCCTGCATAAACTGCGGATCCAGCTTGCGCTCACCTGCCAGGAAACGCCCGCTGTCCCGCCGGAAAATATGACGTGTTCCATGAACAATACCTCCTACCCCCTCTTTCTGGCCCATCTGCTGGATGTCTTTTACGAGAAGGAGCTGGATCACCGGGCGGCGGCGGAGACCCTGGGCATATCAGCAACCGCTTTTGTCAAAAAACTTTTCAGAGATCCTGCTGTGTGGCAGAAGATCAATCAGGAACTTGCCGCCCAAGGCATGTTTCCTCTGCGCGCCCCGAAATAACCCAACCGGAACGGATCAAATATCATGTCAGGAACACTTTTGAAATACATCATCCGCAGGACCGGTTACTCTTTCCTCATCATTGCCGGGGTCGTCTTTTTCACCTTTTTGCTTTTCAATCTCTGCAGCGGAGACCCTGCGGCGGCAGTTCTGGGCAAAAATGCCCGCCCGGAGGAGATCGAAGCGCTCCGCCGCGAACTGGGCGGAGACCTGCCCCTGCTCTACGGCAGAAAATGCCGTACGGAGGCTTTTCCGCACTTTCAGGGCAGAGAGAAAAATGTCACACTCAAAAGAAATTTCCCTCTTGAAAACGGTGTCGCTGTCATCTCTTTCACGTCCGGCTGTCAGACGGAGATCCCTGTCAGCAGTTCCACCCGGGAGATCACCTTCGGCGCCCCGCAGGGAGAAGTCATCACCCAAATCCGGGTGTACCGCCTTCAGGACTCCCCCTTCAACTCCCAGTTCATCCGGGCTGTCAGAGAGATCCTCACCCTCGATTTCGGCAGGACCATCACCACGCGGGAACCCATCCGCGATATCTTCAAACGCAGTATCGGTCCCTCTCTGATGCTGATGCTGCCCATCTTTTTCGGAGAACTGGGTCTGGGTGTCGCCCTGGCTCTTGTGGCCGCTGCGTTCCGCAACCGTCTGCCCGACAGACTGCTGGTGCTGCTTTCCGTCGCCGGCATGAGCATCAGTTATCTGACGGCCATCATCCTCGGTCAGTGGTTCCTCGGATATTATCTTGAACTTTTCCCCATCTGGGGATTTGAAAGCGCTGCGGATTTCGGTCTGCCTGTCACCATCGGGATCCTCTGCGGCACAGGAGCCAATGTCCGGTTTTTCCGCACCGTCTTTACGGATGAACTGCGCAAAGAGTATCTGCGCACCGCCAGAGCCAAAGGGGCTTCCCCTGCGGCTGTTACGGCAAACATCTGCTGCGCAACGGCGCCATCCAGATCATCACCCGCGCAGGCGCCTCTCTGCCGTTTCTCTTTACAGGCAGTCTGCTTCTGGAATCTTTTTTCGGCATCCCGGGGCTGGGATTCGCCGGTGTGGATGCCCTGTATAACTCCGACATCCAGCTGCTCAAAGCCCTTGTGGTGCTGAGCGCCTTTTTGTTCGTCACCATCAATCTTATCGCTGATTTGGCCTACGCCTGGGCTGATCCGCGCATAAGACTGGAGTAATATTTATGGCAGAAACGCTTTTTTTTGAGGATAAGATCATCCGGCTTTTCCCGGGTGAAACGCTCCTGGCCGCCCTGCGGCGCAGCGGGATCCCTCTGGCGGCCTCATGCGGCGGCAAAAACCGCTGCGGCGCCTGCCGGATCAGACTTCTGTCCGGCTCTTTTCTGCATGACGGAAAACCGTTGGAGATCTCTCCTGAAACTCCGGCTGACCTCAACGCCTGCGCTCTCCGTCAAATAAGCGCCGTGGGGAAAGCCGCTTATCTGCCCCGGGAAGACGCGCTCTGCCGCTGTGATCTTGAGCTGCCTCCCCTGCCCTCTTTCCCCACATACCGCCGGGGGACATTTATCGCTCTTGATCTGGGTTCGACCAATGTGGCCGCTGCCATTATCCAAAACGGCAAAATCTGCCGCTGTGCAGAAACACCCAACCGGCAGAGCCGTTTCGGCAGCAATGTGATCGACCGGATCGCCTTTGCCGCTCTGCCGGAAAACTTCAAACGCCTGCGGGAAGCCTTGATCCGGGAAACGGTCCTGCCCCTTCTGGATAAACTCCTGACACCGGATCTGCCGGTAGAGAGGATCACCGCCTGCGGCAATACGGCGATGAGCTGTTTTTTTGCAGGAATCGATCCGGCGCCTCTGGGACAGGCTCCCTTTGAATTGGGCAAAGTCTCCTTTGATCTGACAGCGCAAGCCGCAGGCCTTGACCGCTTTGCGCCGGATCTGCCGGTCAAATGCGTTCCCCATCTGTGCAGCTTTATCGGTGGAGATGTCCTTGCAGGGATATCTGTGACAGATTTCGGCTCTCCCCAAAACATCGAACTTTATCTGGATATCGGAACAAATTGTGAAATGATCCTCAATAAAAAAGGAACTTTTTACGCGCTCTCAGCCGCCGCTGGTCCCGCCTTTGAACGGAATGGAAGCGTCCATGGAGCCATCCGGCATCTGGATTTCAGGGAAAACGCCTGGCAGCTCTTTCCGAACGCCCCCTCCGGCACCCGTCTTTGCGGAACGGCGCTGAACGATCTGCTGTGCGAAGCTCACAAAGCAGGCTTTCTGGATAACTTCGGCCGGTGGATCAAAGCCCCCGGGCTGCCGGAAAATCTGATCCCCTCTGAAGAAGAGCTGTCTGAACTTGTTACAGCCAAAGCCGCCATTTCAAGCGGTCTGCGGCTGCTGTTCCGGAAGGCAGACATCAGCGCAGCAGAGATTTCAAAGGTTTATCTGGCAGGGACTTTTGCATTTCATCTGGATATTTCCAGAGCCGTTTATACAGGACTGCTCCCGGATCTGCCGGAAAACCGATTCCTCAAAACCGGCAATGCCGCTCTTGCCGGAGCTGCCGCCCGGACGCTTTTTCCGGAAACGGTCCAAAAAACAGAACCTCTGGAAAACAATATCATCCATATCAATCCGGCTGAAGAACCGGACTGTATGCATTTTTTCGCATCCGCGATGAAAATAACAAAATGAGGAGAAAAAAATGATCGAAAAAAAACTTGCCGCCGCCCTGGCATACATCCGCAGCCGGACAGATTTTGTTCCGGAAACCGCCATCACTCTCGGATCAGGTCTGGGCGGATTTGCCGATGAACTGGAGGAGAAGATCATCATTGATTACGCCGATATCCCCGGCATGCCTGTTTCCACAGCCCCCAGCCACAAGGGACGGTTTATTTTCGGAAAAGTTTCCGGTGTCAAAACTGCCGTCATGCAGGGACGGGTCCACTTTTACGAAGGTTACGATGTTCAGGATGTGGTCATGCCCCTGCGGCTGCTGCGCATGATGGGTGCCAAAAATCTCTTTCTCACCAACTCTTCCGGCGGGATCAATCCAGCCTTTTCCGCCGGTGATTTCATGCTGGTGACGGATCACATTTCCCTGTTTGTCCCCTCCCCTCTCCGGGGAAAAAATCCGGATTCTCTCGGTGTACGCTTTCCGGATATGTCCGGCGTTTACGATCAGGATCTGCGCCGCCTCGCCCACTCTGTGGCCGAACGCAACGGCATCACCCTGAAAGAGGGTGTCCTTGTCCAGACTGCCGGTCCAAATTTTGAGACCCCCGCAGAAATACGCTTTTTGAAAAATGCCGGCGCAGATGCCGTGACGATGTCCACTGTCATCGAAGCCATGGCGGCCAGACATTGCGGTTTCCGGGTCCTTGCCCTCAGCTGTATCAGCAATCTGGCCGCAGGCGTCACGGACGCCCCCCTCACCCTTGAGGAAGTTATGGAAATGGGACGCATTCAGGCGCCTGTTTTCCGCACGCTCCTGCACGACCTGACCGGCGCCGCAGCACTCCGCAAAAAGCACGGGGCTCTGTAAAAAAACGCTCTGTTCTTGATAAAGGGATGATGGCATCGGGGGAGGGAAAAACTTTTTTTCACGTGAAAAAAAGTTTTTCCCTCCCCCGAACCCCCTCCTTTTTCAAAAAAAGCGGTGTATTTTTAAGGTAAGGAAAGTTTCCTGCCGGTCATATCTACACATACAGGGAACAGAGCCTTCGAGAAAAGCGGAGTATTTTCAGTTTTTTATCATTTATCTGCCCGTGTCGGGGGCAAAGCCTGAAAAAAGCAGCGGCTCCGGCATACCGGAATAAGCCCGGAACGTTTTCACATTCCGGGCTTGAAAAATACCGCGCACGCTGTTACGACCGGTGGAGACAGAGCATACGGCGGTAAGCCGCCGTTTCACGCAAGGCGCTTTCCAGCTGACGCAGTTTCCACTCAAGGTGCCACTTGTCGCAGACATATTCCATACTGGGCTCCCAGCCCAGACGGGAATCAAATTCCACCAGGGGGATCGTGTCTTTGACATTTTCTGCTTCAGCGGCGGCGATCCCTTCGATCTCATCAAGGAACTTTTCCGCCTCTTCTGCCGTCTGGCAGTTCTGCATGGCCATATTGGCCCGCCACCATTTTTTGATGTTGATCGTGGTCACGATCTCATTGCGGATGAAGTGACCAAGCGCCTCCAGTCTCCCGGCCTCGTCCCGTTTTCCGGGATCGGCCTTTTCCACGGCAAGTGCGGCCTGCTCAACGCCCTCGTTCCACAACACAAGCATCTTTTCAAGACTGCGGATCTCGGCGGGATAACGGAGGAATCCCGGGGTCTGCTCCGCGTTTTCGTAAGGACCGTAAAAGGTTTTGACGATGACATGTCCGAAATGCGCATGAGGCGCTGTGGGGAATTTGATCTCCTTATTGGCCATCGTCCGGGAGATATTGGGCTGGAAAATAAAGGGATAAGCCGGCCCCACCCGCCAGGGACCGTACTGGTCCTCGTTGCTGGCCACATAGTGATCCATGCCCTTGCTGAAACAATCCCAGGCGCGGCGCACATGAGGCGCCGCCTCTCTGCCGTAATCACGAATGGCGATCTTTGTCAGAAGCGCATCATAATCCGGCTCAAAATCCATCCATCCCGACCACTTGCCCAGATCGGCAGCCACGCTGTTCCACCAGCCGTAGTGATGGGTGCAGTAATGACTGCGCAAATTCCATTTCAATCCGGCCTCGCGCAGACAGAGATCCCGTTTGAGGATCTTGTCGGGCGCAGGCACCAGGGGGATACAGCCGAAATCCCAGGCGATCCCCGCCGTATTGACATTGCCCGTCACGGTGATGCCCCGCTTGAAAGCCTCTTCACACTCTGTTGAAAAATAATATCCGGGTTTGTCGGCTGACATGGTGTAATCCATAACCGGCGTATGAAATCCCTCAAGGGTCCGCTGGGAAAAGATCTCAAAACAGACGCTCAAAGTCACATTTTCCGGGAAATTATCCAGAAAACGTTTCCGCAGTTCCAGCGGCGCATACCCCCAGTTGTAGGTGGAAAAAGAGACACTGGTCTGAGGATTGAATTTGTGGACAGCCCGCTCGATGCACTGGATATAAGCCGGATAATCCGAACAGGGATACCAGCCGGGACTGGGACGGGTATCGGGAATACCGTCAACAACACTTTCACGGTGGGGTTTGCCCGTGGTGGCCTTGTCTTTGCTGGGGAACTCCAGAGCCTCTCCGCACAGGTTGATCGAGGCCACTTTGGGATAACGGCGGATCAGATCGCCGTACACAGCATCAAATCTGGCCTGAGCGCCCTCCTCGTCGGGATGGATGCGCGTCTGGATATAATTGTGGAAAACCGTGGCGATCCCGTACCTTGCCGCCCGTTCGATGATATCATTGAAATCGCAGTAACCGAGACGGTTGCGGTCAATATCCACAAGGAAAAGGTCGATGGTATCATATCCGGCATGCAGCAGCGCCAGAAGCTCCTGATCCGGATAAGCATCAAGGCCCGTCCCGGAATGGACGATACGGGTCGTATAAAGAGGACGGCGGACCATTTCCCCCAGGGGAAGAACCGGCGCTTCCTCAAGATTCATCAAGTCTTCCAGATGGATCGTTCCCCTGAAAGTCATCTTGTCTTCAGCGGCCGCAAGACGGATGTGATCCTTTGCAACGCTGACGGTGAATCCCTCTTTAACAGCGGTATCCGTTTCGATCCAGATGGTGCGGCTGCCGTCCTCTCGGACAAGGGCCAGAGGGACCCCCATGCTTTTTTCAAGATAATCCTGAAAATCCCGGGCGGCGATGGCGGCAATGCTCTCTTCACTGCCGGAAAAACCGATTTTCCAGTCACTGGAAAGCATCACTTCATTTTCAGCAGCCTTGCGCTCCGGATCCCGGCGTCCGGGCTTGTGGTACGCCCAGTGACGCTTGCGGAAATCATAATTCTTTTCACTCATTTCCTGACGTTCCTCTGTTACTCTTTCTCAGGGAAGAGACTGATTTCAAAATCATCTGCGGCGGCCTCAAGAGCAGCATCGCCGTACTCTGCAGTGGCATCCCTGCCCGTCCTGGCGTACCAGATGGAGCCGTCGATACGGTCGAGTTCGACCAAATCCGGATACATGCAGAGCGTCTCGCTGGTCTCAAGGATACCGGCATGATCCCCCGGAAACTTTCTCTTATGCTCACCGGTGACATCATGCTCACGGCAGGTATGGATCTGTATCCACTTGAAAGGATTGTTGCTGCCGTCGTAATAGTTGCTGAACTTTTCAGTTCCCCACCAGCCTTCGCCGCTTTCCTTTTCAAGCCACTCAAAAATCACATGCCGCGCAGCCGTGCGGAAGGCAAGATCCGTGGGCATGCCCTGATAAAACTCTTCGGTCTGGTGAGCGATCAGACCGTGGATGTTGCGGAATCCCACCCGCAGAAGGCCCCGGAAAATATCTTCAGCCACCGGGATCAATTTGAGTGCATCCACATGAACGGTCCCGTTATTTTCAGGACTGGCCACAGCCAGACTGGCCGCACCGTAATAAAAAGGAGGCAGAACAACGATTTCAGGATGACGCTTTTCGACCCGTTCAATCGTTTCGATACAGGTAAAACAATCCACGCCAAGCGGCAGATGTTCCGCATGATACTCGACTACGCCCATGGGCAGGACGACCGGAACATTTTTTTCAATCGCTTCTCTCACCTGATAGGGAAGCATCTTCAAGTATTGCATAAAAAACTCCTTTTTATGTTGAATGGACCAAGTTGGGTGAATCTTTATTTATTATATCCAGATTTTCCCCAAATACAACACCGGAAGAGGGTTATTTTTCAACTTTTTTGAATGGGTCAACATATTTTCATTTGCATCCTTGCAAAAAAGCGGCAAGTGTGCTATTTTTTCTGGTCAACATCGTTCAAACAATAAATTTCAAGGAGTTGCCGCCATGCGCTATCTTTATATGCAGCCGTCCCAGATCCGTGATGCCGTCAAACGCAATATCCCCGTTGTCCTGCCGCTGGGGGTCATCGAATACCACGCGGAACACCTGCCCATCGGAACGGATTATTTCATCGCCGAAAAAGTGCTGAACATGGTCGAGGAACAATATCCCGATGACATGGTGCTGCTGCCGCCCTTCTATTACGGCACAGCCACCTGCGCGGTGGCCGATCCGGAAAACAACGGCACGATCAATGTCTCTCCTGAAAAGATCATCCCCGTGGCGGAAGATATTTTCAAAGGACTGCTGGAAGTCGGTTTCCGCAATATCCATTGCTTCATCGCCCACCAGACGGAGGGATTTTATCAGGGCATGCCCACGGATCTTGCTTTCCGTTTTGCCGGCAGAAAGATCATCTTTGAATTTCTGGATAAAAAAAACGGCAGAGGCTGGTGGGGCAATGAGGAAAATGCCCAGTATTACACCGGCGGCAACAACCCCTTCAACTATATCCGTGTCCATCCCGTCAGAACCCGGGAAAGCACTCAGAAAAAGTTCAAGGGAGACCACACGGGCGTTCTTGAAACCAGTGAAATGCTGGTCATCCATCCGGAAACCGTTTCCATGGAAAAGATCGACGATTCCCTCTGGTACGCCCGCACAGCTCATCAGGCCACAAAAGAGTTCGGTGAGGACGCTCTGCGCACCACCGCAGAAGATGTCAAAATCGTCCTTTTCGGGGAATAAAACACCGCTTGCCGGCTGTTATTCTGCCAGAAAAAGATCTCTTTCACGGGCAATTTGAAAGTAGTTGTTCGTCAGGACCGTATCTATTCCCAGTTCCAGCATGCGGCGGGCATGGGCGGGATCATCACAATAGAAATAATTGCAGAGGATCCCGTTGGCATGGGCAAGGTCGATCAGCTCTTTGCTGTAATACTCAGTAAAAAACTGTACTTTTTTACAGCCGTAACGGATGGCCCGTTCAACGATCTTGAGCTTGGCCATATCCCGCTCAGAGCCCATGCAGCGGGTGATCTCCGGCGCTGCCTCGATGGCGGCCTCCTGCACGTTGCTCGTCCCCATAAAATAGGCGTAGTCCGCGCAGTCGTACCTGTGGAGCATATCCGCCACCTTGCGGATGAAGGGACGGGAAAAGGTTTCTTTTTCAAAAGATTTGATGTGGATATTCATGACCGTATGTCTTGAAAATTTCTGAAGGATCTCTTCAAGAGTCACGATCTTCAATCCCTCAAGGGAGCTGTGGCATTTGCTTCCGAAATCGTAAGCGAGCAGCTCCTCCAACGTTTTTTCGCGCACCATGCCGCTGCCGTTGGAAACGCGGTCAAGAGAGGGATCGTGACAGGCGACAGGAACGCCGTCCCGGGTTTCCCAGATATCAAATTCGATCTCATCCGCGCCCAGAGCAACAGCCGCGCCGAAAGCGGGCATGGTGTTTTCGGGCAGCTGCGCGTGAAATCCCCGGTGAGCGCATATCCGCGGATAGGGCATGCGCCTGTCATCCAGAGTCACAAAGGGACCTGCCGGACGGTAGGCCCAGGGTGTCCGCCCCTGATCGACGAATTTATCATTCAGGATCATTTTTCCGCCGAAGCTGTTACTGCGCATATACTTCCACTTAGGATCAGGAATATCGCAGATCAATTTGCCGACTTTGTTCCCCATATCCGCCAGGATCTTTCCCGAGGGATCGGCCACAAGGCTTGAGCCGCCTGCGGAGGTGTTTTCCCCCATGCTGTACGAGGCCCGCAGAACAAAGGCATTGGTCCGGAAAGCCAGCATCCTGTTGAGCAGATGCAGATTTTCAAAAGTCTCCGCCCGCTGCATGGCCGCCACAAGCACGATATCCGGCTGGCAGGCCGAAAGCGCTTCGATGTATTCAAGGAAATAGGCGTCGTAACAGGTGACGAAGGCAAACTTCAAGCCGCCGATCTCAAGGATTGTCGGCGTGCGTTTTTCAAGCGCATAAGAGTTATCCACTTTGTGTTCAACAGGTTCACTCAAAACAAGCTGCTGTTTCCAGTAGTCCCCTGCAATTTCACCGGAGGGCAGAAAGACCCTCGTTGTATTCCGTTCTTTGCCGCAGACGCAGGCACTGTAACTGAGAGCCACAACGGCTTTGCAGCGCCAGGCGGCGGAAACGGCGGCCTGTTCCAGCTTTTCGCGCCAGGCTTTTGAAAAAGCAAGTGTCTCCTCCGGGGGGATCGTTCCCGGCGTGTTGGAGTATTCCGGCGTCAAAATCAGATCAAAACTCTCATCACAGGAGTTCAGCTCCCGGATAATGAACCCGACTGTTTTTTCCGCCTGAAGCGGATCGTAACCGTACGGAGGCTGAATGGCGCAGACTTTCATGGAACCCAACTCCTTTTTTCAATTCATTATTGATAAATATGCAGAAATATATCCGTTGAATCCTGATTTGTCAAATATGATACCGATCGTTCCCCCCAAAAACTCCCTGCAACAAAAAAAGCAGCAGATGTCAGTATAAAACTTGAATTTTCGCCGGACGGGGATATAGTAAGAAAAAGCCTGAAAATTGAGGTAAAACAATGTCTGATACAGCACCCGTTTTCCGTTGCACAGCAACGGGCGACTCCATGATAACCCGCCGTCTGCCCTTTGAAGGCGTTTACGACGGTTTCAATGAAGTCAGAAATTTTATCATGCAGGGAGATTTCCGCTTCGGAAATCTTGAAACGACCGTTCACAATTTTGAATCCTGCGGCGGCGCGCAGAGCGGCGGCAGCTGGCTCTGTTCCCCTCCCGGTGTGCTGGAGGATCTGCGCCAATTCGGCATCAACATCTTGAGTACCGCCAACAATCATGCGCTGGATTACTCCTATGACGGTCTGGAAAAAACACTTCAAAATGTCGAAAAAGCAGGGTTTCCCTATTCCGGCACCGGGAGAAATCTGGCCGATGCCTCCAAGCCCGCCTATATCGACACAGTTTCCGGCCGTTATGCCCTGATCGGATGTACGGCAAGTTTCAATCCTGAAAACATGGCAGGACAACAGACAGCCCGTCTCCCCGGACGTCCCGGCGTCAACGGCATCAGGGTCATCAAAAAATACATCCTCCCCAAAGAGGAGATGAACCATCTCAAACGCATTGCTGATGCTCTGGGGATCAACTGTCAGGACAACATCATCCGCGGTGAGGGCTATCTGCCTCAGCTCAAAGAGACGGAACAGCCCTTCGGCAAACTCATGTTTGAAGAGGGACCGGAAGCCAAGATCATTTCCCAAGTCCACCCTGAGGACATGAAACGCATCCAGAATATGATCGGAGAAGCCCGCTTCATGGCGGATTATGTGGTGATCGCCATGCACACCCATGAACTTTACGGCAGCTCCAAAGAGACCGTCGATCCCTTTTCACTGGACTTCTGCCGTGCCTGCATAGATGCCGGCGCAGATGCCGTTATCGGCACAGGTCCCCACCTGCTACGCCCCATGGAGATCTACAAGGGAAAACCCATTTTCTACTGTCTGGGAGACTTCATCACCCAGCTGGAAACCATCCAGGCCGCCCCCGACGGCATGTTTGCCAAGCAGAAACTGGACGGCAACGCTCCGCTGGATGTGCTTTTCAATACCCGTTCCGATTTCAGTAAACGGGGATTGAGTTATGATCCGGTGATGTACGAAGCCGTTATCCCCTTCTGGGAAGTCA
>JAFVYP010000099.1 GCA_017508555.1 Lentisphaeria bacterium
ATGGAGTAATTTTCAATACCGCTGCAATAGCCCAGTTCCTTCATCATTTCAATATCGTAAGTCACTCTCTGATGCAGACGCTGGGCTTCCACCAGAAGATTGTTCTCTTCAAAATATTTCAGGCGCTCATTCATCTCTTCCCGGATGGCGATGGCTGCTCCCGCGATACGGTCCGGCGGCAGAACGAATTGTTTGCAGGGGAAGAGGGTCGCCAGCTCCGGACGGTGTTTGACTTTTCCGGAAACGGCATCGCGTCTTTCGATACTGTCCACTTCGTCCCCGAAAAAGCTGATCCTGACAAAATCCTTGCGCTGGGGTTCGTACACATCCACCACGTCGCCGCGGACGCGGAACTCCCCCCGTTCCGGCGCTGCATCGTTCCGGTTGTACTGGATATCCACCAGGCGGGCCAGCAGATCATTGCGGCTCAAGGTATCTCCGCAGGCAAGGCGGACGCACATCTCGGAAAACTCTTCCGGCGCTCCCAAACTGTAAATACAGGATACACTGGCAACGACGATCACATCACGTCGTTCGACAAGACTGGTCGTTGTAGAAAGACGCAGACGTTCGATCTCCTCATTGATGCTGGAATCTTTGGCGATATAGGTGTCCGTCTGGGGAATGTAGGATTCCGGCATGTAATAGTCGTAGTAACTGACAAAGTACTCCACCGCGTTTTCAGGAAAAAAACTTTTGAACTCACTGTAAAGCTGTGCAGCCAGTGTCTTGTTATGAGAGAGAACAAGAACGGGTCTGTCCATCTCAGCGATGGCACAAGCCAGTGTGTAGGTTTTGCCGGATCCGGTCACTCCCAGCAGGGTTTGAGCCGTTTTGTGTGCGGCAAAACCGGCCTGAAGCTGTCTGATCGCTTCCGGCTGGTCTCCTGCGGGAGGGAAGGGGGCGTGCAGTTTGTAAATACCCATGCTCAGTACATTCCGGCAAAAGGATGTTTGTGCGGATGCCGGAGCAGACGGCATTGTTTACACATAAAGCCGTCAAGGCCCAGGATCCTGGCTGTTTTATCTGTCTGGTAAAGTTCCACCGTTTCTCCGACGGCAATCGTCTCATAATCAGGAGAATTATCCGCGATCAGCAGTCCGGGTCCCCTGACGATCTCGATCCCGATCCGGGAGTTTTCATTCAGGACAAGATGGTTGACATCTTCCGTGGAATTGCTGAAAGCAAGGCCGATCCCCACCTTGAACAAACTCTGGGTAATGCTTCTGTAATAGGCGGAACTGCCGTGAACGCTTGACAGACACACGCCGTCGCCCACGATTTCATGCGCATAAAGTTCTCCGTCGATCCAAACACGGTAGCGAAGGGCACTGGCCCGTTCAAAATTGTGGATGAATACATCATTCAGCGCGGTGATCTCCCTGCCGTTGACTTTGGCCGCCACTTTGGGGAGAACGGAAAGACGGGCCTTCCCGGACACAAGCTCCTCCAGACGCAGACTGGCCTCGTGGGCTGCACAGGGAGAGGCCGTTGCCGCATCGCGCAAAGGAAACTTTGGAATACCGGGATAATCCCTTTCTGCCCCCAGAAGTGCGCCGTCACCGCCATGGGTGATGACAAGCTCAAAATCACTGTCACACTCTTTGAAGCCGAATTTTTCCAGCAGAGGACGGATATCATCCAGATTTTTACCGACAAGTTTTATTTTCATAAGAGTCTGCTCCTTGCTTCAACCGCATAAAGAATCGCCGCAGCGGCGTTGCCGACGTTGATGGAGGCCTTTGCGCCATACATGGGCAGGCAAACCATACCGTCAACGGCTTCCAGTGTTTCCGGATGTACGCCCAGGGCCTCATTGCCGAAAATAATGGCCAGCGGAAACTTGTAGTCCCGTTCCCAGGCGGGGATGCTGCCGGGGAAGGGTTCTGCTGCGAGAATTTCCTGTACGCCCTCTGCCCGCAGCGCTTTGACGGCCTCAAGAGAGGTCTCAAAACTGCGGCAGGGAACCATTTTGTCTGCGCCCATGGCTGTTTTGACAAGCCTGGGGTGCGGCGGGACAGGTGTGTAGCCGCAGGCAATGATCTCCGCCGCTCCCAGTGCTTCAGCAATGCGGAAAATATTGCCGACATTGTGCGCACTGCGCAACCGGTCAAGAACGATAATAAGTTTATTTTTCATTTTTCTGATCTGTTGTTGTTGTCAAAGTTTTCAGCTGCCGTTCAAAATCTTTCAGAAGAACGTGCTGAGGAAATCTTTTTTGCAGGATCCGGATCGTGTTTGCAGCCGTATGAAGATCTTTTTCAAGCAGAGCGGCCTTTATCTGATAAACCAGTTTTTTATCCGGAAAATGCGTGTGCGGAACAGCTTTACGGCAGAGCAGGGCGGCCGTTTGCGTTTTATTGTGTTTCAGATTCCAATAGACGGCGGCATCAGTGACAACATCCAGATAACCGCTGGCGATCATTGCAAGCGTCGGCTGAGGATCTGTCAGAAGAACAGCTGTCAAACGGCGGCCGCCGCGTTCCTGATGGGGACTTAACATTTCCAGCAATCCGGTCATGGTTTCTCGAAAAAGCGCTATACATTTCCGGTCGGCGGGCGTTGCTGCATCTTCCGGTTTGACGGTCAGCGCTGTATCCCGTGCCAGCGGATAGTCTTTTTCGATGAATGCACAAAAGGAAGCCAGGAAAACGATCCGGTAATTGGGACGGGAAATGTTTTCAACGGAACCGGTCAAAACCGATTTGTAACTGCGCCACACCGGCAGATAACACGCTGTCTGGACAGTCAGATACAGCAGATAAACAGCCGTTCCGGCCATGATGACAGGACGCAGGTGAGGAGAAACAGACCACTTCCGCAGCAGAAAAACAGCAGGCAGAAGAAGGAAACAGGAAGGCAGCAGATTGTAGCGGTCAGCCCAGTCCGCATTGCCGATCCTGATAAATCCGCAGACGGGAGCGAGCATCACCGGAAAAAGCAGGAGCGTCAGAAATAAAATATTCCGCAGTTCCCTCTGCTGCCGGAAGACGACAAGCGGCAAACACAAAAGCAGCGCAAAGAGTCCCGTGTACAGCAGCGTGCTTTCTGCCGGGTGGTACATCGGATAAAAGGGGACCAGTTTTCCGGGCAAAACAGCGCTTTGAAAATAGTTGCCGATATTGTGCAGAACGATCGCGGACCGGCCCCAAAGCTGTCCGGCGCCCCGGTTGCCGGAAAATGCTGCGGGGAACAGGTACAGCAGCGCGGCAAAACAGATCAGCACATAAGGCAGCAGGATCCTGATGTTTTTTCTGCTGAAAAAACGTCCCGTTTCGATTTTCAGCAGAAGAAGGACTGCACAAGGAAACATGAGAAGCATCGGTTTGATGGAAAATGAAAGCAAATACAATCCCAGCGGCCAAAAACACCCTTTTCCCGTCCTGATAAAACGGATCAGCAGCAGGAGCGCCGCAAAGAAACAGAGCGCCAGAAGCACATCTTTTCTTTCAGATATCCAGGCAACGGACTCCACCCGCTGCGGATGCAGAGCCCAGATCAATGCGGCGGCGGCACACCACACCGGTGTCAGATGGAGACTTTTTCCGGAAAAACGCAGCCGCAGTTTCCGGCAGAGAAAATAGAGCAGAACCGCTCCGGCTGCGTGATAAAAAATGTTGCCGGCATGGACGCCGCAGGAAAGCAGCCCTTTTTCCCAAAGAACTCTGTCTGCCAGAAAGGAAAGCTGCACAAGCGGTGAACGCAGTTTGAGGACCGGGGTGAAAATAAACTCCAGGACGCCGGGCAGATCGTCCGTCTGAAGATCCCGGATATAGAAATAATCATCAAAAATATCGACATCAAAAAAGACTGACTGTAAAAACAACAGAACTGCTGCGCAAAAAATCCCGGAAGCCAACAGCAGATCCGTCTGTTTCAGTCTTTTTATCCGGATATTCATTTGGTGTTCCGCGCTTTTTTAAGGAAGATGGTACTGACAAGAACACTCAGCAGACAAAGCACTGCCGCTGCCGGAAACGCCGTTCCGCTGGTTTGGGGCGTTGTCAGCAGGCCTCCGGCAAAGGGACCGACTGTTCCCATGATGCCGACGATGATCTCATTGATGGCAACGTAACGGGTGCTTTTATCCGGAGAGACAAGCGAGTGATATACGAACATAAAGTAAAAGTATCCGGAATACAGCCCGAAAAGGACCGCAGCAGCTGTGAATACGGCTTTGCCGCTGCCGAATCCGAAAAGCAGCAGCGAAGCAATGCCGCACAAGCCAGCCAGCATGACCGGAAAAATCTTATACATCATGGTCTTGGCTTTAATCAGAGCAAGCGCTGTAAATGCCTGCATGAAACTGACGACAGCAAGAATGATCCCTGCGTCAGCTCTTGAAAATCCGAGCAGATTGGCCCGGTAGGGAACTAAACAGCGGATAACAAAAATCGCGATCGTTCCTGTTCCGCCGATGATCCATCCGGCAAGGACGCAATCCCGGAAAAGGGAAGGCTCTTTTTCACAGAGATCCTTTTCTCCGGCAGCAGAATCCTCTCTTTTTTTGATGTTTCCGGCAACAAGCACGATCCCGCCTGCGATCAGCAAGCCGAGGACAGCGTTGATCATAAAACTCAAATTGATCGGCAGCACACCGAATACAAACGGCCCGGTCGCCATACCGGCACTCCAGCTGGCCGTGTAAAGTGCCGTTGCACGGACAACGCCTGTGTTTTCATTCTTTTCAATAGATTTTGCAAAAACCTGAAAACTGGTACAATACGTTGCGGCCGCAATACCTGTCAGCGCGATCCAGATAAACTGCGTGTAAACGCCGGGAAACAGCAGGAAACCTGCCGAGGCCGCTGTTATCATCAGACCGCCTGCGCAAATCAGCGCGACAGCATTTTTTGCAGTCGTTATCCGCCCGGCAAAAAATGAGACGATGGAGTAAATCAGTGACCAGGCGGAAAGAGTCGCTCCCACGACCCAACCGGGGGTCTGCGCCTGAGAACACCGCAATGCCGTGATGAAAAACACGCCGCCGAGGACATAATTGACGAGGAAGGGAAACAAATAAGAGATCAATTTGACCATTTCAACCGGACTCCATCCTTGTTATTCAAAAACAGCCGGGGGTTATTCCGGCTGTTTCTGATGCTTTTATTGTGTTGTTCAAGAGAAAACGGATTATTTTTCATCCATTTCCTTGAGCGCAGCCTTGCGGCTCAAGCGGATCTTGCCGGCGCTGTCGATGTCGATGACTTTGACAGTGACGAAATCGCCTTCGCTGCAGATATCGGTGACTTTGTTCACGCGGTAATCTGCCATTTCAGAGATGTGCAGCAAACCATCCATGCCGGGGAGGATCTCCACGAAGGCACCGAAGTCACGGAGCGTGACGACTTTGCCGCGGTAGATCTTGCCGACTTCAGCCTCTGCCGTACAGGCCAGAACGCGTTCTTTGGCGGCATCCAGCTTGCTCTTGTTGTTGGCCATGATCTTGACTTCACCGGAATCATCGACGTCGATGGAGGCACCAGTCTCTTCGGTGATGGAACGGATATTTTTACCTCCGGGACCGATGAGAGCACCGATCTTTTCGGGATTGATCCTGATGACTTCCAGACGGGGAGCGCGTTCGCTGATATCAGCGCGGGGAGCCGGAATGCACGCTTCGATCACATCAAGGATCTGCATACGGGCGATCCGGTTGCGTTCCATGGCTTCGCAGAGCAGGTCGATGGGAATACCGGGCAGCTTGAGGTCAAGCTGGAATCCGGTGATGCCGTTGCGGGTACCGCAGACTTTGAAGTCCATATCGCCGAAGTGGTCTTCGGCGCCGAGGATATCGGTCAGCAGCAGACGTTCGCCATTGTCACCGGTGACAAGACCGCAGGAG